>NZ_CP108086.1:4552584-4856090 GCF_036186745.1 Microbispora hainanensis | reverse complement strand
TCCCGCTGGGCGGCGGTTCCGGCTGGGTGACGGCGGGCCTCGATACCCCGCCCGTCGTCCTCGGCTCCCCAGGGCCGCGGGCCGAAGACAGGAACTATGGGAGCTTGTCCTTCTTCCAGGGGCTGACGCCGAGCTTCCCGGTGGTGCCGAGATCGAGCTCCGGCGTCAGCATCACGGGAGGAGCACCGGCCTTGGCGTTCACCCTGACGTACGGCAGGTGCACTGAAGTGCCGTCGGTGACGGTGTTGCGCCACATGAGGCCGGCGGACGCGCTCTGGCCGGGCTTCAGGGTCACCGGCCGGGGCGGATCGTCGAAGCCGGTCACGGTGGAGATGCCGCCGCCACCGTGCAGGACCTCGATGCCGGTGACCGGCTTTCTGTCCTCGTCGAGGAGTTGGAGCTGCGGGTAGCCGTCGAGGTGGTAGGCGCGGGTCGAGCAGTTCTCCAGATGGAGACCCACGACGCGGAGCCCCATGGCGGCGTCACCATTGCCCAGTGTGACGCGGACGCCCGAGGGCGGGCAGGGACCTGCCGGATCGGGCGCCTCGTCCGCCGGGACGCTTCTGACCTTGGCGACGTGCACGCCCCCCACGGTGTATTCCTGCGGAGGAAGCCCGCCCATAGTGACCATGCCCTGCACGGTCTGACCGGGCTCGACCGCCGGCACCGTCTGCTCCGCGTTCGACAGCACCGCTCCGGAGCGGGACACGAATGCGAAGGTGACGGTGTACGTGAAGGGTTCGGCCTCGTGGTTGGTGACCTGGAACCCGGCGGAGAACCGGCAGTTGCGGGACCGTACGCTCAGGCCGGTTATCGCGACGCCGTCCCTCTCCAAATCCCCGGAGGTGATCGGCGTATCGGTGGACGGGGCCCCGCATGAGGGGTCATGGGGCGAGCCTTCGGAGCCGAGGCCGTCGCGCCACGCAGCGGCCCACTGCAATCCGCAGGCCGGGAGGAACAGGACTCCGGCGAGTACGGCGGCAAGGCCGAGGGGGATGGTACGCATCCGAGCGTGACGCATAGGGACCCCAGGCTATAGCGACGGCCTGCCGAGGCGCGGCACTCATTCGACGCCGGAATGCGCGCGGCGACCGGACGCCCCTCAATGAACGGGCGCAGCCGGGGCCGGCTCGCGCACCATGAACACGTCCACGTCATCCTCGGTCTCGACCGTGAACCCGTGCCGCTCGTACAGCCGCCGGGCCGCACTCCCCCGCAGCACGTTCAGCCGGATCAGGGCGTCTTCCCGGTCACACCGCTCCAGCAGGCCGCCCAGCACGGCGGAACCGATCCCCCTGCCCTGCAGGGCCGGGGCCAGGTAGAAGTGCTCCAGCCAGTAGGCGCCGTCGGCCGGTCGCAGTGCCACACACCCGGCCACGGCACCGTTCGCCTCGATCGTCCAGGTGTGCGCCGGTGTGAATCCGTCTCGCAGCCGCTGCCGTACGCGTTGCTCGTCGTAGCGGCCGAGCCGCTCAAGATCAGGACGAAGCACCACGGCCCGCAGCTCGGCGACCGCCTCCACGTCCGCCGCCGACGCCGGCCGGAGCCTCCAGTCCACCACGAACCAGGATGGTATCGAGCGAGGCTCTGCCGGCCTGAGGGTGCCGCCGACGAGGCATCGTCGGGCGGGATAGGCGCGGGCCGCCCCGGCCGTCCACGCCTGCCCGCGCCGCTGACGGGCGTCCGGACGGGAGCAGGGGGTTATTCACCCTGCCGCGCGGACGCCGCCTGGCTCGTCGTCTCCGGCACGGCCTGGGCGAGCAGCCCGTCGACGAGGGCGCGCAGCCCCTGGGCGTAGGTGTCCTGCGCGGACAGCGTCCGCCACAGGTCGCCGATGGCGACCAGGCGTGGCATCCGCGACGCGTCGAGACCGCTGAAGAGGGGGCCGCGGCCGGCGTCCGCCGGCTGGCGGGCGGAGTGGGCGCGGACGAGGATCTCGCCGACCGTGTAGTACCAGATGTGGCGGAAGAGGTGCACGGCCTGTTCGGGCGTGCATCCGTGGTCGATGGCTCCGGCCACGATGGCCTCGACCATCCACACCGATTCGCCGAGCCGGCCGACGAACCCGTCGGCCGTGAGGACCTCCGCGGCCCATGGCCAGGCCGCGAGGGCGTCGTGGATCAGGGTGGCGGTCGCGATGATGCGGTCGCGCGGGTCGCCGGGCAGGTCCGGGCGCGGGACCTGGTCGGCGTATTCGGTGATCAGCAGGAGCAGCAGGTCTTCTTTGTCCCGCACGTGGTGATAGAGCGTCATCGTCCCGATGCCCAGCTCGGCGGCCAGCCGGCGGATGCTCAGCTTCTCCCAGCCGTCCCTATCGATGAGCCGCCGGGCCGCGTCCAGGATCTGCGCTCGTGAGGTCACCGGTGGACGGCCGGTTCGGCCGTGCGGGGCATTGCGTCGGGACACCGTCCCATCATTCCGTCCGGCCGCTCCCTCACGCCAACCGAGGCTCCCGCCGGTGACACCCGCGCCGGTTCCGATGTACTTTCAGTACGTGTACGAAAACTATCTCCTCGAAACCTGCCGGAGGACTGAGGAACGGTGACAGACACGCGATCAGCAAGCGGACGACCGCTCGCTCGTACGGCCGCCCGGCAGGGGCTCACCCTCGCCGCGGTGGCCGTCGTGCAGTTCATGGTGTCGGTGGACCTGTCGGTCGTGAACCTCGGGCTTCCGCGGATCGCCGCTGGCCTCGGCTTCAGCCCGGTGGGGCTGACCTGGGTGATCCACGCCTACGCCCTCACCTTCGGCGGCCTGCTCCTGCTGGGCGGGAAGATCGCCGACCGCTACGGCCACAAGCGGGTCCTGATGATCGGGCTCGCCGTCTTCGGCCTCGCCTCCCTCGCCGGCGGCTTCGCGCAGGAGCCCGGCCAACTGGTGGCCGGCCGCGCCCTGCAGGGCATCGGGGCCGCCGCGCTGTCTCCGGCCGCGCTGGCGGTGCTGACCGTCACCTTCCCCACCGGCAAGGCCCGCGTCCGCGCCTACGGCATATGGAGCGCGGTGAACGCCGCCGGCGGCGCCCTCGGCGTCCTGATCGGCGGTGTGCTCACCCAGTACGCGGGCTGGCGCTGGGTGATGTTCGTCAGCGTCCCGATGGCCGCCGTCGCGCTGGCCCTGGCCTGGCGGGGTGTCACCGGTGCTCCGCCCACGGCTCCCGATCGCCGTCCCGACGTGCTGGGCGCCGTCCTTGCGACGGCGGGCATGATCCTGCTCGTGTTCGGCGTCGTCCGCACCGACCAGTACGGATGGACCTCGCCCGTCACCCTGACGACCCTGGTGGCCGCGATCGCCCTGCTGGCCGCGTTCGTCCGCGTCGAGCGGACCACCACCCGCGACCCGCTGATCCGGCTCGGACTGCTGGCCGACCGCTCGGTCGCCGGCGCCAACTCCTACAACCTCCTGCTCGGCGCCGCCATGGCGTCGTCCTTCTACTTCGCGTCCCTCTATCTCCAGCAGGTGCTCGGAGCCGGCCCGACCGTGGCCGGGATCCAGTTGCTGCCCTTCGCGATCGGCGTCATCGCCGGCGCGACGACCGCCATCAAACTCGGCTACCGTCTGCCGCTCCGCACCATGCTGATCATCGGTGGGCTGGTGACCGCGGCCGGGTTCGCCTGGTTCGGCTTCATCAGCGCCGACGGCTCCTACCTCGCCGACGTCCTCGGCCCGTCGCTGGTCACCAGCATCGGATTCGGGCTCTGCCTCGGACCGGTCGTCTCCGCCGCCACCGTGGGCGTGGCGCCGAGCGAGACGGGCATGGCCTCCGGTCTCCTGTCCAGCTCACGCCAGATCGGCGCGTCGTTCGGGCTGGCCGCTCTCGGTACGGCCGCCCACGCGCGCACCGGTGCGAGCACCACGATCGAGGGCCTCACCGAGGGATACGCGCTCGGCATGACGCTCAGCGCCGCGCTCCTGGCCTGCGCCGTCCTCATCGCCGTCGCCGTCCTGCCGCGTACGCGTACGGCGGCGCCTGCCAGGGGCGGCGGGCGTGACGTGGTCCCAGAACCGGAATGACCGGCCGCGCCGCGCGGGCTCGCGGTGCCGCCTGCCCGGCCCGGACACGGTTCCGGCCGCCGGCCGGGCCGGGCGGCGCATGGAGCCGCCCGAGCTCCGCTTCCTCGGCAGTGGTCACGGCAACCTCGAGAACCCGCGCGGTTTCGGTCAGCGATCAACCGTAATAATCGGTAAGGGGGCAGAGACAGGGATCCGGTCGATCATGGGCGATCGCAACCAATGCGCCTCAATGAAACGGCAGGATTCCAGCCGGCCGGGCAAAGGAATCATCGGCGCGGGGAAACGGGCCGACAACATCTCCGATGCCGTTTGTTTTCTCCAGCGGAAAGCTGTTGTTTTGCGCACTTCTGGGTGACGGGGCCTTTTGTTACCTCTAGCGTGAGAATCAGGGTCTGGATCCAAGGTTCGATGGATCGATTCGCGCTCCGCGCATCCGGGTTTCCCGGGTGACGGTCACGGAGTCGACGGAGTGATACTCATGCTCAAGGAAGCACTCGCTGCTGGCGCGATCACAGCGTCGGCCCTCATCGTCCCGGTGACGATGCAGACGCAGCCGGTCTACGCGGCCGGCAGCACCGCACAGATCATGCAGAGCCCGACACAGCCCTGCCCCGGAGGCAGGTGCCGTGGCCGTGAGCGCTACCGGACGTACGGCGACCGCGGTCGCGTACGCATCCGCGAGCGCGGACGCATAGAGCAGCGCGGACGCATAGAGCGCGGACGCGAGCGCGGGCGGTTCGAAGAGCGCACGCGCGGACGCATGGAACCGCGCGGGCGGTTCGAGGAACGCGGACGGTTCGAAGACCGCGGACGTGAACGCGGGCGGTTCGAGGAGCGCGGGCGCATGGAACCGCGCGGGCGGTTCGAGGAACGCGGACGCTTCGAGGAACGCGGGCGCATGGAACCGCGCGGCCGATTCGAAGAGCGCGGGCGCATGGAACCGCGCGGCCGATTCGAGGAACGCGGCCGGTTCGAAGACCGCGGCCTCGATCGAGGACGCTTCGAAGAGCGCGGGCGCATGGAAGACCGCGGCCGGTTCGAAGAGCGCGGACGCGAGCGCAGCCGGTTCGAGGAACGCGGACGCATGGAAGACCGCGGCCTCGAGCGCAGCCGATTCGAGGAATTCGGACCGCGGTAGCGGCATCAGCTGCGGGGAGAGTGAGGCAGCAACAGCAGCAAGGACCGGATAACCGCACATCGAACCTGCCGGACCCTCGCCCCATGAGGCAGCCGCCTCGTGGGGCTCTCCCCTGCCGGGGGCGGCACGGCCCGCTCGTCCGCATTTCGTCCGCCGCCGAGGAGAAGTGAATTCCCAGGGCCCCGCCGCAAATACGCGATTCCGTTATCGGGACGAGGTCCGACCGGGCGGCATGCGATAGACGGAAACGTGCGAACGCGATTCCGCGGTGAACTCGGTGCCGATCCAGTCCGCGTGCCTGCTTTCCAGCTCGAACCCGGCGAGCCGGCCCATGAGATCGAGCTCGGCCGGCCAGATGTAGCGGTGGGGGCTGCGAAACAGCCGGGCCTGTCCGCTCTCGTCGAACCTTAAATGGTGCGACACGACGTGTTGCCGTAGAAGGTCGTAGGTGTCCAGGCCGATGTAGCCGGGCTCCTGATGCCAGACCACGGCCTCCTGGCCCGGCGGCAGCTTGCGCAGCCCGGGCACCCGGAGCTCGATCACGAAGCGGCCTCCGGGGGCCAGGTGGCGCGCGGCGTTGCGGAAGCACGCGACCTGCTCGGCCTGGGTCAGCAGGTTCGAGATCGTGTTGTAGACGAGGTAGACGAGCGCGTACTCCCCCGGGGCGGTGGCGCTCGCCATGTCGCCGATGACGACCGGGATCGTTGCTTCGTCCACCTTCGTACGGAGCTGCTCGACCATCGGACGTGACAGCTCGATGCCGGTGACGGGTACGCCACGCTCGGCGAGCGGCACGGCCACACGGCCGGTTCCGATGGCGAATTCGAGCGCCCGCCCGTCACCCGCGAGTTCGGCGAGGCGATCGACGGTCGGTCCGAGGACCTCGGGCGCGAACATCCCGGCGCCCGGCGTGTCGTAGTTCTGGGCGGTTTCGGTGTTCCAGATCTCCTCCTGACGCATGCTCCCCACGATCGCCATGGGCGTACGCCGCCGTCCAACGATTTTCCGCGCGACGAAGGCCTGCTGCCGCACGTCTCCCGTGATGGCCGGAGGAGCGACGAGAGGTCAGACCTGCCGGTCGCGGCCCGCGAAGTATCCGGCCGCGGTCTGCGCCGTCATGAGGCAGACCACGAGGGCAAGCGGCCCGTGCCAGCCGCCGGTGTGCTGGTAGAGCGCTCCGACGAGGATGGGCCCGGGGACCGACAGCAGATAGCCGACGCTCTGTGCGAAGGCGGACAGCCGGATCACGGTCGCGCCGTCCCTCCCCCGCATGGCGATCATGGTGAGCACCAGCGGGAAGGCGCAGTTGGCCACGCCGAGGAGCACCGCCCACAGCCAGGGCGCGGCGGCGGGGGCCGCCCACACCCCGGCGTACCCGGCGAGCCCGAACGCACCGAGCAGGACCGCGATGCCGCTCTGGTTCCGCAACCGGCCGGCGACGGCGGCCAGCAGGAAGGACAGCGGCACCCCGAGCACCGAGGTGACGGCGAACAGCAGACCGGCGGTCTCGGCGGACAGCCCGGCGTCGCGGAAGATCTGAGGCAGCCAGCCGATGATCACGTACGCCGAGCTGGACTGCAGGCCGAAGAAGAGCGCGAGCGCCCAGGCCACGGGGCTGCGTGCCACCCGTACGGCCGTTCCGGCCTCCGCGGGGGCGTCCCCGCGCGCCGCCCGCTCGGCCCCCGGCGCGGCTTCTCGCCCGGTCCGCTGCCCTGCCTGGTGCCCGGCCTGGTGCCCGGCCTGGTGCGCGGCCTGGTGCCCGGCCTGATGCGCGGCCTCCCTCCTGCCGTCCCGGGCGAGGGCGGCCCAGGGCGGCACGGCGACGGCGGCGAGGACGGCCCAGGCGCCGAGCCCGGCACGCCAGTCACCACCGAACGCACCGGCGAGCGGGACGGTGACGGCGGCGGCGGTCGAGGCGCCGAGATTGAGGGCCATGGAGTAGAGGCCGGTCATCATGCCGACCTTGTCGGGGAAGCGTTGCTTGACCACGACCGGCAGCAGCACGTTGGCGACCGCGATCCCGGCCAGCGCGAGACCGCTCAGCGTGAGGAAGACCGGGGTGGTGCCGACGAACGGCCGCACGGCGAGCCCGAGCGCGACCGCCGCCATCCCGGCGAAGACGACGCCGTCCGGCCCGAAGCGGCGGGCCAGGCGCGGCGCGGCCGAGCCGACCAGCGCGAAGCACACCGCCGGCACCGACGTCAGCAGCCCGGCGATGGTACCGCTCATCCCGAGGGCGGCACGGGCCTCTTCCAGCACGGGCCCGAGGCTGGTGACCACAGGGCGGAGGTTGAGCGCGGCCAGCACCAGCGCGGTGACCGCCAGGCGGCGTGTCCACGTGGCGGACCGGGCGTGGTCCCGTCGCTGCTTCACCGGGCTCCGCAGTGCCGCGTCGTCCTTCGGCCGCGCCCCGTCCCCGGCCACCGGGCCGTCGCGACCCGCCGGCTCATCGCAGACCACGGACTCACCCCGGACCACCCCGTCATGCGGAGCGGGCGGCCCCCCGGCCCCCCTGTCATCCACGCGCCGTCATCCCGAAAACCACCTCGTCATCCTCAAACAACCAGATCATCCTAAAATCAGCGAGTTATCCCGAATTCACCGGGCCATCTTCAGCGGGAGCCCTGCCGGCTCGCGACCCCCTCCGTCACATCGTTCCGGATAGGGACTTGACACCCCTTTTGTGGCGGAAAAAACTCGGATCACTCCCGCTCCACAGCACTTCCCCCGACAGCGGCCGGTGAGCGCGCAGCCGCGAAGGAGACAGGCATGAGGCGACTGCTCGCCGTTTTCGCGCTGGTCGCAGGCTTCCTGCTGGCGCCCGCGCACGCCGACGCCGCCGTCGTGGACGTCGCCCCGTCTGCCACCGCCTCGGCCTCCTACACCTCGCCCTGGGAGAGCGTGGCCGCCGTCAACGACGGCATCGAGCCGGCCCGCTCCGACGACAGGCAGAACCGCCGCTGGGGCACCTGGCCCGAGGCCGGTGAACAGTGGGCCCTGCTGACCTGGCCGTCCGCCCAGACGATCTCCTCAGTGCAGGTCTACTTCTTCGACGACGGAGGCGGCGTCCGGCTGCCGGCCTCCTGGAAGCTCGAGAGCTGGAACGGATCGGCGTACGTCGACATTCCCGCCGCCTACCCCATCGCGGCCGACACCTACAACACCGTCACGTTCCCCGCCGTCACCACCACCCGGCTGCGCGTCGTCCTGCAGAGCGGTCAGGCGTCGGTCGGACTGCTGGAGATCAAGGCGCTCGCCGACATCACCGGGCAGCAGAGCACCTGGAGCCCGCCCGCCGACCTGGTCGCGCCGCTCGACGAGGTCCGGCGGCACGCCGAGTCCGCCAACCCCGACCTGTACGGCTATCGCAACTACGCCTGGGACCAGATCATCGCCAACGGCGGCAGCGTCAACTACTGCGTCCGCTGGGACTCCGGGGCCCCGGTCACCGCCGAACTGCGCGACAAGATCGAGGCCGCGCTGGCCAGGTCGTTCAAGAAGTGGACGGACGTGATGGCGGGGCACAACGGCTGGCCGTACGCGGACGTGCCGGTGAAGGTGGTCGGCTGGGCCGCACGCGACCGCTCCCTGCTGCAGTGGAGCGACGACTCGGTGGACGTGTACGTCGGCGACCTGAGCGAGAACGCGCCGCAGTGCGCCGAGCCGTGCGGACGCCTGTTCGACCAGTCGGGCGCCTACCCGAACTGCCCGGGCGGCCCCTCCCACCACTACGACATGTCGCTGTGGCTCACCGAGGGCATGAGCGGCGGCATGGGAGGCGCCTGGGGACAGCGCGTCGGCAGCGAGTATCTGGTGGACAACCTCGGCAGCGACGACATCCACATCCTCCTCCACGAGATCGGGCACAGCTTCGGCCTGGACGACTTCTACGACTGGACCCCGGCCGGGCAGTGCTGCTTCCTCATGAAGGCGGGCTCGGCCACGTCGATCACCGAGTTCGACGCGTGGATGCTGCGCGACGTCTGGCGGCACCTGAAGAGCCGCTACGGCTACTGACGCCACTCCGGCGCAGGCAGGTCGCGCTCACCGTTCGCCGTCCGGATTTGTGAGCTTCTCATCGGCGGACACCGATTTCGACATGTGTCGAAAATTGTCGCGATCAAGACAGAGCGGTCGTACGAAGACATTCCACATTTACGTCCCTAGCATCGCCCACTGCGGGCCGAATCTCCCGGCCCGAGTCTCCCTGATCGTTCGTGGAAGGTTTGCCGATGTCCTCATCGCCCCGGGTGACGCCTGGTCCCCTCCCGCCGGCCGCGTCACGCCGTACGGGTGCCGCACGCCGCAGCGCCGCGGCGCTGGGCCTGGCCGTCGCCACCACCGTCACGGGGCTCGCCGTGAACGCGGCCCCGGCGGGCGCGGCCGCCCCCGTCGGACCGGTGTTCCAGGACGGCATGGCCCAGCCGGTGTTCTCGTCCAACAGGAACGACTGGATCCGCGAGGAGGTGTGGGTCGAGACCCCGGTCGACAGCGACGGCGACGGGCGCAACGACCGGGTGCACGCCGAGGTCACCCGCCTGCGGGAGACCGAGACGGCCGGTCTGAAGTCGCCCGTCGTGTACGAGGTCAGCCCCTACTACGCCGGCGGCAACGACATCACCAACCACGACGTCGACCACGAGCTCCACCAGGCGGTCCGCCCGGGCAAGGGCTGGCAGGACCGCGGCGGCAAGCGGCTCGACCCGGCCAACGACGAGCGCCTGGCCGCGGCGGCGGCGGACGACTCCGGCGCCGGCGGCGCGGACGCGTCCCTCACGGCGACCGGCCCGCAGCCGGTCATCAGCACCAGCCACGAGTCAAACTGGCTGCCCCGCGGTTTCGCGGTGGTCCACGCCGAGTCGCTGGGCAGCGGCCAGTCCGACGGCTGCCCGACGACCGGCGGGCGCAACGAGACCATCGGCGCCAAGTCCGTCGTCGACTGGCTGAACGGCCGCGCGAAGGCGTACGACGCCTCCGGCCAGGAGGTCAGGGCGACGTGGACGACCGGCAAGGTCGGCATGATCGGCACCTCGTACAACGGCACCCTGCCCAACGCGGTCGCGAGCACCGGCGTCAAGGGGCTGGAGGCCATCGTGCCGATCTCGGCGATCTCCAGCTGGTACGACTACTACCGGGCGAACGGCGCCGTCGTGGCCGCCGGCGGCTACCAGGGCGAGGACACCGACGTGCTCGCGGAGTACGTCTACACGCGCGCGGACCAGCAGATCTGCCGGAGCGTCATCGAGCAGCTCGCGAAGGCGCAGGACCGCGAGACCGGCGACTACAACGCCTTCTGGGACGAGCGCAACTACATGAACGACGTGAACAAGGTTCACGCCGCGGTGCTGGTCGCCCACGGCCTCAACGACTGGAACGTCAAGACCAAGCAGGCCGCGCAGTGGTATGAGGCGCTCAAGGCGCGCGGGGTGCCGCACAAGATCTACCTGCACCAGGGCGGGCACGGCGGCTCCCCCAGCGTCGACGTGCTCAACCGCTGGTTCACCCGCTATCTGTGGGATCAGCAGAACGGCGTGGAGAACGACCCCCGCGCCCTGGTCCAGCGCGAGGACAAGACCCTGGTCCAGTACGCCGAGTGGCCCGACCCCGCCGCCAAGGACACCGAGCTCAACCTGGCCCCCGGCGACGGCGGCGCGGCCGGCCTCCTCACCCCGGACAAGACCCGGAAGGGCAAGCCGGTCACCGAGACGATCGTCGACGACGCCACGAAGCCGGCGCAGACCCTCGCCGACGCGGTCACCTCGCCGAACCGCCTGGCGTACAAGTCGGCGGCGCTGGCGGCACCGGCCAGGCTCAGCGGCACCCCGCGGGTCTCGCTGCGGATGTCCTTCGACCAGCCGGCGGCGAACGTCACGGCGCTGGTCGTGGACTACGACGAGAACGGCAAGGCGAAGATCATCACCCGGGGCTGGATCGACCCGCAGAACCGCAAGTCGATTTCGCGGACCGAACCGGTCAAGCCGGGCTCGCCCTACAGCCTCGACTTCGACCTGCAGCCGCACGACTACGTCTTCCCCGCGGGGCACCGCGTCGGGGTCGTGCTGCTGTCGAGCGACTACGAGTACACCATCCGGCCCGCTCCCGGCGCCCGGCTGCACCTCGACACCACGAAGAGCACGGTGACGCTGCCCATCGTGGGCGGCACCGGCGCGCTCACCTCGGCGAGCTGACCGTCCTCTCCCGACACGCCGTCCCCCTCGGCCCGACCGGCCGGTGGGGACGGCGTTCGCGTTACCGCAGCAGCGCCTCGCGGTGCCGCCAGGCGAGGTCCAGCACGGCCGCGCCCGCCGCCTGCATCGGCTCGTCGCGGACGTGCCGGCGCACGGTCTCCGCGTCGAACGGAACCCGGCCGACGATCCGGCCCTCGCTGTTGGCGGCGGCGACCTCACCGAAGGCCGCGTCGAACGTCTCCGCCTCCAGCACGGTCACCATGAGGAAGTCGGTCGCGAACGTCAGCGGATCGACGCCCACGCCCAGCACGTGGGAACGCACCCGCCCGTCCTCGCGTGCGTCCGTCAGCAGCCGGTAGAGCGGCCAGCTCGCGTAGTCGAAGCCGTCACCGTACTCCTCTCCCCGGCCCAGGAACTCCTCCGCGTACTCGCGGACCATGCACTTCCACAGGTCGAGGTCGGCCTTCTCCGCTCCCACGGACTCGTGCGCGGGCTGGAACACCCCGACCGGCATGACCTGGAAGAGCCCGCCGCCGTGCGCCACCCTGGCCGGGTCACGCCAGTGCAGCACGAACGACGCCTCCCCCGTACGGCGGTCGTGGCGCAGCGTGAGGGTGGAGATCGCGCAGAGCGCGGGCCGCCGGCGCAGGTCGGTGGGGTCGCCCACGAGCCCACGGAACGGCAGCCGGCCCCCGGCGTCCCCGTGCCCGGTGAGCGCATGCCCACCGGACACCTGTCCGCCGAACCTCTCCCCGCCGGACTCCTGCCCGTCGGACTCCTGCCCGGCAACCCTTTGACCGGCAGGCTCATGCCCGGCGAACTCGCGCCCGCCGGACCCTTCCCCACCGGACTCCTGCCCGGCGACCCCCTGACCGGCGGGCTCATGCCCGCCCAACCCCGTGCCTCCGAAGCCGTGCCCGGCGAGCTCGTACGCGGCGAGCTCGTACGCGGCGAGCTCGTACGCGGCGAGCTCGTGGGCGGCGGCCTCCCCCACGCTCACGCCGTCGAAATAGCGTGCGCGGGTGAAGGTCAGGCCGGGCCAGGCGACGTCCAGCAGCCGGTAGCAGACGCGGTCCTCGAAGAGCCGGGGGCGGGCGAGCGCCCCCAGCGCGTCCGGGTAGGCGTCGGCGCCCTCCGGCAGCAGGGCCGCCGCCTCCGGTTCGCGGCCCGTGACGGTGGGCGCGGGAGCGTCCTCCACCCAGCCGAGCCGCACCTCGCGCAGGTCGAGCGGCGTGGCCAGGGTCCATGGGGTCGCAGTCAAGCCGTCCCGGGTGAGCAGGCGGGTCGATCCGGCCCTGGCCGTCCCGGGATAGAGCCGATCCGCCGCGACGGCCAGCTCGTGCCGGTGCCCGTCCAGCCGTCGCCGCACCGCGACCCATTCCGGTCCCGACGGACGTACGCGCGGATCCGAATGCGATGTCACGGGCTCAGGACCCTACCCACCGGCGCGGTGCCACGTCCTCCGCCGCGTACTCCGTGGAAGACCGAGCGTGGGTGTCCGGTCACCTCTGGTGAACACGGAGCGTCATAGATGATGACGGACAGTATCCAGAGAGGAGCTCACGATGCACTCGCGGCGACAGGGGGTGGGCGCGTGACGTCCCTGCTGCACATGGACGCCAGCGCCAGCGGCTGCGGCGATTCGATCACCAGGGAGCTGACGGCGTTCTACGCGGACACGTGGCGGTGTCTTCACGGGAGCGACGGGTACCGATACCGCGACCTCGCCGCCGACCCGGTCCCGCTGGTCTCCCCGGCCTTCGTCTCCCTCGGCATCCGGGTGGAGCGGCACGGAGCGGTTCCGCTGCAGAAGGTGGCGGAGATGACCGCCGGCCCCGCCGAGGAGCGCGAGTGGACGCTGACCCTCCCGCTGATCGAAGAGATGCGCGCGGCGGAGACGGTGCTGATCGGCGTCCCTATGTACAACTTCTCCGTGCCCGCGTCCCTCAAGGCGTGGATCGACCGGGTGACCTTCCCCGGGGCGTTCGTCGACCCCGGCACGGGCGACCGGCTGCTCCGGGAGACGACCGTGGTGGTGGTCACCGCCCGCGGCGGCTGCTACGCGCCGGGCACGCCACGGGAGGACTTCGACTTCCAGACGCCCTATCTGAGGGCCTACTTCACCGAGCTGGGCGTGGCGCCGCAGAACCTGCACTTCGTCCATGCCGAGATGACCCGGGCCTCGGACGTGCCCGCCCTCGCGCACTTCAAGCCCCTGGCGGCGGACTCGCTGGCCGCGGCGCGGACCGCCGTGTCCGAGCTGGCCCGCCGGCCGGCGGGCAGCGGGACGGCGACGCGCATGCGGTGAGGTCCCGGCGCGGGCGAGCCGGGGCGGCGCGCCGACTCCGCCCAGCAGCTCGTTCTCGATATCCCGGGTGAACAGCGAGCATTCCTGGCCCTGGACGTCAAGTTCGAGCGGAGCACCTCGACGCGCTCGCGCCCTCACCACCCAGCGCAGGACGCAGGGCACAGGACACAGAGGCGCAGTGCACAGAGGCGCAGGCACAAGAGGTGTAGGCACCGGGCGGCCCGGCCACCCGTAGCGGCCCCGGACGAGTGGTGGTGTCCGCCCCTCGGCGGACACCACCCGCCGGCCCGCCGCGTGTCACCTTTCCGCGGCGCGATTCGTCTTAAGGACGAGAAGCAGAGACACGAACGGACGGGGAGACTGTTCCGCACCGCCGAGGTCCGCCGCTGAAGCCGCGCCGGGCCGCACCGGCATGGTCAAAACCGAATATCGACGCCCTCGATCGGCATTCTGTAAATGCGTTGTCAGAATGCCGTGCCGTCGTGCGCGATATCGAAATCGATCCGGCGACGTCCGCGAATTCGCAATGCCGCAAGACCGGGCGATCCGGGGATTTCAACAATTCACCGGGCACGTTTCCCGGCGATATCCGCTTCCAGCGCGGGGTACGCCGGTCGCACCCGGCAGAGCACCCACCCGGGGAACGAGGGCGGCCCCGGCCTGCTGTGGCCACCTGTGGCCGGCGCGGTCCCGTGCGCTCAGGCGTGGGACTGCCGCTGCTCCACGGTCATCCGGTAACGGTGAGTGATGGTCGCGAGTTCGGCGGCCTTGTCGTGGTTCGTACGCCCGGCGATGCCGCGCTCGGCGCCGTCCATGTTCCGGTTGGCGAGAATGATGGCCGTCGTGGCGGGGCGCCTGGCGGCTTCGTACCGCTGCAGGGCGGCGGCCACGTCCTCACCTCGCGCGAGTTCGGCGGCGAGCGTGATGCCGTCGAGGATGGCCTGGGAGGCGCCGTTGGCGCCGATCGGATACATGAGGTGGGCGGCGTCACCGAGCAGCGTGACCCTGCCCTCACCCCAATGCGGGAGCGGGTCGCGGTCGGCCATCGGATAACGCAGGATGCGGGGACTGCGCGCGACCATGACGCCGGGGTTCAGCCAGCCGAAGTCCCACTCGACGAGGTGCGGCAGCACCTCTTCGAGCAGGCCGGGACGGTTCCATCCCGCGCCGTCGGACAGGCTCTTCGACGGAGCGGCGACCATGCACACCCAGTTCACCAGCGCCTTGCCGCGCTCCGCGTGCCGCCTGGAGATCGGATAGGCGATCAGCCGGGTGGCCCGCTCGTCGTTGACCAGGATCATCGTGCGCCCGTCGAGGAACTCGTCCATCTCGGACAGGCCCCGCCACATGTCGACTCCCGCCGGAGACAGCGCACCACGGCCGGGGTGGAGCTGAGACCTGACCGCCGAGTGCATCCCGTCGGCGCCGACCAGCGCGGCGGCCTCGAACTCGACCATCCCGCCCGCCTCGTCGTACGCGAGGACGCGGACGCCGGAGGCGGTCTGCCGGAAGCCGTCGACGCGAAGCCCGGTGCGCACCGCGTGGGGGCCGAGCCGGTCCTGAACGGCCGCGAGCAGGAGCATCTGCAGCTCACCGCGGTGAATGGAGTATTGGGGGTGTTGGTGACCTGCGGCGACGCCCCGGGGCTCGGTCCACAGGATGGCGCCCCTGTGGTCGAGGTATCGGTGCTCGCGGGTGCGGATGCCGGTGGCCGCCAGCGCCTCGCCGAGCCCGAGCTCGGTCAGCGCGCCGATCGCGGCCGGCTGGATGTTGATCCCCACTCCGAGGGGCCGGAGCTCGGCCGCGGCCTCCAGCACGACCACGTCGATTCCTTCGGCGTGCAGGGCGAGCGCGGTGGCCAGCCCTCCGATCCCCGCACCCGCGATCACGATGTCGGCGGTGTTGGCAGTCGTCATGGCGTCGCGCTCCCTGAGCCGGAGATGGCTACTCTGCGTTACTTCAGAGGTGGCACTTCAGAGGGGTCACTTCAGTGGTGCGCCGCAGTAGTGGGGAGATAGGGGCCGGGCCCCGGGCAGAAGCCCGCTTACGGAGTGCGGGCGGGGCCTCGTCCCGCCGATGCCGAGAGGCGGGACGGGGCTCGCTGTGCCGGGGCCCTGGCCGGCTTCTGGTTTCCGACCGGGAAGTTCCTGGTCAGGCGTGATGCACGGAGACGACCTTGTACGCCTGGGGGACCGCCTTGGCGATCTCCGCCGCCCTCTTCGCGAAGACCTGCGCCTCGGGGTCGGCCGCGGTGGCCTTGATGTCGTCCGGGCTGCGCCACTGGGCGAGGTTCACGACCCGGCTGCCGTCGAGGCTGGCGAGAATGTTCACCGAGATGAAGCCGGGCCGGTGCCGCATGACCTTCTCGACACCCTCGTCGAGAATGGCGATGAGTTCCTGCTGCTGCGAGGGGTCGACGTCGAAGACGTTGATGAATGTCGCGAGCTGATCGCCGACCCGAATCACTGTCTCACTCATGACTTCATCGTATCCGACAAAGAACCAATTCAGTCAAGCCCGATTGTTGATTAAACAGGATTCCGAACACGAGCATCTCTCCGAATATCGCGCACGCAGAGCAGGAAATACCGCTTATCGCAACCGGGCACGCCGGACGGCTTCACGGCCGTCCTCGCGCACCCTCTCGCCGCCCCACAGAAGCCGGGTCACAGGAGCAGCATCCGGAGCGGGACCCCGGCACAGGACCGCGGGACCGGCCTGGGCCCGGTGGGTTGGTTGGGTGCCGTGTGTGGATGCGCCCGGTGCGTCGGTCCGGTCGGCTGGGTGCCCCCAGTGCGTGGCTGCGGTGGGTGGGTGGGTGGGTGGGTTAGTCCAGTGCGCGGGTGCCCCCGGTGCGTCAGTCCGGCGCGAGTGCGCACGCTGAATGCGCCCGGTGCATCGGTCCGCCGCACGGGTGCGGTGGGTGGGTCATCCCTGCGCGCGGATGCCCCCGGTGAACGCGCCCAGTGGGTCGGTCCGGTGGGCGCGGTGCACGGGTGCGCCCGGTGTGTGGTTGCGCCCGGGTGAATGGGTCCGGCGCGCGACGCCGCGCCGACGTCGGCGCCGGACCCACCCGGAGCCCGCCGCGGGGTCCGTCACGGGACCCCGGCGGGCGTGCCCTTCCCCGGCCTGAGGCCGAGGTCGGCCCTGCCTCAGGCCGGCGTCAGCGAGGGGCTGGCGTGCAGGTCGAATCCCTCATAGCCCGCCTCGGCCACTTCGCCGAGCTTGAGCCGGTAGGAGGCGAGCCCCGCGAAGTAGAACATGACCCTGTTCTTCTTGCCGGGGATGTTGGCGCCGAAGATCCACGACTTGACCTTGGGGAAGAGCGTGTAGTCCGCGAGCTTCCTGCAGGTCTCGGTCCACTCGTCCTCTGCGTCCCTGGTGGCCTCGATAACGGTCGTGCCGTTCTCCTCCGCCGTACGGATCAGGTCGCCGATCCACTCGACCTGCGTCTCGATGCCGGGCGGGAGGTTGCTGAAGGCGCTGTTCGGGCCGAGGACCATGAACAGGTTGGGGAAGCCGTGGGTGGCGACGCCGAGGTAGCTGGTGGGCCCGTCGTCCCAGTGGTCCAGGATCGGCACGCCGTCCCGGCCGCGGATGTCCATTCGCTTGTAGCTGCCGTCCACGGCGTCGAAGCCCGTCGCGAAGACCAGGATGTCGAGCTCGTGCTCCACGCCGTCCTCGGTGAGCACTCCCGTGGGAGTGATCTCCTTGATCGGCGTCTCCTTGATGCTGACCAGTGAGACGTTGTCGCGGTTGAAGATCTCGTAGTAGTCGGGGTTGCAGATGGGGCGCTTGGCGTAGAAGTCACTCGGCGTCAGCTTGCGCGCCGTCTCCGGGTCCTTCACGATCTCGCGGATCTTCGACCGGATGAACTCCGCCGCGGCCTCGTTGGCCTCCGGGTCGGTCGCGATGTCGGAGAACGTGCCGAACATGAAGCGGAAGCCGTTGCCCTTGTCCCAGTACTCCTGGAACACCCGCCGGCGCTCCTCCTCGGAGACGCTCATGGCGGGGACGTCGCTCTCCTCGAATCCGCAGGCGACGCGGGAGTTGCGCACCTGCTCCCAGATGCGGTCGTACGACGCGCGCACCTCCGCGACGTGCTCCTCGGTGACGGGGCCGTGGCCGGACGGGACGCAATACTGCGCCGAGCGCTGGAACACCGTCAGATGCCCGGCCACCTTGGCGGCGGCGCAGGCGAACTGGGTGCCGGTGGATCCCGTGCCGACGACGCCGACGCGCCTGCCCTCGATCGTCAGGTCGTCGGGCCAGGAGCCGGTGTGGACGATCCTGCCCCGGAAGCGGTCGCGGCCCTTGATGTCGGGGATGTTCGCCGTCGACAGCGGCCCGAGCGCGGTGACGACGTACCGTGCGGTGAAGCTCTCACCGGTGTCGGTGCCGACGGTCCAGACGCCGCGCGACTCGTCGAACACCGCGCTCTCGATGCCGGTGTTCAGCTGGATGTCCCTGGCCAGGTCGTGCTTGGCGACGACCGCCTCGAGATAGGCGAGGAGCTCCCGCTGCGGGGTGTACTTGGTGGTCCAGTTCCATTCCTGGAGCATCTGCTTGTCGAAGGAGTAGCGATAGACGAAGCCCTCGACGTCCGACATGGCGCCGGGGTAGCGGTTCCAGTACCAGGTGCCGCCCACGCCGCCGGCCCGGTCGAAGGCCCGCACCCGTAAGCCGAGCTCGTTGCGGAGCTTGTGGAGCATGTAGATTCCGGCGAAGCCGGTGCCGACGACGATCGCGTCGAAGTCGGTGTCTGTCGTGCCGGTCGTCGTGTCGGTCGTCGTGTCGGTCAAGGTTGCACTCCTTCGTGTTTCCTGTCCCTGCGGGGAGGGGGTCACGGCTGCAGCCGTGAGATGTGCCAACCGGAGGGGGTCCGGTCGTAACGCAGCCGCTGGTGCAGCCGGTCGGCGTCGGCCGACCAGAACTCGACGGCGGCAGGCTCCAGGCGATATCCGGCGAAGCGCGCCGGGCGCGGCAGGGAGGTTCCGTAGGACGCCAGGCGCTCCGCCTCCGACCTGAGCCGGGCGACGTCCTCAAGGGGTTCGCTCTGCCGGGAGGCCACCGACATCGCGTGCAGCGGCACCGGCCGGGCGTTCCACAGTCGTTCCGCCTCGGGCTCGGGCAGCATGGCCACCGGGCCGGAGAGGCTGAGCTGCCGGGCGGTCTCGCGCCAGTAGAGCAGGCCCGAGGCCCAGCCGGTCTGCGCGATCTCCCGGCCCTTCCTGCTGGTGCTGTGGCTGGTGAAGACCAGGCCGCGGTCGCCGACGTCGATGACGGCGACCATGCGGGTGGAGGCCCGGCCGCCGCGGTCGGCGGTCGCGAGCGCGAGGGCCAGCGGTTCGCGCACCCCGGCCTCCACCGCCCCGGCGATCCACTGCCGCGCGAGGTCCATCGGTTCGGCGGGCGGCATGTCGTACTCGGGGAACGCCGGGTCGATGGTCCCGGTCAGACTCTCGAACCTGCTGCTCACTGTCGCCTCCGCGAGCTGTGGGGAGCGGGGGGACGGCCGCAGGGCACGGCCGTCCCCGATGGCAAGGGTGGGGAGGGGGTGGAAAAGGGCGGAAGGGGGTGGCAAGGGGAGGGGGCGGGAAGGGGGGACCCGGCCGGACGGGCCGGTCGCGCCGTTCAGGCGTAGATCACTCCGCGGGCGACGGTCACGCCCGAGCCGCCGACCCGTACGGAGGTGACGTGGTCTGCGGTTCCTTCGGCGCGGGCCCGCATGAGCGAGGGCCGGCCCATCTCGACGCCCTGGTGGATGTCGATCCACTGCCCGAACCCGATGCGCCCGTGCCGGGCGAGATGGATCGCCAGCGGGCCGGCCGCCGACCCGGTGGCCGCGTCCTCGGCCACGCCGTACGCGGGCGAGAACATCCGGCTGCGCCAGGTCGAGCCGGAACCGGCGAAGCAGTTGGTCGCCATGTCGGGAAAGGCGGCGAGCGCGCGCTGGTCCGGGTTGACCCGGGACAGCGCCGCCGTGCTCTCCAGCCCGACGAAGACGTGCCGGGGACCGTTGTGATAGATCACGACGGGCAGCGCGGAGGAGGTCAGGCCGAGCGCGGCGAGCAGTTCCCCGGCCCGGTCGAACTCCGTCCAGGTCGGCACGGGCTGCTCCATCTCGGCGGCGACGGCCCGCCCGTTCACCCGCTTCAGGTCGAAGGCGATGACGCCCATCGCCGTCTCCAGCCGGAGCCTGTCGCCCCCGCGCGTCTCGCCCAGCGCGATGGCGGTGCCCAGGAGCGGGTGCCCGGCGAACGGAAGCTCGTTCACCGGCGTGAAGATGCGGATGCGGGCGTCGCCGCCCAGCCG
The DNA here is from genome assembly GCF_036186745.1 of Microbispora hainanensis. Lineage (NCBI taxonomy): Bacteria > Bacillati > Actinomycetota > Actinomycetes > Streptosporangiales > Streptosporangiaceae > Microbispora > Microbispora hainanensis. Next base: position 4,836,130 of record NZ_CP108086.1, on the reverse strand, counting down.
GGGCCGGAGGACGAAGGTGACCTCCGACAGGTTCATCTCCCTGGCGATGCGCTGCATGCGGTCGTCGGAGAGGTCCTCGGCCTCGAAGAAGACGGCGACCGGATTGCCCTGCAGCGGCGTGTCGGTGAACGCGTCGACGACCACGTACGGACGCGCGCCCTCCAGCACGGACTGGTCAGCGATGGTCACGACAGCAGTCCTTTCATCAAGGAGCCCAGGATGCGCGGGCCGTTCTCGGTGAGCACCGACTCGGCGTGGAACTGGATGGAGGAGAAGCGCGGGCCGCGCATCGCGTGCACCTCGCCGGTCGAAGGATCGCGGCAGATCTCCACGGTGCCGACGCCGTCGATCTCGGCCAGGTCCGCCTCCGCCCGGGCGGCGAAGGTGTTGTAGAACCCCACGCGCTCCCGCGCGCCGAACAGGCCGATCTCCTTCTGCACCCCCTGGTTGGGGATGTCGCGGCGCTGCAGGGCGAACCCGAGACGGGTGGACAGCACCTGGTGGCTCAGGCAGACGGCCAGGAAGGGACGCCGGGCCGCCAGCAGCGCGTCCGCCGCCGCCCGCAGAAAAGCGATCTTCGGGTGGGCCGGGTCGCGGGGGTCGCCGGGGCCGGGCCCCAGCACCACGAGGTCCCACCCGTCCAGCGACGGCCCGTCGTCGTGGCGCCGCACGGTCACCGACATGCCCAGGCTGCGCAGCTGGTGGTCCAGCATCGAGGTGAAGGTGTCCTCGGCGTCGACGATGAGCGTGCGCACCCCGGTCAGCACCGGCTCGGCCGGCGCTTCCCCGGCGTGGCCGCCCAGCCAGAAGCCGGCGATGTTCGCGTTGCGCCGCTCCAGCGCCTCTCGGACCTCCGGGCGGGCCCTGAGCCGGCCGCTGTCGCCGGTGTCGAGCGCCGCGAGCAGGCCCGCGGCCTTCGCCCGGGTCTCCGCGACCTCCGACATCGGATCGGAGTGGCGTACGAGCGTGGCGCCGACGCCCATCCGCGCCCGGCCGGCGCGGTCGATGTCGGCGGTCCGGATGAGGATGGAGGAGTCGAGGGTCTGCCTGCCGTCCTCGTCACGCCCGATGAGGGCGACGACCCCGCTGTAGTAGCCCCGGCCGTACGGCTCGTGCCGGTCGATGACCCGGCAGGCGTTCTCCACCGGGCTGCCCGTGACGGTCGGTGCGAACATGGTCTCGCGGAGGATGTCGCGCACGTCCCAGCCGGTCTCGCCCTCGATGAAATACTCCGTGTGCGCGAGACGCGCCATCTCCTTGAGCCGGGGGCCCGTCACGCGGACGCCGGGCTCGCAGATCCGCGCCATCATCTTGAGCTCCTCGTCCAGGACCATGTAGAGCTCGTCGGACTCCTTGCGGTCGGCGAGGAAGTCCATGACCCCGTGCAGCGAGGGGCCGGACGGCGGATAGCGGTAGGTGCCGCTGATCGGGTTCATGGTCGCGACGCCGTTCCGCAGCGTCACGTGCCGCTCGGGGGTGGCGCCCACGAACGTCCGCTCGCCGGTGTGCACCACGAAGGTCCAGTACGCGCCCGACTCGACCTCCAGCAGCCGCCGGAAGAAGGCCAGGGCGGAGCGCGGCGTGTAGTTCCCGATGTCGGCGACGAAGGACCTCTTGATGACGAAGTTGGCCCCCTCCCCCTCGCCTATCGCCTCCTTGACGACCCTGCGGACGATCTCGGCGTAGTCGTCGTCGCTCACGTCGAAGTGCCCGCCCGAGACCGCGAAGGGCAGATCGGGTATCCGGTCGAGCGCCTCGGCGACCGGAACCACGCCCTGCCGCGTCACGGTCATCGCGATGAGCGGGGCGCCGTCGTCGGCGCAGGCGAAGCCCCGTTCGCGGACCTGCCGATAGGGGACGACGACGAGCGCGTGGTGGGAGCCGCCCGCCGCCGGCTCCCGTGGGCCGGGCAGCGGGACGTCCGCGAGCTCGCGAAGGTGCGCGATCTCGCCCGTCAGCACGTCGAGCAGGCCCGGCCCGTTCGCCTCGGGCCGGTGCAGCAGCGCGAAGGCCGGGGCACGGAGCTCCAGCACGGCGCCGAGCAGGTCGCGCCCGCCGGGGTCCGGCCCGTTCACGCGAACACCTCCTTGGCCGTCAGGACGACCGCGCAGCGTTCTGCCGCGTACTCGACGGTCATGCGGTGGTAGCCGGCGGTGAAGTCGGCGACGGCGTCGGCGACCAGGAACGTCTCCAGGTCGTTGGTGAACGCGTCGACGGCCGTCATGAGCACGCCCACGTGGGCGTACACGCCGCAGACGACGAGCTGGTCGCGGCCGCTGCGCCGGATGCGCTCCAGCAGGTCGGAGCGGAAGAAGGCGCTGTAGCGCAGCTTGGTGAACATCCAGTCGCCGGGTGCGGGGGCGAGCTCGTCGACGACGAGCCGGTCCTCCGGGGCGCGGCGCATGCCCGGCCCCCAGAAGTCCTTGAGGAGCCCGCGTTGCTCCTCGGTCATGTCACCGGGCTGAGCCGTGTAGCCCACGGGCACGCCGAGCGCGGCGCTCCGCTCGCGCAGCAGCGCGATGTTGCCGACGAGTTCCTTCCTGATCGGCTCGGGGAACGGCCTGACGAAGTAACGCTGCATGTCGTGGATCAGGAGCACGGCACGAGCGGGGTCGGGCGTCCATCCGGCGTGGTTGGCGGGCAGGTCGCCCGCGGCCGGGAGGAGGTACGGCTTGATTGTGGGTATGCCGGACATATAACGACCTTCCTGGTGTCCGTCGCGTCAGCCGCCCCAGGCTGAGATGACCGAGACCGCCTGCCAGAGGGTCAGCCGGGGGTCGCAGAAGCTGGTGTAACGGTCGCCGACGTGGTCGAAGCCGCTCTCGTCGGCGACGCACTCGGTGACGTCGTCGGGTGTCGTCTCCAGATGGAGGCCGCCGGGCACGCCGTCCGCGCTCTCGACCGCGGCCACGAACTCGCGGACCTCACGTTGCATGGTCGGCACGACGCGCGTCTTGTGCCCCGACGGGGTGACCAGCGTGTTCCCGTGCATGGGGTCGCAGAGCCAGATGACCGGGTGCCCGGCGGACCTGACGGTCTCGACGAGCGGCGGCAGGGTGTAGGCGACCTGGTCCGCGCCCATCCGGGAGATCAGCGTGAGCCTGCCCGGCTCTCGTTCGGGGTCGAGCCGCTCGCACAGGGCGAGCAGCTCGTCCTTGGTCGTCTTCGGGCCGACCTTGCAGGCGACCGGGTTGGTGACCTCGGACAGCAGCGCGACGTGCGCGCCGTCCACCTGCCGCGTCCGCTCGCCGACCCAGGGCCAGTGCGTCGAGCCGAGGATCAGCCGTCCCGACCCGTCCCTGCGGAGCATGGGGACCTCGTAGTCGAGGAGCAGCGCCTCGTGGCTCGTCCACACGGGCGGGTCGATCGGCGACCGGGCGGACGAGCCGCGCCAGGCGAGGTGGTCCATGATGTCGCTGGCCGCCATGTAGCCGGTGAGTATCCGCAGCGGATCGGGCTGCCTGCTCTCGGCCGTCGGCTCCGGGCCGTTGACCAGGTGCCCGCGGAACGCCGGGAGGGTGAGGTCGCCGACCTTCTCCATCGGGCTGGAACGCGGCTTGGAGAACTGGCCGCCGATGCGGCCGACTCTCAGCACGGGCTTGTGTGTGATCATCTTGAGCGCGCCGGCCAGCACGTCCAGCGCCGCGGACTTGCGGCTCACGTGCTCCGGCGTGCATTCCTCCGGGTTCTCCGCGCAGTCCCCGGCCTGTACGACCAGGGAGTTTCCCGCGGCGACCTCCGCGAGGAGGGCGCGCAGCGTGCGCACATCCGCGGGCCTGACGAGCGGGGGCCGGGAGGCGAGCACTTCCTTGACGCGCTGGACCTGCGAGACATCGCTCCACTCCGGCTGCTGCAGCGCGGCGTCCAACCGGATGGCGGGCATCACGTCGTCCACGGTTCTCCATGGGGGTTCGAGGCGCTCTCGGCGCCGTCGTCGTCGCCCGGCCGGGGGACGGCAGGGGTCGTCCAGTGGCCGCCGCCGCTCCGCGGCAGGCGGCGGGCGTCAGGTGGGGATTCCCTCACGCCTGATCTCGGGTACGGGGATGCCCAGCGCGCGCAGCTGCTCGAACGGGTTCATGAATTCGCGCTGCAGCTTGATCTTCCCGTTCTCCAGTTGGAAGGAGTGCAGGAAGTGGTTCCTGTAGTGGCCTTCGGGGTAGCCGGGGAAGCGGATGGCGCCTTCGCCGTCGCACTCGACCCAGAAGAAGTTCGGGTCGTGCGTCTCGAAGATCTGGATGTTGGTCCAGACCCAGTCGGGGAAGCACTTCAGCGACCAGACGGCGTGCTCGCCGAGGCGGTCGCGGCCGCGGATCGCGATCGGCTGCCCGGTGTCGTTGGTCCACAGGCCGCCGACGCCGTCCTCGGTGAACAGCAGGTGCCGCCGCAGCCGGTCCTCGCCTCTGGTGTTCATGTACTTCTCGACCGTCGCTCGGTTGATCTTCCGGAGTTCGATCTCTTCGTCGCTTCCCGGAAAGCGAGTCGTCTCTGACACGATGAACCCTCCAACAGATACCGATTAATGGCGATATTTCACCCTGCTACTTTCGGCTCAGGGCACCTCCGTCGATTTCATGGCGGACCGGTGAAGCCATTCGCCGTCACGCCGAGAAAGCGGCCGGCACCATGCTCGCGAGCTGTTTCCATTCCTCCGATCTCTGCAGCACGACCGCACGGACGAGCGGCATGCAATGGGAGGGAATCGCCTCGGCGATCTCCTTCCATTGGGCCGGTCCCACCTCGGTGGCGAGGAGCATCCGCAGCAGCAGCCGCCCCGACTCGGTCGCCCGCAGCGACGGGTCACGCGCGAGCTTGCGCAGCATGACCACCGTCTCCACGGCCTCCCCCGCCCCGCGGCCCGGCCTCGTCTCGCCCCTTCGGCTGCTCCCCCCGGGCCTGCGGCGCGCCTCCCCCACCCGCCGGACCTCCGCGTCCTGGTCCCGTGCCGGCGTCGTCGTGCCGCGCGGCCCGGCGCCGGACCTCTCCCTGGCGCGAAGCCGTTCCGGGATCGGATCCTGCCCGCGGCCGAGCCGCTCGCGTACGTCGCGGACCGTGCCCACCGAGAGCCCGGTCTTCCTGGACAGCTCGCGAAGGGAGATCTCCGAGTTGGCCGCCAGCAGGGCGGCCGCGCTGCGTCGCCCCTCGATGCTGCTGAGCGGCCTCGACCTGCCGTCGCGGCCCACGCGGGAGTGCTGGAGCCCCTCCTGCCCGTCGAGCCGGCGGCGAACCGTGGCGACGGTCTTCGCGCTCAGCCCCGTGCTCTCGGCCACCGCCCGGTCAGACCAGTGCGGATGCGAGGCGAGGATGCGCCGGGCCGCCTCCTTCCGTTCGTCGAGCGTCAGAGGCAGTCCGTGGCCCACGTTGAGCCGGACCGACAACACGAACGCGTCGGCCTCGCTTCCGTCGAAGAACCGGACCGCGATCTCGCTCCTCCCCTTCAGCACGGCGGCGCGCAACCGGTGCATGCCGTCGATCACACGCATCGTCGGCCGGTGCACGAGAAGCGGATCGAGGGCGCGATCCGTCTCCGCGAGCAGCCGGACATGTTCCGGGTCCTCACGTCGTTTGCGCGGCGAGAGCGAGGACGTGAGGTGGCGGACGGGGACGATCTCCCAGGGCAGGTGGCGCAGATCCGCCACGTCGGCAAGGCGGGTGGCGAGTACGCGATCGGCGTCGGCTGCGGTGTGAAGTGACACTGCGGGACCTTCCTTGAAGGAACAAGGGCGAGGCGATTTCTTCACAGGAGCTCAACTCGGGTTCAGCCTATGTTCCGGCCAATTGCGATGCCAGAGCAGCAGGGGGCCCATTCCTGGCAAGTTATTCATTGAATTCGATATCAACCGCGACGCCCCGTGCGGGACCGCGACGCGCCGTTCACGTGTCTCGATGCCGACATAAGGCGGAAATGCGCCGGATCGCATTGACCGCAAACTTCGCGGAGCCATCACCCGCGCTCAGGGGGCGACCCGTTCGGACGGATCCGCACGAGCCGAATCCGCGGGCCCGGACCACACGGCCGGGCCCCGCGCACGCATTTCAGCCTCAGCGGACGCCGATTTCGGTCGCGATCATCTATTTTCGGAACGGCGAGAAAGTATGGGCGGCCGCCATGAGGATAAGATGCACCTCGGACGGCGACCGGCCGGTGTGCCTCATGCCGGAGAGGCACCCCTCGGTGAGCCTTCCCGTCATGTAGGTTCAAACGAACCGGCAACAATAATCAGTACGGGCACTCAAGGCTCCTTGTCAAACCTGCGTTCGTCCTCTCACTCATACGACGAACCGCGACGGTGAAAGGTGACCGATGAACGACCAGGCCCAATTGGCCGAGCACTTCGACCGATCGCGAGGGCATCTGCGCGGCGTCGCGTTCCGCATGCTGGGCAGCGCCGACGAGGCCGACGACGCGGTGCAGGAGACCTGGCTGCGCGCCTCCCGCGCCGACTCCGGCTCGGTCGACAACATGACCGCCTGGCTGACGACGATCACCGGGCGGGTCTGCCTCGACATGCTGCGCTCGCGCACCCGCCGGCGTGAGGACCTCGCCGACCTCACCGAGCTCGACATGCTGGCTCCCCACGACGAGGCGGCCGACCCGGCGGACGAGGCGGTGCTCTCCGACTCCGTCGGTCTGGCCCTGCTGGTGGTCCTCGACACGCTCGGCCCCGCCGAGCGCGCCGCCTTCGTGTTGCACGACCTGTTCGCCGTGCCGTTCGACGAGATCGCCATGATCGTGGAACGCACTCCGGCGGCCGCCAAGAAGCTGGCGAGCCGGGCCCGCCGCCGGGTGCACGGCTCGGCCGACATCCCCTACGCCGACCTCGCCAGGCAGCGCGCGGTCGTGGACGCCTTCCTGGCCGCCTCCAGGGCGGGCGACCTCGACGCCCTGCTCGCGGTGCTGGCCCCCGACGTCGTCCGCCGGGCGGACTACGCGGCCCTGCGCGGGCAGGCCAAGGCGCCGGCGGAGGTGCGGGGCGCACGCGCCGTGGCCGAGGAGACGCGCACCAACATCCGCAGGGCCCGCTTCGCCTGGCCGGCTCTCGTCAACGGCGCCGTGGGTGCGGTGATCGCCCCGCGCGGACGCCTGCTGCTCGTCCTGGAGATCGGCGTCGTCGGCGATCGCATCGCGTCCATCGACGTCATCGGCGATCCCGAACGCCTGAAGGGGGTGCGGCTCGGCCTCGCCGACGTCCCGTCGCCGGTGGCGGCCCCGCCGTCCGAGCCCCGCCCGCTGTCGCATGCGGGGCGGGTGAGCGGCGGCGGTCACCGGGAGGCGTCGTGATCGTCAATCCGCGGCTCGCCGTGCTCTACGTCGGCGACCAGGGCAGGACCCTGGAGTTCCTCACGGGGACGCTCGGCTTCGAGCTCGCGGCCGACGTCCCCCTGGGCGACGGCCGGCGCTGGGTCGAGGTGCGCCCGCCGGGCGCGCAGACCTGCGTGGCGCTCGCCGCCGTCGAGCCGGAGATCCTGGAGGCGCTCCACGCCCGCGCGGGGCGGATGACCCACGGCTGGTTCGACTGCGACGATCTCGACGCCACGTGCCGGGACCTGCGGGCGCGGGGAGTGGAGATCGTCGTGGCGCCGCAGGCCACCCCCTGGCGGGAAAACGGCCGGTGGGCGCAGATCCGCGGCCACGACGGCAACCTGTACGGGCTGACGGAGCGGGGAGGCTGAACCGCGGGCGCGGGCGGCACAGCGCTCGGACGACACAGCGCTCGGACGACACAGCGCTCGCGTGGCACAGAGCGCGGGCGCAGGTGGCACAGCGCTCGGACGACACAGGGCGCGGACGCGGGTGGCACAGCGCTCAGGTGGCACAGGGCGCGGGTGGCACAGCGCTCAGGTGGCACAGGGCGCGGGTGGCCCGGCGGGTGGTCAACTGTGTGTTTTCCTCAGATACACGGCCCGCCCTCGGACGCACACGCCGCCCTGGCTGACACGGCCGCCCGGCTCCTCGGTGCCGCCGGCCCGTCAGAGGTGGGGAACCTCGCAGCGCACCTGCGCCTTCGCCCTGGCGTCGATTCCGCGCACTCCCTCCTCGGTGAGCCCGGTCACCGAAGCGATGTCGGCGTACGCGAGCCCGAACCCGTGGCGCAGCATGAAGACCGTCCGCTCCTCCTGGTCGAGCATGCCGAGGACGGTCGCGAGGGCCGCGGAGACCGACTCGGCCATCTTCAGATCGGGCTCGCCGCGCAGGGGCTCGGGCAGCCACGGGCCGATGTGCTCCTCGCCGTTGGCCTGGGCGGCCCGCAGGCGGGTGAGCGCCAGCACGGAGACCAGCCCGATGAGCGCGTCCGGGGAGCCCTCCGAAGGGTCACCCTGACCGGCCAGCCAGCGGGTGCGGGCCTCCTCGACCACGCGCGCGGCCTCCCCGGCGTCGCCGAGCATGCTGCGGGCCACCTCGTGGAGCAGCGCGGCGTGCTCCTCGAACGCCTGGGACGCGCGGCGCCGTTCTTCGGCCGGCCGTTCCGGATTACGCTCCATACACCCTCCTCGTAATCGTGGTCCGGCGTCCGGACCATAACGAACCGGTCCGGTGACTGGCCCCCGCCATTCGCCGGGAACACCTACAGGAACGGCGCCGACGAGCCCTGCGCCCCACGCTTCAGCGGTTTCTTCCCGACCCGCAACTTACACCCCGGAAACCGTTGCGCCCAGATTTGTTTTCCTCTCTCTCACCCTGCGGTCACGGCGAGACCCCGCTCGCCTTTCCCATCAAGACGAACGCGGCCCGCGAAATGTGACACAGGAACGGCCGGTGAATTCTCGATGCAATCCCGATGTCACGTTCCGGCCCCCTGGAAACGTCTTTCTTTTGGCGGCCCGATTCGCGGACCCCCTCCGCGCCGCACCATCGCCGCCTCTCCCAGTCCGCACTTCGAGGGAGCATCTGATGGTCTTCACACCGGACGCCTCCTACACCGATCCCAGCGCGTGGCGGATCGCCATGGACGCCAGCGAGGGAACGCTGTCGATGACGACGTCGAAGGGGCCGCGGCTCCTGCACGAACTCCCCTGTTTCCACGGGTCCTTCTATCTGCGCCCCGCCGGGCTCCTGGCGGGGTTCACGCTGCAGTTGCCGCTGCCGGTCTACCCGTCGTGGCTGCAGGAGGACGAGGCGCCCGTGCTCTTCTGGGAGTCCGTCGACCTGGAGGCCCAGGACCCCCCGAACCAGGTCCTGGGGAACGCGCGGCTGCGGCTGGGCAGGCGGCAGGTCTCCGCGGGCGTGTCCGGCCTGTGCACGGAGGTCCCGGTCGGCCACTCCGGCCGCCCCTATCTGAAGATCGTGCTGGAGACCGTGTTCCCCTCGGTGAGCATGCGCTGGCCGGTCGAGGCGTGGCAGCGGCTGCGGCCGGTGACGCTCAAGCTGCTCACCGAGATCCGTCCCGCCGACCCAGAGGAACCGCAGTGGCGGGTGCCGGAGCAGTGGGATCCCTGACCCGGCCCGGATCACGACGGCGCGGGCCCGGAGGAACCCTCCGGACCCGCCCGCACGAGAGCGGTCAGCGCGTCAGCGCGCGGCTCTGTCCCTCCGGCAGTGCCCCCTGTCCCTCCGGCAGTGCTCCCTGTCCCCGCGGGAGTGCGGCCTGCCCGTCCTCGTCGTGCGGATGACCGTTGACCGGTGGGATCTTCTCCCCGCCGTACGCTCTGGACATGCGCAGGCGCAGCCTGCCGAGCGGCCCGCGCAGCCCCTTGGGGGGCACGGTCTCGTCGTACGACAGCACCGGCACCGGTTCCCTGCCGCGCAGATGCGCCTCGATGTCCTCGGCCGGCCGCGAGTGGACTTCGACATACCCGCCGTTGGGCAGCCGCTTGATCACCCCCGATTCCACGCCGTGCGCGAGCACCGCGGCGTCGGAGCGCTGCAGCCCCAGGCAGACGCGGTAGGTGATCGCGTAGGCCAGGGCGGGCGCGACGAACACGAGGATCCGCCCGGCCCAGGTGGTCGTGTAGAGATCGACGCGGAAGTTGGCCGAGATGATGTCGTTGCCGCCGAACAGCCAGAGCACGCCGTAGAAGGCGATGACCGCCATGCCGATCGAGGTGCGGTGCGGATTGTTGCGCGGCCGGTCCGCGAGGTGGTGCTCGCGATGGTCACCGGTGATCCACCGTTCGACGAACGGGTAGAGCGCCATGCCGACGATGACGAGGCCCAGGGGCACCAGCGCCGGGATGACCACGCTGAGCGGGATCGTGCCCGCCTCGGCCGTGCCGAAGAGGTTGATCTCCCAGGCGGGCATGATGCGCAGCGCCCCTTCGAGGAAGGCCAGGTAGAAGTCGGGCTGCGAGCCGGCCGAGACGTCGGCCGGCGAGTACGGCCCGTACAGCCAGACGGGGTTGATCTGCGCGAACGTGCCGAGACCGGCGATCACGGCGAACGTGAACAGGAAGAACGCCCCCGACTTCGCCATGAAGGCCGGGTAGAAGGGCGCGCCGACCACGTTGCGGTTGGTGCGGCCCTTGCCCGGAAACTGGGTGTGCTTCTGCACCCACATGAGGATCAGGTGCGCGGTGACCAGCGCCAGGATCAGGCCGGGCAGAAGCAGGATGTGGATCGAATAGAAGCGGGAGATGACGTCCTCGCCCGGATACTCGCCTCCGAACAGGAAGAAGTTGAGGTAGGTGCCGACCACGGGCAGCCCGATGACCACGCCCTGGGTGACCCGCAGGCCCGCGCCGGACAGCAGGTCGTCGGGCAGCGAGTAGCCGGTCAGGCCCTCGAACAGCGCGATGGAGAGGATCACCACGCCGATGAGCCAGTTGAGCTCGCGCGGCTTGCGGTAGGCGCCGGTGAAGAAGACCCGCAGCGCGTGGGCCATCATGCCGCCGATGAAGACGAGGGCGGCCCAGTGGTGGATCTGCCGGATGAGCAGGCCGCCGCGGACCTCGAAGCTGAGCTTCAGCGTGGACGCGTACGCCTCGGACATCGTCACGCCCTTGAGCGGGGCGTACGTGCCGTCGTAGAGGATCTCCCCCATGCTCGGCTTGAACCAGAACGTCAGGAAGGTGCCCGTCAGCAGCAGGATGACGAACGAATACAGCGCGATCTCGCCGAGGAGGAACGACCAGTGGTCGGGGAAGATCTTGCGGATGTTGCGCCTGACGAAGCCGCCCGCGCCCAGGCGCTCGTCGAGGAAGGTTGCCGGCCCGGCGATGCGTCCGGGCACGGTTTTCATTGCACTCAAAAGTGGCCTCCGTTCTCCCTGGCCCGCGCCTCCGCGTCGCCGCGCTCCCAGTAGCCGGGACCGACGGGGGCGGGGAAGTCCCCCAGCGCGATGAGGTAGCCCTGTTCGTCGACGCCGATCGGCAGCTGCGGCAGCGGCCGGGCGGCGGGGCCGAAGACGACCCTGGCCCCGTCGGCGGCGTCGAAGGTGGACTGGTGGCACGGGCACAGGATGTGGTGGGTGGTCTGCTCGTACAGCGCCGCGGGGCAGCCCACGTGGGTGCAGATCTTGGAGTAGGCGACGATCCCGTCGTGGGTCCAGTTCGGGTTCGTGCGGGGCCCGAGCTCCTCGGGACGGAACTTGATGAGGATCACCGTCGCCTTGGCCAGGACGTTCAGGTCGTGTTCGTAGCCCTCCGGGACGACCGACAGGATGCCTCCGGGCGAGTTGAAGTCGGCGGCGCGGATCGGCTGGCCGCTGCCCTCGACGACGAGCCGCAGCGGCTTGCCGTCCTTGGTCTTCTCGCCCCAGACCGTGTGCGCCAGCCGCCGGTGGAGCCGCGCGCCGGGCGCGCCGCTGGTGTCGAGGTCGCGCAGCAGCACCAGCGGGGCCAGGCCCAGTGGCGCCGCCGCGAGCAGCAGCGTGCGGCGCAGCAGCCGGCGTTTGACGATGCCGCTCTCCCCCGCGCCTCGCACGAACGTGGCCGCGACCTCGGCCCGCACCTCCTCGGGCGAGGTCATGGGGTGACGCTGCTGGACCAGCTCGTACTTCGGCATGATCTGGCGCACCCAGATCACGATCCCCGCGGCCAGCGCGAGCAGCGCCAGGGTCAGCGCGCCGCCGAGCGCGACGTGCGAGGCGCCGGTCGCGCTCAGGCCGCCGACCTGGAACCGTACGTAGGCCACGAGGAAGGCCACGAGGGCGGCGAAGGCGAGCGTGAAGCACAGCGCCGCGATGCGCTCCGCCCTGCGCGCCTTCCGTTCGTCCTGCGGAACGACGCCGGGGACGGCGTGCTCCTCGCCGTGGGAGTCGGAAAAGGGTGCGTCCGATAAGGGCGTGCCGATGACGCGCGCGGGTGCCCGCCGCTCCGGCCGCCCGTTCTCGTGCTCGTTGTCTGTCATGGGGAAAGTCGCTTCTCTCGCGGCCTGTCAGCCTGCGGCGGCACGGATATGCCTGTTCCTTCCGGGTCGCCGGCCCGCGCCGACGCCGCCGAGCTTGTCCTGATTGGCGATGATCCAGATCCGCGTGACGAGGCCGGCGCTGTCGACGTCGACCACGATGACGGCGATCGGCTCGCCCCCGGCGGTGATGAGCGCCGCGGGCCCGCCGTTGACGTCCACGATGGATCCGCTCCCGACGTCGCCGGTCGCCCCGGCCGCGGCGTCCGCGGGACGCAGCACCCGGCGCAGGCCGCACACGAGCAGCCGGGCGACCTTCGCCGCGCCCTCGACCGGGTTCCTGGCCACGCCGCGGCCGCCGTTCCCGTCGATGGACAGGGTGACCTCCGGGGCGAGCAGGTCGAGCAGCGCCCGCAGATCGCCGCCCAGGCAGGCGGCCAGGAAGCGCTCGGTCACCCGCCTGCGGACCTCACGATCCTGCTGGAAGCGGGGCCGCCGGGCCCGGACGTTCGAGCGGGCGCGGCGGGCGAGCTGCCGGACCGCGGTCTCCGACCGGCCGACCACCGCCGCGATCTCGGCGAAGGAGAACTCGAACGCCTCCCGCAGCACGAACACGACCCGCTCCAGCGGGGAGAGGGTCTCCATCACGACGAGCATGGCCATGGAGACCGAGTCCGCCCGCTCGGCGCCCTCCTCGGTCGCGGGCCCGGTCGGCAGCGGCTCGGGGAGCCACTGCCCCACGTACGCCTCCCTGCGGGCCTTCGCCCAGCGCAGACGGTCGAGGGCGAGCCTGGTCGTGACCTGGACGAGGAAGGACCGGGGGTCGGCGACGCGGGAGTGATCGACGCGGTCCCAGCGCAGCCACGCCTCCTGGACGATGTCCTCGGCGTCGGTCGCGCTGCCCAGCACCCGGTATGCCACCCCGAACAGCAGATCCCGGCTGCATTCGAAACTGGCGACCGCGGTGGGCTCCCCCTGGGTCACGGCGGGCATCTGGCCTCCTTGTCTCCGCTCCCCTATAGAGACGTGCCGGATGCGCGAGACGTGACATGGAGGGCACCGGGCGCGCGGCCGCCCGAGATACACGCGGGGAATCTCCACACATCGTCCGTTTCGTGATGCTCACGGCTATTGACCGTCCAACACAGGCGGGTATAAACACATACGAAACAACATCGAAACGGCGGTGAACCAACACGATGTACGCGGAGGAGCGGCAGCAGGAGATCCTGCGGGCGGCCCGCGACGCCGGCCGGGTCGACGTGGTGACGCTGGCCGAGCGGTTCGGCGTCACGACGGAGACGATCCGCCGCGACCTGACCACGCTGGAGCGCGCGGGCGTCCTGCGGCGCGTGCACGGCGGCGCGATCCCGGTCGAGCGCCTGGGGTTCGAGCCCGCGCTGGCCGCCAGGGACGAGGTGATGACGGCCGAGAAGGAGCGCATCGCCAAAGCCGCCCTGGCCGAACTCCCCGAGGACGGCTCCGTGGTCATCGACGCGGGCTCCACGACGAGCCGGCTCGTGCAGGCGCTGCCCCCGGACCGCGAGCTCACCGTCGTCGTGAACTCGCCTCCGCTGGCCACGCTGCTCGCGGCCCGCCCCAACCTGACCGTGCTCATGCTGGGCGGCCGGGTGCGCGGCCGGACGCTGGCGACCGTGGAAGACTGGGCCATCCAGCAGTTGTCGCAGCTCAACGTCGACGTGGCCTTCATGGCCACCAACGGCTGCTCGGTCGCCAAGGGCCTGACCACCCCCGACCCGGCCGAGGCGGCGATCAAGCGGGCGATGATCGCCTGCGCCGACCGCGCCGTCCTGCTGGCCGACCACACCAAGTTCTCCGGCACCTACCTGGCGCGCTTCGCCACGCTCGCCGAGATCGACGTCGTCATCACCGACACCGGGCTCGACCCCGACCAGGCCGCGGCGCTGGCCGCCGCCGGGCCGGAGGTGGTGCGGGCGTGATCCTCACCCTGACCCTCAACCCCAGCCTCGACCGCACGATCGAGGTCGGCGCGCTGACGCGCGGGGCCGTCATCCGGGCGGCCGACACCCACCTCGATCCCGGCGGCAAGGGCGTCAACGTCTCACGTGCCCTGCTGGCCAACGACGTCCGGTCGTGCGCGGTCATCCCGTACGGCGGCAGCGAGGGGCGGCGGCTCCTCGACCTGCTGTCGGCCGAGGGCATCGACATGATCCCCGTGCCGGTCGAGGGTCCCACCAGGTCCAACGTCGCGATCGCCGAGCCCGACGGCACCGTCACCAAGGTGAACGAGCCGGGCACCGCGCTGACCCCCGCCGAGCTCGACACGCTGGCGGGCGCCGTGCTCGACGCCGCCCGGTCGGCCGACTGGGTGGTCGCATCGGGCAGCCTCCCGCCCGGCGTGCCGGTGGACGTCTACGCCCGGCTGTGCCGCCGGTTCGCCGACGCCGGCATCAACCTGGCGGTCGACACGAGCGGTCCCGCCCTCGTGTGCGCGGTGAACGCCGGCCCCGCGCTCGTCAAGCCGAACCGCGACGAGCTCGCCGAGGCCACCGGCACGGCGATCACCTGCGTCGGCGACGTGCTCGACGCGGTCGGCAAGCTGCGCGCCATGGGCGCGCGGTCGGTCCTGACCAGCCTCGGGGCCGACGGCGCGCTGCTGGTCGAGGACGACGACCAGGTCTGGTACGGCGAGTGCGCGGTCGGGGAGCCGCGCAGCAGCGTGGGCGCGGGCGACGCCCTGCTGGCGGGCTTCCTCGCCGCGGGGGCCCGCGGCGGGACGGCCCTCGCCGAGGGCCTCGCCTGGGCCGGCGCGGCAGTCGGGCTGCCCGGCAGCCGGATGCCCGGCCCGGCCGACATCGATCGCACACACGTCCGGATCGGTCCCCCCGACCCGGCCCGGCAGCTCATACCCGGGGGATGAGCGCCACCCCCACCAACCGGCCAGCCAGGCCGGTCGCCCCCTGAAGGAGCACGTCAATGGCCACGCCCTATACCCCCACTGTCACCGGCACCGGTGTGCGGGCCACGATCCAGCGTTTCGGCGGCCATCTCGCCGGGATGATCATGCCCAATATCGGCGCCTTCATCGCCTGGGGTCTCATCACGGCCCTGTTCATCCCGACCGGGTGGCTGCCGAACAAGACACTCGCCGAGCTCGTCGGCCCGATCATCAGCACCCTCCTCCCCGTTCTCATCGGCTACACCGGCGGCCGGATGGTCCACGCCCAGCGCGGCGCGGTCGTCGGCGCCGTCGCCACGATGGGCGTGGTCGTCGGGGCGGACGTCCCGATGTTCCTCGGCGCGATGATCGTCGGCCCGCTGGCCGCGCTCATCCTCAAGTACGTCGACCGGTTCACCGCCGAGCGCACCAGGGCCGGCTTCGAGATGCTGGTCGACAACTTCACCGCCGGCATCGTCGGCGCCGTCATGGCGATCGCCGGCGTGCTCGCCATCGGCCCGATCGTGGAGAAGATCACCGAGGTGGCGGGCAGCGGCGTCGAGTGGCTCGTCACCCACTCGCTCCTGCCGATCGCCTCGGTCATCATCGAGCCGGCCAAGGTGCTGTTCCTCAACAACGCGATCAACCACGGCGTGCTCGGGCCGCTGGGCGTCGCCGAGTCGGTCAAGCACGGCAAGTCGATCCTGTTCATGCTGGAGTCCAACCCCGGCCCCGGCCTCGGCCTGCTGATCGCCTACCTGCTGTTCGGCCCGAGGTCGCTGCGTCCCAGCACCCCGGCCGCGATGATCATCCACTTCTTCGGCGGCATTCACGAGATCTACTTCCCGTACGTGCTGATGAAGCCGCGGCTGATCCTCGCGGTGATCGCCGGTGGCGCCTCGGGCGTGCTCACCTTCCTGGTCACCGGGGCGGGCCTGGTCGCGACGCCGTCGCCGGGCAGCATCTTCGCCTACATGGCCGTTACCCCGAAGGGCGGCTGGTTCGGCGTGATCGCGGGCATCGTGATCGCGACGGCCGTCTCCTTCGCCGTCGCCGCAGTGCTGCTGGGCTTCGGCCGCGCCAACGGCGACCGGGCGGACGACGCGGCGCGGGCCGCGACCCTCAATGACACCGACGACACCGGCGACACCGCCATCACGAGCGACGAGAACCGCGACACAACCGGCGAGACGGCGGCCGAGAACGTGCCCGCCACCAAGGAGGCGTAGAACCGTGCCGAGCATCGAGGGCAAGGACGTCCGCAAGCTCATCGTGGCCTGCGACGCGGGAATGGGCAGCAGCGTCATGCTGGCGAGCACGCTCCGCAAGCAGCTCAAGGGCACCCAGGTCAGCGTGGAGCACACCCCGGTCAACTCGATCCCCGGGGACGCCGACGTGATCGTGTGCCACACCGGGCTGGCCGACCGGGCCAGGGCGAGCGCGCCCGGCGTCGTGCTGGTGCCGTTCCAGGTCTTCATCGGCGACCCGGCCGTGACGCGGGTCGTCACCGCCATCAAGAACGGGGGCACGATCGATGGCTGACCGGGCCGGCACGGCCCCGCTCCCCCTCGATCCCCGCGCCGTACGCACTGCCGCGACCGCGGCGGACGTCGAGGACGCCATCCGGCAGTGCGGCGCGGTCCTCCAGGAGGTCGGCGCCGTCGACGGGAGCTACATCGAGGCCATGCTCGAACGCGAGCGGTCGATCTCCACGTACGTCGGCGAGGGCGTCGCGATCCCGCACGGCACGCTGACCTCGAAGGAGGCGGTCCGCCACGACGCCATCTGCGTGCTGCGCTTCCCGGACGGCGTCGACTGGCACGGCGAGCACGTGACGGTGTGCGTCGGCATCGCGGCCCGCGGGGACGGCCACCTGCGGCTGCTGGCGGAGCTCGCCCAGATCCTGCTCGACCCGGACCGCGCCGCGGCCCTGCGCGCGGCCACCGAGGCCGACCAGGTCATCCAACTTCTGCAACCGGACGGAGAGGAAGACTCCGAGTGAAAGTCGCCCGTTTCCATGCTCCTGGGGACATCCGCCTGGAGGAGGTGCCCGAGCCCGTCGCCCGCCCCGGCGAAGTCAAGATCCGCGTACGCAACTGCTCGACGTGCGGCACGGACGTGAAGATCTACCGGTTCGGGCACCACCACATCAGGCCGCCCCGGGTGATGGGCCACGAGATCGCCGGAGAGATCGTGGAGATCGGCGAGGGCGTCACCGGCTGGAGCCCGGGCGACCGGGTGCAGGTGATCGCCGCGATCCCGTGCGGCCAGTGCGAGGAGTGCCGCCGGGGTCACCTCACGGTCTGCCCCGACCAGGAGTCGATGGGCTACCACTACGACGGCGGCTTCGCGCAGTACATGGTCGTGCCGGCCAAGGTGCTCGCCGTGGACGGGCTCAACCGCATCCCCGACGGCGTCGGGTTCGCCGAGGCGTCCCTCGCCGAGCCGCTCGCCTGCGTGCTCAACGGGCAGGAGCTGGCCCGCGTCGGCGAGGGCGACGACGTGGTCGTCGTCGGCTCGGGCCCGATCGGCTGCCTGCACGTGCGGCTGGCCCGCTCGCGCGGCGCGGCCCGGGTGTTCCTCGCCGATCTGAACGCCGAGCGCCTCGCCATGGCCGCCGATCTCGTACGGCCGGACGCGGCGATCTGCTCGGGCGAGACCGACCTCGTGGACGAGGTGCTCAAGCTGACCGGGGGCCGGGGCGCCGACGTGGTGATCACGGCGGCGGCCTCGGGTGCGGCCCAGCAGCAGGCGCTGCAGATGGCGGCGCGGCAGGGCCGGATCAGCTTCTTCGGCGGGCTGCCGAAGGACGACCCGATCATCGCCTGTGACTCCAACCTCGTGCACTATCGCGAGCTGACCATCGTCGGTGCCAACGGGTCGAGCCCGGCGCACAACGCCCGCGCCCTGCGGCTCATCGCCGAAGGCGCGGTGCCGGTCTCCGACCTGATCACCCATCGCCTCGGCCTGGACGAGGTCATGGACGCCATCGACGTCGTCGCCCGCGGCGCCGCCATCAAGGTCACCATCGAGCCCTGAGATCGAGCCCTGAGATCGAGCCCTGAGATCGAGCCCGGAAAACGAGCCCGGAAAACGAGCCCGGAAATCGATCTCTGAACCGAGTCCTGAGAGGAACGCGATGCCGGAAAGGACAGTGGCGGTCGCCTCGCGCTCCGGCCTGCACGCCCGACCCGCCAAGATCTTCGTCGAGGCGGCGGCGCGGCAGACGGTGCCCGTACGCATCCGTGTGGGCGGCGGAAAGGCCGTCCCCGCCAACAGCATGCTGGGCGTGCTGACCCTCGGCGCCGAGCACGGCACCGAGGTAACCCTGGAGGCCGAGGGCCCGGGAGCGGAGGAGGCCCTCGCCGCCCTCGCGGACCTGCTGTCCCGCGACCTCGACGCCGAAGGAGCCGCGGGAGCCGCCTGACCGATCGCCGGACCACCCGGCCGGTCGCCGTAGATGCCACGGACGCCGGGCCACCTGACCGATCGCCACAGACCCCGGCGTCGGCGGCGGGCTCGGCGCGCATCGAGCCGGGATCGCCGTTGCCGCGCGAGCCGCCCCGTGCCGTCCGACCCGTGCCGTCCGACCGGTGCCGCCTGACGAGTGCCGCCTGACGAGTGCCGGCGGTCAGGGAGCGACGGCGCGGGCGACGCACTCGCGCAGGAGTGCCCGGCGGCGCTCGTGGTCGGCGGCGGGCTCATCCGCGGTGGCGACGTAGACGCTGCTCGTCGGGGACCAGGCACAGGCCATGGCGATGACCAGGGTCAGCAGGTCGGAGGGGTCGCCCTGGCGGAGCCGTCCGGCGGCCTGGGCGGCGGCGATGGCGGCGAGCTTCGGCTCGTCGCCGGAAGGATCGGCGAGGCGTCCCGTCGGACGTCGTTCCAGCCGCAGCCAGGCCACGAGGCGGACCAGTTCGGGATGGCGCAGGTTCTCGTCGTACATCCGCACGGCCCAGCCGGGCAGGTCGTCGGCGTCGAATTCGACGGCGTCCATGAGCCGGTCGGCGCGGTCGGCGATCACCCGCGGCGACGCCCGCTACCGCTTCGTGCTCGACCTGTCCGACCTCGACCGGCCCGCCCACTCATAACGGCGACGGCCGTCGCCGCCGCGCTCCCCTTTCGTGGACACTGGAGGGCGGAAGGGAGGCGCGGGCGATGACGGCGGCGGAAACCGGCGGGCACGACGAGCCGTGCTACCTGCGCCGGCGGCCCGCGCCCGCGCTGCGTCCGCTGGTCGCGTGGTACAGCGGCTACCGCGAGGCCGGAGTCCCGCCGGCCACGCACCGCGGCCTGCCGTCGCCCTACCTGACGATGATCGTCACGCTCGACGACCCGCTCGTCGTCGCGGCGCACCCCGATCCGCGCACCCCGCCCGGGTCGTACGACACGCTGGTCGGCGGCCTGCACACCACCCCCGCGCTGATCACGCACGACGGGCGGCAGTCGGGCGTTCAGCTCGCGCTGACGCCGCTCGGCGCACGGGCCCTGCTCGGGCTGCCGGCCGGGGAGCTGTCCGGGCTCGACCTCGACGGCGGCGAGGTGCTCGGCAGGCTCGCGGGCGAGCTGCGCGAACGTCTGCTGGAGGCGCCCGGCTGGGACGAGCGCTTCGCGGTCCTCGACGCGGTCCTGTCCCGGCAGGCCCGCCCCACCCGGGCGCACCCGGCCGAGGTGGCGCGGGCCTGGCGGCGGATGCTCACCACCGGCGGGCAGGTCACCGTGTCCGGTCTCGCCCGCGAGACCGGCTGGAGCGCCAGGCACCTCAACGGCCGGTTCCGGGAGGAGATCGGCCTGTCCCCCAAGGAGGCGGCGCGGGTCGTACGGTTCGACCGGGCCCGCCGTCTGATCCAGCGGGCGGCGGCGTCCGGGCGGCGGCTCACCCTGGCCGACGCCGCGGCCGCGTGCGGGTTCTACGACCAGGCGCATCTCGCCCGCGAGTTCGGCGCCCTCGCCGGGTGCTCCCCCAGCCGGTGGCTGGCCGAAGACGGCGTGCAGTTCCGAAACGTACAAGCCGGGCAGGGGGACGGCTCGCCAGACTCGGTGGCATGAACGACACCACACCGGCACCACAGGTCTGGCCCACGCTGCGGGCCAGGGACGCACGCGCCCTGATCGCCTTCCTCGCCGAGGCGTTCGGTTTCGAGGAGACCGCCGTCTACGGCGAGGGCGACCGGGTCGACCACGCCCAGCTCTCCTGGCCGCACGGCGGCGGGATCATGCTGGGCTCGGTCCGGGACACGCCCGACGACAAGTGGAACCTCACGCCCGGCTCGTTCGGCGCGTACGCCGTGACCGACGATCCGGACGCGTTGTTCGCGCGGGCGACGGCGGCGGGGGCGCGGGTCGTCCAGGAACTGCACGACACCGATTACGGCTCCCGCGAGTTCGCCGTACGCGACATCGAGGACAACCTCTGGTCGTTCGGCACCTACCGCGGCGAGCCGCGGAAGGGAACCGCCACGGGGTGAGGCACTGCACCGCCTCCGAGGGCCGCCTCCCAGGGCGGCCCTCCAGGGCGGCCCTCCAGGGCGGCCCTCCAGGGCTCCGGCGGTGCGCGGGACGGACCGTGCCCACCGCCGGAAGCCCACGGCCACCGGCACGAATACCCCGACAAAAAGCGGAAAGGGGAGTCTTGAAGAGGAAAAACACCTCATTTGAGATCAAATAGCGAGAGGAGCCGTCCCATGACGGACGTGTCGAGCAAGGGACCGGAGCCCGGAGACGAGCGCCCGGTGCTGACCAACCGTCAAGGGCACCCGGTCTACGACAACCAGAACCAGCGGACGGTCGGCGCGCGCGGCCCGGCCACTCTCGAGAACTACCAGTTCCTGGAGAAGATCAGTCACTTCGACCGGGAGCGCATCCCGGAACGGGTGGTGCACGCGCGCGGCACGACGTCGTACGGCTTCTTCGAGGCGTACGGCAGGTGGGGCGACGAGCCGATCTCCCGGTTCACCAGGGCGAAGCTGTTCCAGGAGGCCGGCAAGCGCACCGACGTCGCGGTGCGGTTCTCGACCGTGATCGGTGGGCGCGACTCCTCCGAGTGCGCCCGCGACCCGCGCGGCTTCGCGGTGAAGTTCTACACCGAGGACGGCAACTGGGACCTCGTCGGGAACAACCTCGCGGTGTTCTTCATCCGCGACGCCATCAAGTTTCCCGACGTGATCCACGCGCTGAAGCCCGACCCGGTCACGTTCCGGCAGGAGGCGAACCGGATCTTCGACTTCATGTCGCAGACGCCCGAGAGCATGCACATGCTCGTCAACCTGTTCAGCCCGCGGGGCATCCCGGCGGACTACCGGCACATGCAGGGCTTCGGGGTGAACACCTACAGGTGGGTCAACGAGCAGGGCGACACCATGCTCGTGAAGTATCACTGGATGCCCAAGCAGGGGGTCAGGAGCATGACGGCCGAGGACGCCGCGCGCATCCAGGCCCACGAGCTGGGTCACGCCACGAAGGACCTGCACGACGCCATCGAGCGCGGCGACTATCCGGAGTGGGAGCTGCTCGTCCAGATGATGAGCGACGACGAGCACCCCGAGCTGGACTTCGACCCGCTCGACGACACCAAGGTCTGGCCGGAGGAGATCTTCCCGGCCAAGCCGGTCGGCCGGATGGTCCTCGACCGCAACGTGGACAACGTCTTCGCCGAGAACGAGCAGATCTCGTTCGGCACCGGCGTCCTCGTCGACGGACTGGACTTCTCCGACGACAAGATGCTGGTGGGCCGCACGTTCTCCTACAGCGACACCCAGCGCTACCGCGTCGGGCCGAACTACCTGCAGTTGCCGGTCAACCAGGCCAGGAACGCCGACGTGCGGACCAACCAGCGCGACGGCTTCATGACCTACCACCAGGACCGGGCGGGCGAGAACCCGCACGTCAACTACGAGCCGTCCATCACCGGCGGGCTGCGCGAGGGGCAGGGCCCGGCACACGACGAGCAGGGCCCGCAGATCATCGGCAGGCTCACCCGCAAGCGCATCCCGCGGACCAACGACTACAAGCAGGCGGGCCAGCGCTACCTGCTCATGGAGCAGTGGGAGCGCGACGACCTGGTGGAGAACCTGACCGCCAAGCTGTCGGAGTGCGACCGGCCCATCCAGGAGCGCATGGTCTGGCACTTCCTGCTGGTCGAGGACGACCTCGGGCTGCGCGTCGGCGAGGGGCTCGGCATCACGCCGGACGACGTCAAGCACCTGGAGCCGCTCGCGAGCCAGGACCTGACCGACGAGGACAGGGAGCGCCTGGCCAACCTCGGCAAGAACGGCCCGCGCGACGTCTCGGGCCTGAAGATGACGCACTGCGTCCCCGACGAGCGGGCCACCGTACCCGCCGCCTGAGACCGGCCGTGCAGGACCAGGGCCCGGCCCGGAGGTTCCGAGCCGGGCCCTGGCACGTCCGCACCCGCGTGGCCGCTACCCTACGGGAAGGCTGCGATGTTGAGGAGTGTGCGACTATGCGCGTTATTGACGCTTTCCGTGCGGCGTACGGCGGCGAGCCCGCCGGGGTCTGGCACGCGCCCGGCAGGGTCAACCTGATCGGGGAGCACACCGACTACAACGACGGCTTCGTGCTGCCGTTCGCGGTGCCGTGGGGCGTCACCGCGGCCGTCGGCCCCCGCGATGACCTCACCGTCCGGATCTCCTCGCTCCAGGCCCCCGGCCAGGCGCAGGTGCTGGAGGACATCGAGCGGGCCGAGGGCTGGGCCCGCTACCCCGCCGGGGTCGTCGCGACCCTGCGCGGCGCCGGGCTGCCGGTGCGCGGCGCCGACATCGTGATCGACGGCGACGTGCCCAAGGGCGCCGGGCTGTCCTCCAGCGCGGCGCTGGAGGTCTCCGTCGCGCTCGCCCTGAACGACCTGTACGGCCTGGGCCTTGAGCCGATGGAGCTGGCCAGGCTGTGCCAGAAGGCCGAGAACGAGTTCGTCGGCATGCCGTGCGGGATCATGGACCAGGCGGCCTCGGTGCTGAGCAAGGAGGGGCACGCGCTGTTCCTCGACTGCCGCTCGCTGGCCGGCCGCGCCGTGCCGTTCGACCTGTCGGCGTACGGCATGCAGATCCTCATCATCAACACCGGCGTGCACCACGAGCTGGCCGACGGGCAGTACGCCAAGCGGCGCCAGGACTGCGAGAACGCGGCCAAGCACCTCGGCGTCCCGTCGCTGCGGGACATCACCGACCTCGCCGCGGCCCTGGCGAAGCTCAGCGGCGACGAGCGGGCCCGCACCCAGCACGTCGTCACCGAGAACCACCGCGTCGAGGCCGTCATCGGGCTGCTGCGCGCGGGAGCCGTACAGGAGATCGGCGCCCTGCTGAACGCCTCGCACCTGTCCCTCCGGGACCAGTACGAGGTCTCCTGCCCGGAGCTCGACGTGGCGGTGGAGGGCGCGATCAAGGGCGGCGCGCGCGGGGCGCGGATGACCGGCGGCGGCTTCGGCGGCTCGGCCATCGCGCTCGTCGCCGACGACCGGGTGGACCGGGTGCGCTCCACCGTGGAACAGGCCTACGCCGGGCGCGGCTGGGCCGCGCCGACGTTCCTGCCGGCCACCCCGGCGGCCGGCGCCCACCGCGTCCGCTGACGCCCGATCAGACCGGGAACGATCAGACCGGGAACGATCAGACCGGGAACGATCAGACCGGGAACGATCAGACCGGGGACGATCAGACCAGGGCGGTCAGGCAGGGGACGATCAGGCCAGGGGCGGGAAGTCCGGCGGCCGGCGTTCGAGGAAGCTCGCCACTCCCTCGGCGAAGTCCGGCCGCCGGAACGACTCCGTCATCAGCCGCACGGCCTCGTCCCTGGCCTCGTCGAGTCCCGCCTGCCAGCCGCCCCAGATCTGCCGCTTGATGATCGCCATCGAGGCGGGCGAACACTGGGTGGCCAGCTCCTTCGCGTACGCGACCGCCTCGGCGAGCAGCCGCTCCCCCGGCACCGCGCGTACGGCGAGGCCCATGGCGCACGCCTCCGCGCCGGTGAAGACCCGGCCGGACAGCAGCAGGTCCATCGCCCGCGCCTGCCCGGCCAGCCGGGGCAGGATCCAGCCGAGGCCATACTCGGCGACGAGGCCGCGCCGGGAGAACGCCGTCGTCCACTTGGCGTCGTCGGCGGTCACGACCACGTCGCAGACGAGCGCGTGGACCATCCCCAGGCCGGCGCACGCGCCGTTGACCGCCGCGACCACCGGCGTGCGCAGGGTGGTGGGGAACGTGTTGGGCCGGGGATCCTGCTCGTCTGCGTACTCGCCGGACTGGATGGCCGTCAGGTCGGCGAAGTCGGCCCCGGCGCAGAAGCCCTTCCCCGCGCCGGTCACCACGATCGCCCGTACGGACGGGTCGCGGTCGGCCTCCTCCAGCAGGTCGAAGTAGCGCCGTCCCATCTCGGCGGTCCAGGCGTTCAGCCGTTCGGGCCGGTTGAACGTCAGGATCCGCACGCCCCCGTCGTCCTCGGACAGCACCACCATCGCACGCACTCCCCTTCACCCGAACTATGTTCTACACAGTTCTACACGGTTCTACGCCAGGGGAGGGCGGTGGACGTACGCCGGCGTCAGCGCTACGTCGTCGTAGTAGCGGTGGAAGACCGGCGTCGCGGCGCCGGACATGGGCGGCACGATCCACGACCAGTCCGCCGGGCAGACGCGCCCGCTGCGCTCCTCCCGCTCCAGATGGGTCAGGAAGCGCCGCGCCTCGGTGTGGTGGTCGGTGATGGTGACGCCGTCCTCGGCGAAGGAGTGCAGCACGGCGACATTGAACGTTTTTCATCCGCCGGGCGGCTAAGCCGGTCACAGCATGATCGCGATGCTCGGGTTTTCCTCATGATGTGGCGAAGCTCCTGGTAGACGGGTTGATCACCACAACCATCACCGTCATCGCCAGGAGCTTCGGGTGCTGTTCTATCGTGCTGCCGTCGATTTGTCGCGTTCAACGCTGAACTACGTGGCCGGACTGATCCGCAGGCGGCGCAAGGCCATCGGATCGACGTGGCGGCGGCTCAACCCCGGGCAGCAGGCGCTCCTGGTGCTGGTCTATCTGCGCAAGGGCGAGACATTCGCCGAGGTCGGAGCGGGTTTCGGAGTGTCGGCGGCCACCGCGTGGCGGTATGTGGAGGAAACCGTCGCCCTGCTGTCGGCTCGATCACCGAAACTGGCGACGGCGCTGCGGAAGGCCACGAAGGACGGCCTGCACTACCTGGTCTTGGACGGCACGCTCATCCGCACCGACCGAGTGAAGGCCGACCGGCCCTACTACTCGGGCAAGCATCGCGTGCATGGGATGAACGTGCAGGTCATCGCGGGACCGGACGGGACCATCGTGTGGACCTCCGGTGCGCTGCCAGGCAAGACCCACGACCTGACCGCCGCCCGGATCTGGGGCATCCTGCGCGCGCTCGACCAAGCCGGGATCATCACCCTGGCCGACAAGGCCTATCAGGGCGCCGGGGCCGAGGTGCTGATCACGCCGTACAAGGGCAGGAACAAGCCCGAGTCTCAAAAGCAGGCCAACCGGTCACACGCCAAGCTCCGCGGGCCTGGTGAGCGCGCGAACGCCCAGCTCAAGAGTTGGCGCATCCTGCGCAAGCTGCGATGTAGCCCGAGCAAGACCGGCCACCTGGTCAAAGCCATCGCGGTCCTTCAGAACCATCGGGTAGCACACGCCTCCCGAGGATGAAATTGGCTCATTGAGCTCCACCAGCGCCTGGTCGCGCCAGAGCGTGCGGTCGTGGGAGGTGTCGAGGCCGAGCCCCTCGGCGACCACCGGAAGCTGGTCGTAGCGATCCCGGTCGGCGAGGTTGCGCGCGCCGATCTCGGTGCCCATGTACCAGCCGTTGAACGGCGCGCACGGATAGGTGACCCCGCCGATCTCCAGCGACATGTTGGAGATCGCCGGCACCGCGTGCCATTTCAGCCCGAGATCGGCGAACCACGGGAAGGCCGGATGCCGGAGCGGCACCTCGAGGACCACCTCATCCGGCACCTCGCGCATGATCAGGGCGCCCTTGGCCTCCACGACCAGCGGCAGGACGTCGAACCTCGTGCCCTCCCCCCGCCAGCCCATCCGCAGGGCCCGCCTGGTGATCTCCGCGTTGGCCGGGTCGCCGAGCACCGAGCCGTCCTCGCGGGTGTAGCCGGCGTACCGGATGAGCTGGTCGTTGAGGATCCGCGGCGCCCGTTCGCCCGGCCGGTCGGGGGCGAACACCGTGATCGTGGGGCGGATCCTGCCCTTCCCGGTGGCCGCCCTTAGATGCTCGACGCACTCTTCCGCCACGCCGTCGGCGGTGTCGATGTGCCGCCGGTCGCGCACCTGCAGCGACTTCCAGTACAGGCGCCCGATGCATCTGCTGCTGTTGCGCCACGCCACCCGCGCGCCGAAGGTCAGCTCGCTCGTGGTGTGCGTGTACGTCCCGGTCTGGTCGATCTCCGAGAGGACCTCCCGGAGCCGGAGATCCACCGGGCCCGCACCGGGATTTTCCGCATGGTGGAGCCGGATGAAGTCCTCCGCCTCCCGCCTGTCGATCTCCTCCCCACGCTCCCGTACGGGTGCGGGGGTCTTCCCTTCGGCCTTCTCCCCGCATGCGCGCACGGGCGCCGGGGTCTTCTTCGTCTTTCGCCAAGTCAGCACGACCGCCACACACTTCGCGCTCACGAGCGTCCCGCGCCGGTTCCGGGCCGGCGGTGACACCCTTCCGCAGTGGCCCTCACCCCACTGCGCCGTCGTGGTCCGCGGCAACCGCGGCCGGTACGGCCACGGTGATCACATTTTCCGCGAAGTCTTTGGATTTGTCCGCCAAATCCACACACCGACGGCTTCAGATCTCCAGCGCCGCAAGGCTCTCCCCCACTCGTGCGGTCATCGGCCGGCCCTTGCCCGACCGCTGCCGCGGGGCAAGCACGCAGAGGGCGGCAGGCAGGCCCCGGATCCTCCGCCTCAACGAACAGCGCTTTTATCGTCACCATGCGTGAGACATGCTGGGACGTGCCGTGCTCCCTGGAGTACGGAAGTGAGGCCGGGACTACCGAGGGATATCGGGTGCCCGGCCTTCGCGTTGTCGCCTCATTCCAAGCAGATCAGGTGGATCCAGGCCGGCTCCCCTGTCGTGGCACCACTCACTCGGCAATGGCTTCCTGCTCCGCGATGGCCCGGCTCAGCTCGCGCAGATCGTCGCCGTCGGCCGTACGGCACGCCCCCGCTTCCTCTGCCGCGATCGGGAACGGCCGCTCCCGGCTGGCCCACAACCGCCCGGCGTCACTGTGCATGATCCTCCATCCGGCGAACCCAGAACCGAAGGAAAGCGCTCTACGGTGTGGCATAGGTCAGGAGTCACCTTCCCGATCCAGGACCTGCCGGTGCGCTACCACCGCGGCTGGTCCGTCTCGACCCCATGAAGCCAGATGCCTCACCGCGACGACTCTGTCATGGCTCGGAGATTCGACGGCCGAGTCGTACGCCCGAGGCGTGTCGCCCGGTTGCAGTCCACGACCGACGCCCCGCCACGACCGACGCCCCGCCACGACCACGCAGAGCCGTGTCGGCACGGCTCGACCTGGCGCTGGCACTCCTCGCCGCCGACCAACCCGAAGAGGCCGGGCATGCGGCCCTCACCGCGATCACGAGCGGGTGCCTGGTGCCCTCGAACTACTGGCGCGCGGCCGAGGTGATCAGGGCGTTGGAAGCGCGACGCCCACCCCGAGGCCGCCGAACTGCACGAGGCGTATCAAGAACTCTGCAGCCCCCGAACGGCCATAGCCGCGCTTCTTGGGCCCAGCGCCTGGCCCTTGGCCGCTCCGCCTTCCTGCTCGCCGAGAGGCTTCCGGGACCCCTTCAGGCTCCGGCATCGTCCTCTCACAGAGTCTCCGCCACACTCCCGTATAAACCATGTCATCTGACCTCCTCAGCAGAAATGATCTATCTGCAGGAATGCCAAAGCGCTTGACGGAGCCGACGGCATGGCATGTACTTGCAGTGGTCGGTGACAAGGGGTCCAGGGGACCTCTTCCCGGGAGACCGGGATAGCCGACCTCATTCATGCGGTGCCCCAGGGGGTCATCAACGAGTGGAGCTGCGGTTCAACGTGGCTCTCGAACCATTTACACGGCCGTTCTTCGAGAACGCGTTGAATCGCCCACAGGCTGTAGTCCGCAACTTGGATTCCCCAGGCGCTCTGCGCATCCCAGACACACAGGACGATTTCCCGATCAGCGGCGAATCGGTGACATACATCCTTCAGCGCCTCGCTGGCGTTTATGAGCTTACGACTCGTCGTCAGGCTGGCGGCGATCACGTAGAGGGTGTCGCCCGGCGCGCTGATCTGACACACGACATGCCTGAAGTGAGAGTGCCAGGCGAGCTTGTAGAGCCACTGCTGGCGGTCCCGCACTGCTGGATGCGCCTTGGCCTTGCACAGGAATGTCGCATCAAGGCGCGGTCTCTGCTGCCCGATCAAGTCGAAGACTTCGTCTCGGGTGAATTGCGAGTCATTCTTCGCATGAAGCCCTCTAGGCAGGTTGACCCCGCGTCGCTCCAAGTCGCAGCGAAGCCTCAACCCTTGCCAGATCTGCTCGCCGTGATCACCCCGGAACACAGCCGTACCGAATCCGAAATAGCGACTCACGCCAGGTATTCCCGGGACTCCCAGGTCGCCCGTTTCGTCGACATACATATAGATTTCCGCCATATCGAGCCTCACACAAGCAATAGAACAGCGGAAATCTTCCTAGCACATAGGCAGGACCGCTATCTCACTATCAGCAATCACCCAGCCTGCACCTCATTGCGAGATCCGCACGGAACGTGTGGCCGGTCTGGCGCTGCACGCCTCCCGCCGCGGGGCAAGGTGCGGCAAGTGGCGGCTCGGACGGCAGGCTTCCCTTGAGACGCCCTCAGATCGAGGAGGCCGCCCACGGCCTGTATGTGGGCGATGCGGCGGGTTTCCGGCATCACCGCCAAGCCGTACGCAGTCTGGCCGCCCAGGCGGCAGGCGGCGGCCTCGGACAGGGTGATCCGGGATCGATGGCCAGAACTCGTCCGGGCGCGCAGACGGGTCCGTTCGGGGTCGTGCCGACAGGGCGCGGCGGCCTGCGGCAGGTGCGAGGTGAATGGCCGTGAGGGGTGCGCCGTCACGGGCGAGGCACCGACCAAGCGCCTACACAAACAACCCGGGGCGGTGGTCTGTGACCACCGCCCCGGGTGAATGGCTCCCGCGATAGGACTCGAACCTATAACCTGCCGGTTAACAGCCGGCTGCTCTGCCGATTGAGCTACACGGGATCGTGCTGTGTACTGCTGGTACTGCCTGCTCCGCTCGTTCCGGCCTTTCGGCTTTCCTTGCGGCGCGGAACTAGATTAGCGCACTCCTGGGGGTGCCTGTCACATCGAATCCGTCCGCGAGTCGTCGGGTCTTGATCGGCGTACGGCAAAGAGCGCCGGGACGGCCCCGGAGCCCACCCGGGCGGGGCCGGGACGGCTGCGGTTGGATAGAGACAGGCCCTCGGGGTAGGGGGCCGGGGAACACGAGCGCGGAGGTGGAAGATGCGATACAAGGCGATGTTCGCCACCGGGCTGGCCATCGGCTACGTCCTCGGCACGCGGGCCGGGCGTGAGCGCTACGAGCAGATCAAGCGTTTCGCGCAGCGGTTCGCGGACAGCCCCACAGTCCAGGAAGCCGCCGGGCTGGTCGGCGCCCAGGCGTCGAAGGTGGCGGGCAAGGCCAAGGACCTCGCGAGCGACAAGGTGCCGTTCCTGAGGCGAACGGAGACCTGGGAGCAGGCCGACAGGAACGACCGGGTCGGGACGGCCACCGGCTGGCCCGCCGGCTCCGACCAGATCCCCTGAACCGTCCCCCGGCAGACCATGCCCTGACCACGGCCTGCGGGCCTCAGGAACGGACGACGGGCCCCGTTGCGGGCCCCGGAGGCCCGTCGCCTGTCCCCCGCCTCTCCAGGGCGCGAGCGCGCGCCGTGAGGCCCTCCCGCGACCCGCATGCCGCGCTGTAGGCCCCTTCCGCACGTGCCGCACCGTGAGCACGCGTGCAAGGCCCTTTCCGCGCGCACGGCCCGCTCCGTAGACCCCATACCGCACGGCCCACGCCGTAGGCTCCTTCCGCACGCCGGCGCAACGCCGTGGGCCCCTTCCGCACGCACGGCCCGCGCCGTAGAGCACGCCGCCGACGCCGCGCACCCGATGCGTCGCCGAGCCGAGCATGGCAAGGTCTCCCGGCTCCGGCGGCGTCAGACGCCGAGGCTGCGCCGCACCTCTTCGAGCGCCTGTTCGGCATGGGCGCGCAGGCCCGGGTCGTCGGAATCGAGCCCGGGGTCGAAGATGAACTCCCAGCGCGGGGTGTCGTAGCCGGGGATCCGCCGGGCGACCAGGCGCACTCCCCCGCGGCCGTCGATGGTGACGTGGCGGCTCGCGACGATCGTCGAGGTCACCCGCTCGCGGATCGTCTCCGGCAGCCTGCCCGGCTCGGTCAGGAGGGCCCGGTGGACGGCCCCGTCCGTCATCGTGACCGTCACGCCCTCCTCGTCCCACACGGCCCTGTCCATCAGGTGCCACGGCAGGCGCGGCCCGTCCGGCAGGTGCAGGGCAAGAGTGGTGGCGACGATGTGGCCGCCCCCCGGCGTCACCGCGTGGCTGACGGGACGCTCGCCACGCTCCAAAGCGAGGGCCGCACGGGCCTCACGGGGCAGCCGGGAGCCGAACAGGCGGGACAACGAGGGCTTCTGATAGGTCAAGGGAGCACCGCCAGCGTACGACGACCGTTAACACCCCCGAGGCTATCCGGCGCCCCGTCCCTCCTGTCGTACGGCTCCGCACCCGGGAGCCCCGGGGGACCGTACGCGAGCCGCTTCGCGCTCAGGAGAGCCACCCAGCGCCGAATCGGGGGCATAAAACGGCGACGAGCGCCTCCCCGGGGGCGGGAGGCGCTCGTTCGCGGTCGTGCCGTCAGTCCAGGTAGTCCCGGAGCATCTGGGCGCGGGTGGGGTGGCGCAGCTTGGCCAGCGTCTTGGACTCGATCTGGCGGATGCGCTCACGCGTGACGCCGAACTCCCGG
Organism: Microbispora hainanensis; assembly: GCF_036186745.1. Taxonomy (NCBI): domain Bacteria; kingdom Bacillati; phylum Actinomycetota; class Actinomycetes; order Streptosporangiales; family Streptosporangiaceae; genus Microbispora; species Microbispora hainanensis. The sequence continues at coordinate 4,804,877 of NZ_CP108086.1, read as the reverse complement.
CCGACCTCCTCCAGCGTGCGGGGGTGACCGTCGGAGAGCCCGAAGCGGAGCTGGATGATCCGCTGCTCGCGCTCCGACAACGTGGCCAGGATGTCGTCGAGCTGGTCCTGCAGCATGATGAAGGCCGCGGCCTCCATCGGCACCACCGCGTCGGCGTCCTCGATGAAGTCGCCGAGGTCGGAGTCCTCCTCGCCGATGGGCGCCTGGAGCGAGACCGGCTCCTGCGCGATGCGCTGGATCTCCACCACGCGGTCGATCGGGAGGTCCATCTCGGCGGCGATCTCCTCGGGGGCGGGCTCCCGGCCGAGATCCTGGTGGAGCTGCCGCTGCACGCGGACCAATTTATTGATCGTTTCGACCATGTGCACGGGAATCCGGATCGTTCTCGCCTGGTCGGCGATCGCCCGGGTGATCGCTTGGCGAATCCACCAGGTCGCGTACGTCGAGAACTTGTATCCCTTGGTGTAGTCGAATTTCTCGACCGCCCGGATGAGACCGAGATTGCCTTCCTGAATGAGATCCAGGAACAGCATTCCGCGGCCGACATAGCGCTTGGCGATGGAGACCACGAGCCTGAGGTTGGCCTCGATGAGGCGCTGCTTGGCGCGGACGCCCTCCCAGACCAGGTCTTCCAGCTCCGGCCGGGCGAACCTGGCGGCCGGGCTCTCGCAGAGCTTGTCCTCCGCGAACAGACCGGCCTCGATGGCCTTGGCGAGCTCCACCTCCTCCTCGGCGGTGAGCAGCGGAACCCTGCCGATCTCTCTGAGATAGATCCTGACCAGGTCGCTGGTCGGAGCGCGTTTGCCGAGATCCTCCTCGTCCGGCTTGCTGGGCTCCTCGTCGCCTTGCGGCTCGAGGACCTCAACCCCGTTCTCGGCGAGCATCCGCACGACGCGCTCCAGCGCGTCGGCGGGAAGCTCGGATCGGTCGAGCGCGGCGGCCACGTCGTCAACCGTGACGCTCCCGCGTTCCCTTCCCTTCGCGACGAGGTCCGCCACCTGGTCTACCGATGGCGGCCTGCTTGGCAGCACCGATGCACCCACGCAACACAGTGTGCAGGAAAGGCACCACTAAATGGCAGGCCTATTTTTGTCACCCAAGGTAAGGCGGAAGTCAATACCGAATCGAGATCAAAACATATGTTTGGCGACTGTGAGATCTGGAAAGGGACGTTTATTCAGGCCCCGCTGGCGCGTTCTCGCAACACGCGTCGCTGCTGTTCCAGCGCCACGAGTTCGCCGAACAGCCGGTTGTACTCCTGCTGCTCCTCGACCGGGTTGAGCCGCTGCAGCCGGGACTTCACCTGGGCGATGGCCCGGCCGACCGCGACCTCCTGGATCTTGGCCAGGACGGCCGCGCCGTACCGCTCCTCGATGTTGACGTCGGCGCGCACGGCCTCGACGGCGAACCGGGTGACGAGCGACCTCAGATCGACGCCGGTTTCGCCGGGCGCCGCGGCGTCGGCCTGCTCCAGCAGCCGGTCGACCCACTCGCGTCCGCCGGGCCCCCCGGCGACGGTCCCGCCCGCCGCCACGATGAGCTCGTAGAGCGCGACATGCTCGGGCAGGGTGAACGTCGCCGCGCCGAGCGCGTCGAACTCCGGTCCGAGCAGCGCGGGCCGCTGGACGGCGAGCTTGAGCGCCTCCGCCTCCAGGCGGACCGCGGGGTCCAGGGGCTCCTGGCGTGCCGGGGCGGGCCGCGCGGGCGCGGCCCCACGCGCCGCCTGCCGGCGTCCGGGAGCGTGGCCGCCCTCCTGCGCCCGCCCAACGACCTGCTGTACGCGCTGGATGACGAAGCCCTCGTCGATGAAGCCGAGCCAGCGGTCGAGGTCGACCACGTAGGTCTTGCGCAGCCCGGGGTCCTTGATCGAGGCCACGATGGGCGCGGCGGCGTCGAGCGCGGCCAGGCGTCCCTCGTTGGTGTTGAGGTCGTAGCGCGACAGGGTGCTGCGGATCGCGAAGGCGAACAGCGGCTCGCGGCTGGCGATCAGGTCGCGCACGGCGGCGTCGCCCTGCTTGACCCGCAGGTCGCAGGGGTCGAGGCCGTCGGGCTGCACGGCGACGAAGGTCTGCGTGACGAACTTCTGCTCGTCCTGGAACGCGCGCAGGGCGGCCTTCTGTCCCGCCGAGTCGCCGTCGAAGGTGAAGATCACCTCACCCCGGAACTCGGCCTGGTCGAGCAGCAGCCGGCGCAGCACCTTGATGTGGTCCTCCCCGAAGGAGGTGCCGCAGGTGGCCACCGCGGTCGGCACACCCGCCAGATGGCAGGCCATGACGTCGGTGTAGCCCTCCACGATGACGGCCTGCGACCTCTTGGCGATCTCCCGCTTGGCGAGGTCGACGCCGTAGAGCACCGAGCTCTTGTGGTAGATCGGGCTCTCGGGGGTGTTCAGGTATTTGGGACCGTCGTCGGAGTCGAGCAGCTTGCGCGCGCCGAACCCGATGACGTCGCCGGTGATGTCGCGGATCGGCCAGATCAGCCGGCCGCGGAACCGGTCGACGGGGCCGCGCCTGCCCTCGCGGGCCAGCCCGCCCTTGATCAGCTCCTGGGAGGTGAACCCGCGGCCCATGAGGTGCCGCGACAGCGCCTCCCACTCGTTGGGGGCGTAGCCGACGCCGAAGTGCTCCGCGTCGGCCCGCTCGAAGCCGCGCTCGGACAGGAAGCGCCGGCCGGGCGCCGCCTCGGGGGCGGACAGCCGTTCGGCGTAGAACTCGGCGGCGGCGCGGTGCGCCTCGATGAGCCGCAGCCGCTCGCCCTGCTCGCGGCCGGGCACGTAGCCGCCCTGCTCGTAGCGGAGCTGGATGCCGGCGCGCTGGGCGAGCCGCTCGACCGCCTCGGTGAACGTCAGGTTCTCGATCTTGCGGACGAACGTGATGACGTCGCCGCCCTCGGCGCAGCCGAAGCAGTAGTAGTAGCCCCGGGCCGGGGTGACGTTGAAGGATGGAGACTTCTCGTCGTGGAAGGGGCACAGCCCCTTGAGGTTGCCTCCGCCCGCGTTGCGGAGCTGGATGTGCTCGCCGACGACGTCGGCGATCGGCGAGCGCTCCCGCACGAGCGCGATGTCCTCGTCACTGATCCGACCGCTTCGCCCTGCCACGCTCGCGAGTCTAGAGCCTGCCCCCGACAGCCCGGGCGCCCCACCACGGATGGCCGAGGACATGTCACGACTTTTCGGAACCGGTCGTGATGTGCGGCTTGGTCCGTTAGAAAGGAAAGGTTCGGTAACGTCGACCAGGTGGAGATCATGCGATCGGGGAGACTGGCCGCCCTCGCCGGCGCCGCGTTCGTCGCGGCGTCCTGCGGAGCGCCCGCCGGGGTCGCGGGAGTGAGCACGCTGCCGCCCACGCCGCCGCAGGGAAACGGCATCACGGCCGCCATGGACGACGCCCAGCCCGGCCACATCGTGCCTCCGCCCGGCGACGAGCCGGTGCGGGTCCCGCCGCCGAAGGTGTCTCCCTACACGTACGCCTTCCCCATCAAGGGCTGCAGGGTGTCGTACTCCCGCAAGCTGCTCGTGCTGCCCAAGACGATCATCTGGGCGGCCAAGGGCTGCGCGTTCGTGTCGCCGGTCGACGGGGTGGTCCAGGAGGTCAACCTCAGGAACCTCTGGTCGCCCTCCACCGACCGCGGCCCCGACCGCGAGGGCCGGTTCGTCACGATCAAGGGCGAGGACGGCGTGCTGTACCTCGGCGGCCACCTCGACTCCGTGGAGGAGAGCGTCACGCCGGGCACCAAGGTCAAGGCCGGGCAGTTGCTCGGCCGGGTGGGCAACACGGGCAACGCGCGCGACACCGCGAGCAACCTCTACTTCGCCATGTCGTGGCCGGTCGCGCCCCAGTATTGGTGGATACGGCGGGGCGTGGTGCCGCCGTGGCCCTTCCTGGACGCCTGGGACGACGGCAACCGCACCGTCTCGCCGCGCAAGGCCATGCTCACGCTGCGCAAGAAGATGGGCGAGACCCCGCCCTGCACGCAACTGTGCACCTCCAAGCAGGTCACGCCCGTCCCCGAGGAGACCAAGCCGCCCACGAAGAAAAAGAAGAAGAACCGCGGCGGTGGCGGTGACGACGACGTCGTGGTCATCCCGCTCTAGACGAGCGGGCCCCGCGCCGCGGAGAACCGCTTCCGGGCCTCGTGACGGACGGCCGGACCGGCCGTGCCGCCGAGGGAGCGGGGCGGCGGGCTTCGCACGCGGATGACCGTCGCGGCGGGCGGGGTCGTCGCACACGGCCCCGCCCGCGGGACGAGGACGGTCACCAGGGCACCGGGCCGTCCTCGGCGAAGAACCCGCCCGACGGTCCGTCGGCGCCGAGCGTCGCGAGCGTGACCGCGACCGCCGCGCCCTGCGCCGCCGTACGCGGCAGGGACATGCCGAGGTCCCTGGCGAAGTCGGTGTCGCACGCCCCGGGGGCGATGGCGTTGACCAGGATGCCGAGCGGCCGCAGCTCCTTGGCGTACTGGATGGTGAGCATGTTCAGCGCGGCCTTCGACGGCGGGTAGCCCGCGACGGTCTGCCTCCGGGCGAAGTAGTGATCGGGGTCGGTCATGTGCGTCATCGACGCCGTGCCGCTGCTCACGTTGACGATCCGCCCGGCCGGCGACCGCCGCAGCAGCGGCAGCATCGCGTCGGTCACCCGGATGACGCCGAACACGTTGGTCTCGAACACCTCGCGCACCGCACCGAGGTCGACCGAGCCGGGCGTCTGCCGGGCGCCGCCGGAAATGCCGGCGTTGTTGACGAGCACGTCGAGACGGCCGAACCGCTCCCCCACCTGTTGCGCCGCCGCCCGCACGCCCTCCTCGTCGGTGACGTCGATCGTCAGGGGGTGGACCTCCAGGCCCTCCGCCCGCAGCTTCGCGGTCGCCTCGTCCCGGCGCCCCGGATCGCGCGCCCCGAGCAGCACGGTCATGCCGAGCTCGCCGAGCTGCCTGGCGATCTCGTGTCCGATTCCCTTGTTCGCGCCCGTGACCAGGGCGATGGTGTCAGTGCCGTTCATGGAGGCAAGCCCACCATCCCGTCCCTCCCGGTGCCCAACACCGTCTCGGTCACGGGCGATACCCTCGCGGTATGACCGCCGGTGACGACACCGTGGAGACGCGGGAGCTGACCTATTTCGTGGCGGTGGCAGAGGAGCTGCACTTCGGGCGGGCGGCCCAGCGGCTCGGCATCGCGCAACCGCCGCTGTCGCGGGCGATCCAGCGGCTCGAACGCCGCCTCGGGGTGCGGCTGCTGGAGCGCGACCACCGCACGGTGGAGCTGACCGAAGCGGGCGAGACGCTGCTGCGGGAGGGCCACGCCGCGCTCGCCGCGGTGTCGGCGGCCGTACGCAGGACCCGGCGGGCCGGCCGCGACACGCCCTCGCTCGTGCTCGCCGCCAAACCGGGCGGGGACGCCGACCTGCTGCCGGAGATCCTCGCGGCGTACGCGGCCACGCCGGGCGCGCTGCCCGTCGACATCGTCTTCAGCGCCCGGGAGCGAGGGGCGATGGTGCGGGACGGCCGGGCCGACGCCGCCCTGCTGCACGCGCCGCGCGAGGATCTGACCGGCCTGGCGGTCGAGGAGCTCCTGGTGGAAAGCCAGGTGGCGGTGCTCCCCCGGGGGCACCGGCTCGCCGGCCGCGCGGAGCTGTCGATGGCGGATCTCGACGGCGAGCCGCTGCCGCGGTGGCCCGAGGACATCGCCGGGGGCTCCTTCGGCATCGTCGAGAGCGGCCAGCTCATGCATCTTGTGGCGCTCGGCCGGGCCGTGGCGGTCGTCCCCCGGTCGATCCGGGGGAACCTGCGTCACGACCTCGTCGGCGTGCCCGTGCCCGACGCGCCGCCGACGACGCTGGTCCTGGCCTGGCCGCAGGACGCGCGGTCGCGCGCGCTGGCCGCCTTCGTGCGTACGGCGGCGGAGGTGGCGCGGCGGGCCGGACGGCCCTGAGCCGGACACGGTGATCCCCACGCGTCGGCCCGGGGACGGCTCGGGCAGGGGTCAGCCTGCCCTGAGGCTGTGGGCGCCCGCCGACAGGCGGCGGTGCCAGCCCATGGCGGAGGCGTCGGTCAGCGAGGCGATCTGGTCGACCACCGCGCGCAGCCGTCCCGCGTCGTCGGCGGCCTGCTCGAACTGCTGGCGCAGCGCGGGCTCCAGGGTCGCCGGGGCGCCACGCAGGACGAGGTCGCCCAGCTCGGCGATGATCTCGCGCTGGCGGGCCTGGACGGCGTGGTGGTCCTCCCTGGACATCACGTAGCGGGCCGTCACTCCCTTGAGCAGCGCGCACTCCAGGCGGGTCGTCCGCGGCACCACCAGGTCCGCGTCGTACCGGCTCCGGCCGCTCCTGCCGCCCGGCGCGGGGCGGCAGCCGTACGCCTCCCGGGTGGCGTCCTGGGCGGAGCGGCACAGCCGGCCGATGAGGGCGCTGGTGAGCCGCTTGAGCGCGGCGAGGTCGGCGAGCCCGGCGTCGAACGCGGACGGCCACAGCGGCTCGGCGAGCAGCCGGGCGAAGGTCTCCGACAGCTCCTCCAGGGCGGCGTCGGGCGCGTACCACTCCCTCGTCAGGCGGCACACCTCCAGCCGCTCCTCCGGGTCGCGCAGGGCCGCCATCGTGACGTGACCGCACGTCAGCGCGTCCTCCAGATCGTGCACCGAGTAGGCGACGTCGTCGGCCCAGTCCATGACCTGCGCCTCGAAGCCGACCGCGTAGTCGGGCGCCCCCTCCCGCGCCCACAGGAAGACCGCCAGGTCGTCGGGGTAGACGCAGTAGGGCCTGCCCTCGTCGGCGAGCGGGACCCCGGGGATCCGGCAGGAGGACCCGGCCCAGGGATACTTGCAGACCGAGTCGAGCGCGGCCCGGGTGAGGTTGAGCCCGGCGCTGCGGCCGTCCTCGGTGAGGACCTTGGCCTCCAGCCGGGTCAGCAGGCGCAGGTTCTGCGCGTTGCCCTGGAACCCGCCGCACGGCGCGGCCAGCTCGTCGAGTGCTGCCTCGCCGTTGTGGCCGAACGGGGGATGGCCGAGGTCGTGGGCGAGACAGGCGGTCTCCACGAGGTCGGGGTCGCAGCCGAGCACCTTGCCCATCTCGCGGCCGATCTGCGCGCATTCGAGGGAGTGGGTCAGCCGGGTGCGGGGACTGTGCAGGCCGGTGCAGTCGGCGGGGGTCACCACCTGCGTCTTGGCGGCGAGCCTGCGGAGCGAGGCGCTGTGGAGCACGCGTGCCCGGTCCCGCTCGAACGCGCCGCGCTCGGGGTTGCCGGGCGGTTCCGGCACCCACCGTGCCTGGTCGTGCTCGTCGTAGCGGGCCATGCGTCCTCCTTCCTTGTGGCAAACCCCGTGGCTGCGGGGAATGGAGCGTACCCGCGAAGGTCCGGTTTCACGACAGATCCAGTAGTCCGATGGGAGATTGCCCCCTTGCCCGGTAAGCGGCCACGGGTGATGCGCGTCGGCGCCGCCCGGGGACGCCGGTGAGCTGCCCGTCGACGGTGCCGCAGTAGGCGGACTCCTTGCCGATGACCCGGTAGACGCAGTCGGCGTTCTGGACGAGCAGCAGCGCGGCCGCCCGGTTGCGGGAGGTCTCTCGGTCGATCACCTCGTCGGGCGGGTAGAAGCCGGGGTTGCTCCCCCGGGGATACATCTCGAACGTGTACGTGAAGATCTTGTACGTGCCCCACATCCAGTCGTCGATGGAGCCGTCGGTGATGTAGAGGTCGCTCGACTGCTCGGCGGTGTAGCCGTTGGTGGCCGCCATGCGCCGGCCGAGTGCGGCGTGCGCGTCCCGGTCGTCCTGCGTCATGCCCGGGGCGGTGTCGGCCGTCGTGTACCCGTACGGCCAGAGCACCAGCTCGCTGTAGGTGTGCCAGTCGATGGCCGCCTTGATCTGCTGGACGCCGCCGACCACGCGGCTGCGCACGAAGTCGGCCGCCGCCCTGACCTCCGGGGCCGACTCGGCGGCCGAGCCGCGGTAGGTCTCGCTCGACGGGGTGCCGGAGGAGCCGCCGCAGCAGCCCCACCGGTAGGCCCAGTTGCGGTTGAGGTCGGTGCCCACGCCGGAGGACCCGGAGGTGGGCTGGCGGTTCTTGCGCCACGACCGGTAGGAGCCGGTGGCGATGTCGTACTCGCCGCCGTCGGGGTTGAGGTCGGGCAGGATCCAGATCTCCCGCGTGTTCACCAGGTCGGTGATCTGCGCGTCGCCGCCGTAGTTGTCGGTGAACAACCGCAGCAGATAGATCGCCATCTCGACGGTGAGGTGCTCGCGCGCGTGCTGGTGGGCGGTGAACAGCACCTCCGGCTCGTTCTCGTCGATGGCCACGTTGTCGCTGATCTTGACGCCCATCAGGTCGCGGCCCTCGTACGAGCGGCCGTAGCTGAACCTGCGGGCGATCGTGGGATGGGCGGCGACGACCTGGTCGACCAGCGCGCTGAGCTCGGCGTAGTTGTGATAGGCGGAGTCACGCGAGGGGAAGTCGAACGTCTGCGGCCCACGGTCCTCGGCGGGCGACACCAGCTCGGTGACTGTGAACCCGAGCCTGCGGATGGCGTCGGCCTCCTGGGGCGTCGCGGTGACGACCATGCTCCGACCGTGCACCTCGTCGACGGCGGCACCCGTGCGGGCCACCGCGCTGCGCTGCGCGACGTTCGCCGGGCCGTCCACCTGATACTGCCGCGACGGCGACGGCTCCCGGCCCACCTGCCGAGCCTGCCCCACCTGCCGAGCCTGGCCCGCCTGCTCGGCCGACGCCGCGGGCGCCGCGCCGAGCGGTGTGGCTCCGAGCGGTGTCGCTCCGAGCGGTGTCGCGAGGGTGCACAGCAGCGCCGCGGCGACCCCCAGCGCCGGCAGACGGCGACGTCTTCTCACTCCACGCCCTCCCTCTCGGTAGGTACGTAGAGTGATCAGTCAATCGCCCGGCTTCAACATCCACCGGGCCGTGTCGCACGACCCGGTGAACCGCCCGCACTCCGATCTGGTCATTCCACAACCAGTCCGGATGCTCTATGGAATTTCACCTCATCTCGTGTCGGACTGCGCGCAGGTCAGCGCGGCACGGCCCGCCTCCAGCCGGGCCACCGGAATGCGGAACGGGGAGCAGGAGACGTAGTCGAGGCCGATCTCGTGGCAGAAGTGCACCGAGTCGGGGTCGCCGCCGTGCTCGCCGCAGATGCCGAGCTTGATATCCGGCCGGGTGCGCCTGCCCTCCTCGACCGCGACTCGCATCAGCCGTCCGACGCCCTCGCGGTCGATCGACTCGAACGGCGAGACCCCGAAGACGCCCAGGTCGAGATATCTGCTGAAGAAGGCGCTCTCCACGTCGTCGCGGGAGAAGCCCCACGTCATCTGGGTGAGGTCGTTGGTGCCGAACGAGAAGAACTCCGCGGCCTCGGCGATCTGACCGGCCGTCAGCGCCGCCCTCGGCACCTCGATCATCGTGCCGATCGCCGCCGCCACGCCAGCCTCGGCGAGGATCCGCTCCGCCTCCTCCTTGACGATCTCCAGCTCCTGCACCGCGCCGACCAGCGGAATCATGATCTCCGCACGCGCGTCCTCCACCTGCCGGGCCGCCGCGGCGATGGCCCGCACCTGCATGGCGAACAGGCCGGGGATCGTCAGGCCGAGCCGTACGCCGCGCAGGCCGAGCATCGGGTTCTGCTCGTGCAGCCGCTTGACGGCCTCAAGCAGCCTGCGGTCGCGGTCGTCGGCCGCGTCTCCCGCGACGGCCACCTTCACGGCCAGGTCCGTGAGGTCGGGCAGGAACTCGTGCAGCGGCGGGTCGATCAGCCGGATCGTCACCGGCAGCCCGCGCATGGCCGCGAAGATGCCGGTGAAGTCGCCGGTCTGCAGCGGTTCGAGCGCGTCGAGCGCCGCCTGCCGCTCCTCGGGCGTCGCGGCCAGGATCAGGTCTTCGACGAGCCGCCGCCGCTCCCCCAGGAACATGTGCTCCGTACGGCACAGCCCGATGCCCTGGGCGCCGTAGCGCCGGGCTCGGGCGGCGTCCTCGGGGGTGTCGGCGTTGGCCCGTACGGCGAGCCGGCGCACGGAGTCGGCATGGGTCATGATCCGGTCGACGGCCTCCACCAGCTCGTCCTCGGCCGGCTCGCCCTCGAAATACCTGGCGACCGGTGAGGGGGTGACCGGCACCTCGCCCAGGTAGACGGCACCGGTGCCGCCGTCGATGGAGATCACGTCGCCCTCGTTGACGACGATCCCGCCGGGCGCGGTGAACCGGCGGGCGCGCGGGTCGACCTCCAGCTCCTCGGCCCCGCACACGCAGGTCTTGCCCATGCCGCGCGCCACCACGGCGGCGTGGGAGGTCTTGCCGCCTCTGGAGGTGAGCACGCCGCGGGCCGCGATCATCCCGGCGAGGTCGTCGGGGTTGGTCTCCCGCCGCACGAGGATGACCGCCTCGCCCTGCCCGGCCAGCTCGACGGCCCGCTCGGAGCTGAAGACGGCCCTGCCCGCGGCGGCGCCGGGCGAGGCGTTCATGCCGGTGGTCAGCCTGTGGTTGCCGGCCGTCGCGGCGAAGCGGGGGAACATGAGCTGGGCGAGCTGGTCGCCGGTGACCCGGGTGACCGCCTCGTCCATGTCGATCAGGCCCTCGTCCACGAGCTGGGTGGCGATGCGGAAGGCGGCTGCGGCCGTGCGCTTGCCGACCCGGGTCTGCAGCATCCACAGCTTGCCGCGCTCGATCGTGAACTCGATGTCGCACAGGTCGCGGTAGTGCCGCTCCAGCGTCGCCATGATGTCGAGCAGCTCGCGGTAGGCCGCCGGGTTGATCTTCTCCAGCTCCTGCAGGGGGACGGTGTTGCGGATTCCGGCGACGACGTCCTCGCCCTGCGCGTTGCACAGGTAGTCGCCGTAGACGCCCTGGCGTCCCGAGCCGGGGTCGCGGGTGAAGGCGACCCCGGTGCCGGAGTCGGGGCCCATGTTGCCGAACACCATGGCGACGATGTTGACGGCCGTGCCGAGGTCGGCGGGGATGCGCTCCTGCCGGCGGTAGAGGATCGCGCGCGGGGCGTTCCAGGAGTCGAAGACCGCCCTTACGGCGAGGTCCATCTGCTCCCGGGGGCAGGCGGGGAAGTCGCGGCCCGTACGCTCCCGGACGATGCCCTTGAAGATCTCGACCAGCCGCTGGAGGTCGCCGGCGTCGAGCTCGGTGTCCTCCCGCTCGCCCTTGAGGTCGTCCATGGCGTCCTCGAACAGCTCGCCGTCGATGCCCAGGACGGTCTTGCCGAACATCTGGATGAGCCGGCGGTAGGAGTCCCACGCGAAACGGTCGTTTCCCGACTGCTTGGCCAGCCCGATGACGGAGTCGTCGTTGAGGCCGATGTTGAGGACGGTCTCCATCATGCCGGGCATCGAGAACTTGGCTCCCGACCTCACGCTCACCAGCAGCGGGTCGTCCGCCTGGCCGAGGCGCTTGCCCATCCGCGCTTCGAGGGCGGCGAGGTGCTCGCCGATCTCCTCCTCCAGCCCCTCGGGCATGCGGCCGTGCCCCAGATAGTGGCGGCACGCCTCGGCGGTGATCGTGAAGCCGGGAGGCACGGGGAGGCCGATGTTGGTCATTTCCGCCAGATTGGCGCCCTTGCCACCGAGCAGGTCTTTGAGGTCCTTGTTGCCCTCGGTGAAGTCGTAAACGTACTTGGGCATGCGACGCTCCTTCGCCGACTTCAATAAAACCGCGGATGCGGTCCGCAACCGGACTGTACCTAGGAAAAGCAGCACCAAACCTCACCCTTCACCACATATGGCGTCTAAGCAGGTAGGAGGCATTGCAGAGGTCTAATCCAATCAAAGAACGGCCATTTTTCCGGTGATCGCGAACTGGTATAAACCAATTCGTCACCAAGGGCGGCATGAAGGTTCCGGAGCGGCCGAGAGGAAATGGTTTAGACCATTGTCCGGTAAGGCGGAGTTCCGGTGAGTCGGCGATGCGGCGCCGAGTGCATGCGATATAAACGAGGCACCCTCCGAACAGAGTCGAACACGGAGGGTTGTCGGTGTCGCGAGCGTTGTCGCGAGGGGTTCTGGAGCAAGGGGTTCTGGAGCAAGGGGTTCTGGAGCAAGGGGTTCTGGAGCAAGGGCTTCCGGAGCGAGGGGAATCGGCGCGAGTGACGGCGCGGGGAATGACGGCACGAATGCGGGCCGCACGGGTTCTGGCGGCGCGGGTCCAGGCAGCACAGGTCCTGGCGGCACAGGTCCTGGCGGCACAGCGTACGGCGGCGCGGCGCACGGCGACACGGCGCACGGCGACACGGCGGGTCGGGCCGGTGATGGCGGCGGTGGTCGCCGGGCTCGGCACGATGGCGGCGACCACCGGCTGCGGGGCCGCGCGGGTCACCCCGGTGGCGTACGTGTCGAGCACGCCGTCCCTGGCCTGGAAGGCGTGCGAGGAGACGGCGTCCGCCTCGGGCTTCGAGTGCGCCACGCTGCAGGTGCCCCTCGACTACGCCGAGCCGGAAGGCAAGAAGATCGGCATCGCCCTGGTCCGGTTGCGGGCCACCGACCCCAGCCGGCGGATCGGCTCCCTGGTCTTCAACTTCGGCGGTCCCGGCGGCTCCGGCGTCACCACGCTCATCAACGCGGCCCACGCGTTCTCCACCCTGAACACCCGCTATGACCTGGTCGGCTTCGACCCGCGCGGCGTGGAACGCAGCAGCGGCATCCGCTGCCTCACCGGGCCCCAGATGGACCAGTACATGAGCGAGGAGCCCAGCGACGACACCGCGACCGAGACCAAGCTCGTCACGGGATTCGCCCAGGCGTGCGAGCGCAACGCGGGCTGGATCCTCCCCTACGTCGGCACCGTCAACGCCGCGCGCGACATGGAGATGCTGCGCACGGCACTCGGCGAGCCGCACCTCAACTACTTCGGCTTCTCCTACGGCACCCACCTCGGGGCGGTGTACGCCACGCAGTTCCCGAAGAAGGTGGGGCGGATGGTGCTCGACTCGGCCGTCGACCCCTCGGTCAGCATGCTCGAAATGGCCAAGACGCAGACCCTCGGCTTCCAGAAGGCGTACGAGGACTACCTGGCCGACTGCGCCAAGACGCGGACGAGCTGCCCGCTCGGCGCAACCCCCGCCGAGGCGAACGCCACCGTGCTGAAGCTCCTCGACACCCTGGCCCGCACGCCGGGGAAGGTCGGCTCGCGCACGGTCACCGAGGACATCGCCAGGGCGGGCATCACCCAGGCGCTCTACAGCAAGCTCACCTGGCCGCTGCTCACCGAGGCGCTGGACGAGGGCAGGAAGGGCAAGCTCGACGGCCTGCTCGCCCTGGCCGACCAGTACGCCGGGCGGCAGCCGAACGGCACCTACTCGACCCTGCAGTTCTCGCTGCCGTCGGTGCTGTGCGTCGACAGCACCGACCGCCCCTCGGTCGCCCAGGCCAAGGAGCTGGCCCGGCAACTGGAGAAGAAGAGCCCGATCTTCGCCTCGACCGCGATCAGCGCGGGGTCGTGCAGCGTCTGGCCTGTGCGCGGGAACGACGCCGCCCAGCACGTCGACGCCACCGGGTCCAATCCCATCCTGGTCGTCGGCGTCACGAACGACCCGGCCACGCCCTACCAGTGGGCGCCGCGGCTGGCCGAGCAGCTGCGCACCGCCGTGCTGCTGACGCTGAACGGCGAGGGCCACGGCGCGTACGGCCAGGACCAGTGCATCGACGAGAAGGTCAACGCCTACCTGCTGGAGGGGACGGTCCCGCCCAACGGAACGCGCTGCGGCTGAGCACGCTCCCCCGCTCGCTCCGACGCCCTCCACAAGCGGCCCCTCACAAGCGGCCCCTCACAAGCGGCCCCTCACAAGCGGCACAGTGCGGCCGACGTCGGCGCTCACCGTGCCGCCGACGCCCTGCCGCTCAGTGTGTGCCTGTAGGGGGCCCGCTTCTACCGGGCCGTCCGTACGGCGCCGAGCCCGGCCACCACGTGGTCGACGATGCCGTACGCCTTGGCCTCCTCGGCGGTGAACCACCGGTCGCGGTCGGCGTCCGCCTCGATGCGCTCCAGCGGCTGGCCGGTGTGGAAGGCGGTGCGCTCGGCCAGGGTCTTCTTCGTGTGGCGCATCTGCTCGGCCTGGATCGCGATGTCGGCCGCCGTGCCGCCGATGCCGCCGAGCGGCTGGTGCATCATGATGCGCGCGTGCGGCAGGGCGTAACGCTTGCCCTGCGCGCCGGCGCACAGCAGGAACTGTCCCATCGAGGCGGCGAGGCCCATGGTGACGGTCACGACGTCGTTCGGCACATATTGCATGACGTCGTAAATCGCAAGACCGGCCGACACGGAACCACCGGGGGAATTGATGTAAAGGCTGATGTCCCGCGTGGAGTCCTCCGCGCTCAGCAGCAGCAGTTGGGAGCAGATCCGGTTGGCGATGTCGTCGTCGACCTCCTGGCCGAGCACGACGATGCGGCGTTCCAGCAGCTTGTGGCCGAGATCGCCGAAGCCGAACCGGTCGGCGGCGCGGTCGCCTGAGCGCGCGAAGTGGTCCATCTGGTCTCCCTGTTCCGGTAGCCGGGTTATGCCGCGACATTAGTCCCGGAACCCCGGAACAGGACTGCTTATTTCACTCTCAGCACATTTTCGCCGCCGGAAATTACGCTACAAGCATATTTCTCGCGATTAGCCGCGATCTTTCGTGCCGCGAGGCCGGGAGCGGTTCCCGGCGAGCCCGCGGCCCGTCAGACGGCGGGGTCGTACTGGAACGCGCGGACCTCCTGCGCGCACCGGCACGCGACCGCCATCTTCGCGGCCCACTCCAGCGCCGCCTCGCGGGACGGCAGCTCCAGGATGCTGTAGCCGCCTTCGAGCCGCCGCGTCTGCGGGTAGGTGCCCTCGGTCACGGTCCCGTCCCCGTCCACCATGACGGGCGGAACGCTCTCGTCGATGCCGCCGCCGAACACCCAGACACCGGCGTCCTTCGCCTCCTGCACGACGGCGTGCGCCGCGGTCGCGGCCGCCTGCAGCTCCTCGCCGGAAAGGGCCATGGCGGCACTCGGAAACGAGATCAGGTATTTCGCCATCGCGTCGGCTCCCTGGTCGCTCTGCACAGACGGCACCCATCCTCGCCGACGCCGGCGTGCCGCGCAGGATCTTCTCGGGCCGATGAGCCGTCCGTCGACCACAACGGCGAACCGGCGATCAACCGATCGCACCACTCACCGATCAATGACGAAAGGCGCCTGTCCGGGGATTTCCGGGCAGGCGCCTTGTCGTGGTGATCTAGTCGTTGAGGTGCTGACGCAGGTACGACTCGACCTGGTCGAGCGCGACCCGCTGCTGGGCCATGGTGTCCCGCTCGCGGATCGTCACGGCCTGGTCCTCAAGAGTGTCGAAGTCGACCGTGATCGCGAACGGCGTGCCGATCTCGTCCTGGCGGCGGTAGCGGCGGCCGATGGCGCCCGCGTCGTCGAAGTCCACGTTCCACCGGCGGCGCAGCTGGGCCGCGAGGTCGCGGGCCTTCGGCGACAGGTCGGCGTTGCGCGACAGCGGCAGCACCGCGACCTTGACCGGGGCGAGCCGGTGGTCGAGGCGCATCACGGTCCGCTCCTCCATGACGCCCTTGGCGTTGGGCGCCTCGTCGACCGTGTAGGCGTCGAGCAGGAAGGTCAGCGTCGCGCGGTCCACACCGGCCGCCGGCTCGATGACGTACGGCACGTAGCGCTCGCCCGACTCCTGCTCGAAGAACGACAGGTCGGTGCCGGACGCCTTGCCGTGCGCGGTGAGGTCGAAGTCGGTGCGGTTGGCGATGCCTTCAAGCTCGCCCCACTCGCCGCCGGCGAAGTTGAAGCGATACTCGATGTCCACGGTCCGCTTCGAGTAGTGGGACAGCTTCTCCTTCGGGTGCTCGTAGAGCCGGAGGTTGTCCTTGTTGATACCGAGGTCGACGTACCAGCGCAGGCGCTCGTCGATCCAGTACTGGTGCCACTCCTCGTCCGTGCCGGGCTTGACGAAGAACTCCATCTCCATCTGCTCGAACTCACGGGTGCGGAAGATGAAGTTGCCCGGGGTGATCTCGTTGCGGAACGACTTGCCGATCTGGCCGATACCGAACGGGATCTTCTTGCGGGCCGACTGCTGGACGTTCAGGTAGTTGATGAAGATGCCCTGGGCGGTCTCCGGCCGCAGGTACGCCAGGCCCGACTCGTCCTCCACCGGGCCGAGGAAGGTCTTCAGCAGGCCGCTGAACTGCTTGGGCTGGGTGAAGGCGCCCTTGTTTCCGCAGTTGGGGCAGGTGATGTCGGCCAGGCCGCCCGCCGGCTCGCTGCCGTGCTTGGCCTCGTACGCCTCGATGAGGTGGTCGGCGCGGTAGCGCTTGTGGCACGACTGGCACTCGGTGAGCGGGTCGGTGAAGGTCTCGACGTGACCGCTGGCCTGCCAGACCTCACGGGCGAGGATGACGCAGGAGTCGAGGCCGACGACGTCGTCGCGGCCCTGCACCATGGCCTTCCACCACTCGCGCTTCACGTTGTTCTTGAGCTCGACACCGAGAGGGCCGTAGTCCCAGGACGCCCGCAGGCCTCCGTAGATCTCGCTCGACGGGAAGACGAGCCCGCGGCGTTTGGCGAGGCTGACGATCGTTTCCAAGACGTCGGTGCGACGTGCCATCAGTGGAACTCCATCCGGCTGGGTGTCGGCGTTGAGATCGGGGTCAGCGGCGCGATGCTTCGCTGAAGCGGGCGGGCCGGCCCGGCCGCCGTGTCGCGGCTGCGGGACGTCCGGCCACCTGCCAGGATCCGTGCTCAAGCTTAGGGGAATCCGGCGCCCCCGCGCTCAAGCCTTGCCCACGGTCCCGGCGCTCGCCCCCTCGCCCGGCAGCGTGTAGACGCTTTCGAAGGCGCCGGGCTCGTTGATCATAAGGGTCATCAGGGGATACATCACCATGCGGGCCGCGGACAGGGCACGCCGGTAGTAGCCCGCGCCCTCCCACTCGCTGACCACGGCCCACAGGGCCGGCTCGTCCACCGACCTGCCGATCTGCCCGCGCAGGTATCCAGGCTGCGCGGCCAGCAGGTCGAGGATGTCGCGCGCCTGGGCGGCGAACTCGTCGGCGCGGGCGCCCGGCACCGAATAACGGATCACGGCGAGCATGCCGCCCAGCATGCCACCCCTCTCGTACGGCCCGCCGGGGAGGGGGCGGCCCCGGCCGGAGCGGCATAGCCGGCGACAGGGCCACGACGGGGCCGATGCGCACTAGGCTCGAACACGTGGGAAGCGAAACCGAACCGCCGCGCCGTCAGGTGCCGGCCCATCCCCTGGCGAGGAAGGCCCCCGCCCGGGAGAACGCGGCGCCCCCTCGCATGCGGCGGCCGCTGCCGCAGGGCGAGCAGTTCTTCACGCCCGGCGCCACCGGGCTGCGCGCGGAGGTCGAGCGCAGGAGCGCCGCGCCGCTGGTCTTCCTGTTCCAGCAGCCCCGCTGGGTGGTCCCTCTGGTCATGGTGGCCCTGCTGATCGCCGGGCTGGTGGTGGCCGACTGGCGTGGCGGGGTGGCCGTGCTTCCGGTGCTCGCGTTCATCGTCTGGCTGGCCTACCTGTCCTGGCCCTCGCTGCGTCCGGTGGGCCGGCTGCTGCGCGTGGCGGTGGCGACGTTCCTGGTCCTCCTCGCCGCCACCCGTTTCGGCCTGATCTGACGCGAACCGGCCTAACCTGGTAGGTCGTAGGGCGAAGCCGTACACAGGAGTCCTGATGACGAAGAGCCGTGACGCCGTTCACGAGATCCTCCGGCAGAGCCGGGGGTTCCGCAGCGCGCAGGACGTGTTCGCCGAGATGCGTGCGATCGGCTCGAAGATCGGCCTGACGACCGTCTACCGGGCGCTCCAGTCGCTCTCCGACGCCGGCCGGGTCGACGTGCTGCGCACCGACGAGGGCGAGTCGGTCTACCGGGCGTGCCAGACCGACTCTCACCACCATCACCTGGTGTGCCGGGACTGCGGGCGTACGGTCGAGGTGGCCGGGCCGGACGTCGAGCGCTGGGCCGAGGTCGTGGGGGCCGAGCACGGCTTCATCAACGTGACGCACACCGTGGAGGTCTTCGGCACCTGCTCCTCGTGCGCGGAGGCGGCGTCGCGGGCGGAGACGGCCGGAAAGGGCTGACCCCGTCCCACGCGGGCCTTATGAGAGGTACGCTGCGGGCGCCGCGACAAAGGACACGATCCCGCCCGCCGCGACTAGAGGGAGATGGCGTGCCGTTCAGCCATGACATGGTGTACTCGCTGGGGACGGTGGTGGACCTCATCAACACCGGCGCCGGCGAGCGCGACACGCTGGCCGAGGTCGGCGACCTCGAGGAGTTCGTCCGCAGGCGAGAGGTCAGCGGAGTCGAAGCGGTGACCCGGCGGGACCTCGCCGAGGTCCGCGCGCTGCGCGAGGAGTTCCACGCGGTGTTCACCGCGCCGGACCAGCCGACGGCGGTCGGCCTGCTCAACACGCTGCTGCAGCGCACCCGCATCACGCCGCACCTCGCCGAGCACGACGGCCACCCTCTCCACGTGCACTACTTCGCGCCGGGCTCGTCGATCGCCGAGCACCTGGCCGCCGACTGCGGGGTCGCGCTCGCCCACGTGCTCGTGGAGAACGAGCGGGATCGCCTGCGCACGTGCGCGGCGCCCGACTGCTCCCAGGTCTTCGTGGACGAGTCGCGGAACCGCTCCCGGGTCTACTGCGACAGCCGCACCTGCGGCAACCGCATGCACGTCGCCGCGTATCGGGCCCGCCGCCGCGACGCCTCCTGACGACGCCGGGCCCGCCGCGTTCGAGCGCCGTTCCGTCAGCCGCGCGCGGCGCCGGAGTTCGCGGCCGTCTCGTTCGGCATGGCCCCGCCATACCTGCGGTCGCGCTTGGCGTAGATCTCGCACGCCTGCCACAGGTCGCGCCGGTCGAAGTCGGGCCACAGCTGGTTGAGGAAGACCATCTCGGCGTACGCGGACTGCCAGAGCAGGAAGTTGGACGTGCGCTGCTCGCCGGACGAGCGCAGGAACAGATCCACGTCAGGGATCTCCGGCTCGTCCAGATAGCGGGCGAAGGTCTTCTCCGAGACCTTGTCGGCCTTGACCCTGCCCGCGGCGATGTCCTGGGCCAGCCGCACGGCGGCGTCCACGATCTCCGCGCGACCGCCGTAGTTCACGCAGAACTGGAGGGTCAGCGTGCTGTTGCCGACCGTCATCCGCTCGGCGTCCTCCAGCTCCTTGATCACGCTCTTCCAGAGCCGCCCGGGACGCCCGGCCCAGCGGACCCGTACGCCCATCGCGTTGAGCTGGTCGCGGCGGCGGCGGATGACGTCGCGGTTGAACCCCATGAGAAAGCGCACCTCGTCGGGCGAGCGCCTCCAGTTCTCCGTGGAGAAGGCGTACGCCGACAGGTAGGGGATGCCGATCTCGATAGCGCCCTCGATGACGTCGAACAGCGACGACTCGCCCATCTTGTGCCCCTCGGTCCTGGGCAGCCCGCGCGCCTTGGCCCATCGGCCGTTGCCGTCCATGACGATCGCCACGTGGCGCGGCAGCAGGTCGCGGGGAATGGCAGGCGGGGTGGCACCGGACGGATGCGGAGTGGGAGGACGGACCATGTACCGAGGGTATTGCGTCCGGGCCGGTCCCACGCTCGCGAGAGGTGTGGATCCCGTGCGGATTCTGTGCGTTTTGGACGACCCCCCAGACCCCCGTGAGGGCCGCTCAGACGATCCTCGCTTCGCTTGCGGTCACCTGGCAGCGCCAAACCGGGGCACGCCCCCCGGACCCCCGGAGTGCCAGGTCAAATGATCCGCACTTCGCTTGCGGTCGCCTGAGGCCACTCCCTCTCCACATGACGCAGGGAGCGGATGCCGTGCTCCAGGTGCCACTGCAGGTAGGCGGCGACCAGGCCGCTGCACTCGGTGCGGTGCCGGGCCTCGGAGGCGTCGGCCGCCGCCCAGTCGCCGCGCAGCAGGGCGATCATCAGCGCGATCGTCTCCGCGGCGGGTACGGCGGCGCCGGCCGGGCGGCACGCGCCGCACACCACACCACCGGCGACGATCGCGAAGGCGCGCACGGCCTCAGCGCCGCACCGCGCGCACTCCGACAGGGCGGGCGCGTAGCCCGCGACGGCCAGCGAGCGCAGGAAGAACGCGTCGAGCACCAGCCGGGCCTCGTGGCCGCCCTCGGCGAGCGTGCGCAGCCCGCCGACCAGCAGCAGGAACTGGCGCAGCGCCGGCTCCTTCTCCCCCACCGTCAGCCGGTCGGCCGTCTCCAGCATCGCGGTCCCCGCGGTGTATCTGGCGTAGTCGGCCACGATCGCCTCGCCGTACGGGTGCAGGGTCTCGACCTGGGTGATCACGTCGAGCGACCTGCCGCTGTGGAGCTGCAGGTCGACGTGGGAGAACGGCTCCAGCCGCGCGCCGAAGCGCGACTTGGTCCTGCGCACGCCCTTGGCCACGCCGCGGACCTTGCCGGTGCGCCGGGTGAGGATGGTGATGATGCGGTCGGCCTCACCCAGCTTCTGGGTGCGCAGCACGACGCCCTCGTCCCGGTAGAGGCTCACCCCGCCATCGTATGGGTGAGCGCGGGCGCCCGCCCCGTCAGTCGGGCATTCGCCCCGTTGAGGCGCACGAACGGTGAAAATTCGGTAATGATCCGGCGACGATGCCCTGTGACGAACCCGTCCCAAGCTGTACATCCAGGGGCCGTACGGTAAACCTGGGGTGCATCGGTTCAACCGAAAGGTCACTAAGCTTTGGGTTCCGGCGGACTTCCCCGCGCCGGTCAAGCCTGAGGGCCTGATCTCCCCCCGTTGCGTGAAAGGTTGCCATGACCCGCGTGGTCCTGCTGGGCGCCCCGCCCGGCCCGATCAGTCCCCCGCCGCTCGGCGGTCAGCCCGCCCTGCCCGCGGCCATCACGCTGAAATCGCTGCCCGGGGCCCCCACCGCGTACGACAGGCTGCTCGCGCAGGCCGCCGCGCTGGACCCGGAGCCGACAACGATCGCCCGCCCGGGGGACGCCGCCGCCTACCGCAGGCCGTACGGCCGCGTGGTGGAGAGCCCCGACATCGCAGGCGACCTGCGTGCGCTGGCCGACGCGGTCGAGGGCGCCGAGGACAACCTGCTGATCCTGCCGGCCGACTCGCTGATCCACGACGAGCTGATCTACCAGATCACCAAGGCCAAGCGCGGCGCGCTCGCGCTGGTCGCTCGGGAGCAGCGCGAGGAGGGGGACGAGCAGGACGAGAACGCCCAGGAGACCGAACTCGTCCCGATCGAGGAGGCGGAGCCCGAGATCGGCCAGACGGTCGTCGAAGGGCTGCCCATGCGCACCCGCATCGGCCGCAGCCGCATCGTCTCGGTCGGCACCGCCTACCACGCGGTGACACGGCCCAACGCGGTGCTGCTCGGGCCGCTCCACCTCCACCAGCGGCACCTGCAGACCCTCGCCGAGGTCGCCCGCGAGCTCGCGGACATGGCCCACCTGTTCGGCCCCGAGGACGACGTGACCGAGCTTCTCACGCTCGGCCTGGTCCGGCGGGGCGTGTCGGTGGGCCGGCGGGGCCGCCGCGACCTGTTCTTCCGCCGCATCCGCAGCCAGGCCGAAGCCGACGAGGCGCAGGCGGAGATGGCGGAGTACAACGAGGACCGGGCCCGGCTGAACAACGCCGTGAAGGGCGCCGACGGCTTCTTCACCACGTTCTTCGTCAGCACCTACTCGCGCTTCATCGCCCGCTGGGCGGCCCGCCGGGGGCTCACGCCCAACCAGGTGACGCTGATCTCGATCGCCCTCGGCCTGCTGTCGGCAGGCGCGTTCTCCACCGGCACCCGCTGGGGAGCGGTGGCCGGCGCGCTGCTCATCTACTTCGCGTTCGTCTTCGACTGCGTGGACGGCCAGCTCGCCCGCTACGCGCGCAAGTTCGGCGTGCTCGGCGCCTGGCTCGACGCCACCTTCGACCGGTTCAAGGAGTACGCCGTCTTCGTCGGCCTCGCGGTCGGCGCGACGGTGTCCGGGCAGTTCGGCGACGGCGAGGGCGTCTGGACGCTGGCGCTGGTCGCGATCGCCCTCCAGTCGGTCAAGCACCTGCTGGACTTCTCGTTCGGTGCGGCCAACCGGCGCAAGGCGCCCATACCGCTGCCCACGCTGGACCTGACGGTCGCCGACGACCGGCCGCTGCGGGAGGCGCTGGAGGAGCGCCGGGCGAGCCGGAACACCGGCGTGCGCGGGCTGCTGAAGCTCTGGACCAACGCCGGCAAGTTCCGCCCGGTCCACTGGGCCCGCAAGATGATCGTGTTCCCGATCGGCGAGCGTTTCGCCGCGATCGCGATCACCGCCGCGTTCTTCAACCCCCGGGTGACGTTCCTCACGCTGATCGTCTGGGGCGGCGTCGCGGCCACCTACACCCTCACCGGACGTCTCCTGAGGTCGCTCGCATGATCACTCAGCCGCAGGTCACCACGCCGCTTCCCGACCCGGACGAGGAGCGCCGCCGCATCCAGACCGCGCGCCTGCTCGCCTACCGCGACGACGGCCCGCTCGCCACCGCGCTGAAGGGCTCCCTGGGCCGGCTGCTGCCGCCCGTGCCCGCGACCGTGGTGGCGCTGATCGCGATCGTGGCGCTGACCGTCGCCGGTTCGCTCACCGACGGCCCGATCCTGATCGTGCCCGTCGCCGTGCTGCTCGTGCTGGTCCTGCCCACCGCCGGACGCGACCACCTGGGCCGCTTCGACTGGCTCACTCCCCCGCTGCTGCGGGCGGCCGAGTTCATGACGATCATCGTGCTCGGGCTGGCCGAGGACACGCCCAAGTGGCTGCTGTTCGTGCTGCTCTACGTGATCGGCTACCACACGTACGACACCGTCTATCGCACCCGGCAGGGGATCTGGCCCCCCGCCTGGCTCTACCAGGCCGGGCTGGGCTGGGAGGTCCGGCTGCTGGTCCTGGGCGTGGCCGCCGCCGCCGGATGGCTGACCCCCGTGGCGGCCGTCCTCACGGCGTACCTGCTCGTGCTGTTCGCGATCGAGAGCATCACGAGCTGGGTGCGGCTCGACAAGGCCTCCGCGCAGGCCCAGGCCGACCAGGACCTGGAGCAGTCGCCCGAGGAGGCGGCCGAGCAGGTCACCGGCGAGGCCGAGCAGGGCTGAGCAGGGCCGACCCGATCCGTCCCCGAAGGCCCTCCGAGGCCGGCGGGACCATGACGACAGGCGGGCCGCCGCCGGCATCCGATGCCGGCGGCGGCCCGGCCGCTTTCCGGGGGGCGGATGCCGCTCAGGAGGCGGGCGAGGCGTCGAAGAGGGCCCAGACCACCTTGCCGCCGCCGCGGGTGAGGATCCATCCCCACGCCGCCGTCAGCGCCTCGACCAGATGCAGCCCCCGGCCCGACTCCGATAGATCGCTCCAGGGCGAGATCGCGGGCACGCGGGCGCTGGCGTCGCTCACGCCGCAGCCGATATGAAACCGGTGCCTCACCAGCCTCAACCGGATCTGCGGGGCGTCCGCGGGGTCTCCGGGAGCGTGCCGCAGCGCGTTGGTCACCAACTCCGACACCACGATCTGCGCGTCCGGCACGAGGCCGGGCAATCCCCAGCCGCACAGCGTCCTGGCGGTGAAATCACGCGCGGCGGCAGCGGACGTGGTGCGCCCATGAAAGGTGCACGTCGCAGACGGAGGCAGGGACAAGCCGGCGACGTCGTCCCGCTCGAACATCGAGGTCAACCACGGAGGCGCTGTCGCGGCTCCCGGGCCCGCCAGGTCTGCTGTCATCGCCGATCCCTCAGGTCTCACCCATTACATGATGTGAATTTCCCTGCCGTCGTGTATCTTGCCCTGTGCCTTGCGGATGCAAGCACGCGTGCACGTGCAAATGTCACGCGTCCCCGACTTTCGTGGAAGTCCCCAGAAAAGACGGCCTCGCTCCGGTCCGGTAGGATGATCAACTCGATTGGTTCACCAGGAATCCTTCCGGGAGCGCCGCCGATGGAGCGATCGTGAACGCACAGGCGGGAAACACCGCCCCCGCACCGGTCTGGACCGCCCGCGGCGGCCCGACGGCCCTGCGGCTCCTGCTCGGGGCCCAGCTCAGGCGGCTGCGCCGGGAGAGCGGCATCACGCCAGAAGAGGCGGCCCGTGCCATCCGCGGGTCGCACGCCAAGATCAGCAGGCTCGAGCTCGGCCGGGTCGGCTTCAAGGAGCGGGACGTCGCCGACCTGCTCACCCTCTATGGCATCACCGACCCCGACGACCGAGCCGTGCTGCTCGACCTGGCGCGGCAGGCGAACATCCCCGGCTGGTGGCACAAATACAGCGACGTGCTGCCGGGCTGGTTCGAGTTCTACGTCGGGCTGGAGGAGGCGGCGTCCGTCATCCGCTGCTACGAGCTGCAGTTCGTGCCCACGCTGCTGCAGACGCCCGAGTACGCGCGGGCCCTCGTGCTGCGGAGCAACGTGGGGCGGTCCGCCGACGACGTCGACCGGCGCGTGGACCTGCGGATGCGCCGGCAGGAACGGCTGACCGGGCCCGAGGCCGCGACCCTGTGGGCCGTGATGGACGAGGGTGCACTGCGCCGCCCGATCGGCGGCAGGAAGGTGATGCGGGCCCAGCTCGAACACCTCATCGAGGTGACGCGGCAGCCGAACATCACGCTGCAGATCGTGCCGTTCGACCATGGCGGGCACGCCGCGTGCGGCGGTCCCTTCACGATCCTGCGCTTCGACGCACCCGAACTGCCCGACGTCGTCTACCTGGAGCAGCTCACCAGCGCCCTCTACCTCGACAAGCCCGAGGACACCGAGGCGTACACGCAGGTGATGAACGCGGTGTGCGTGGACGCCCGGCCGGCCACGCAGACCGGCGCGTTCCTGGAGGAGCTGCTCGCCGACCTCGGGTGACCTACTTCCTGGCGAAGAACGCCTGACAGGTCTCGGCGAAGGCGACCGCCCGGGCGGTGGGCCGCACGCCGCGCACCGAGGCGAGCACGACGTCGAGCGCGGGCACGTCGTCGCTGATCGGGACGCAGGCGACCCGGCCGCCGTCGTAGGTCTGGTCGCTTTCGGCCCGCTGGTTGAGTATCGAGTAGCCGTGCCCGCCCGCCACCAGCGAGCGGGCCGTCTCGTAGCTCGACGTACGGAACCGGACGCGCGGCTCGGTCGGATAGATCGCCCGGAAGTAGTCGCGGCTGCGCGGCAGGTCGAGCAGGATCATCGGCTCGGACGCCAGGTCCGACAGCGACACCGCCTCGGCCTGGGCCAGGGGGTGCTCCGGCGGCAGCAGCGCGTACGGCCTGGCCCGGGTGAGCGTCCGGATGTCGAGGTCGAGGGCGAGATCGATGGCGTAGACGAGGGCGACCTCGCACCGCCCGTCGAGCAGCGCCGCCTCCATGGCGGAAAGCTCGCCCTCCGCGACGCTGACCCGCACCCCGGGGTACTTCTCGGCGAACTCGCGCAGCAGCCGGGACAGGTAGAACGGCGCGAGCGTGGTCAGGCAGCCGACGGCGAGCTCACCGGTCAGCGAGCCCGCGAGGCCGCGCGCCGACTGGGCGAGCGCGGCGGCATGGGACAGGAACTCCCTGGCCTCGACGAGGAAGCGCTCGCCCGCGCGGGTCAGCGACAGGCCGCGGGCATGGTGGCGGATCAGGAGCTGGACGCCCAGCTCCCGCTCCACCTGGGCGATGGCGGCCGAGATCGCCGACTGCGCCACCATGAGTTCCCTGCTGGCCGCGGTCATGCTGCCGAGCTCGGCCGCGGTTACGAAGTAACGCAGCTGGACGAGGGTGAAGTTGACGTCCGCCACGCCCCCATTGTGACCGCCTCCGTGCCTGGCGGCGCCCGCAAACCGGTATGAACTTCGAATGCCTTTTACTACCCCTGATCAGGCGTTTTCCGTTTGGAAACGCCTGGTGCCCAAGGTAACGCCCAGGACGGCGAAGGCCAGGGACACGACTACGCCCCACACCAGGGCCGACGACGTGTAGGACCCGGCGAACAGCGCGCGCATCCCCTCGACCGCGTAGCGGAACGGCGTGAGCCGCGACAGCACGTCGAGCCAGGCGGGCGCGAGCGACATCGGCAGCAGCGCTCCCGACAGCAGCATCAGCGGGACCACCACGGTGGACATCACGGGCGCGAACAGCTCCTGCCGCATCGTGAGCGCCGCCGTGTACGACAGCGACGCCAGGCCGACCGCCAGCACGGTGATCAGCAGCAGCGCCCCCAGCGCCCCCGCGAGCGGCGCCCGCAGGCCCAGCGCGTAGCCGGCCGCGATGATCGCCACCGCCTGCACCAGCAGCACGACGCTGTCCCTGAGCACCCGGCCGAGCAGCAGCGTCACCCGGCTCACCGGCGTGACCCGCATGCGTTCGAGCACGCCGAACCGGTGGTCGAAGACGATGCCGAAGCCCGCCATCCCCGCGCTCGTCAGCCCGAGCTGCACCAGCAGGCCGGGCACGAGGACGTCCCACGAGCCCACGCCGCTGCGGTCGAACAGCGGGCCGAACAGCACGAGATACAGGAACGGCTGCAGGGCGCTGAAGACCAGGCTGAACTTGTTGCTGAAGGACGCGCGCAGGTAGTGCCCGGTCAGGGCGGCGAGGGCGGTCACGCGGCGGCCCCCTCGCGCAGCTCGCGGCCGGTGACCGCGAGGAAGACGTCGTCGAGCGTGCTCGCGCCGTGCTCGGTCTTCAGCTCGTCCGGCGTGCCCGCGGCGACGATCCGGCCGTGGTCGATGATCAGGACGCGGTCGCAGAGCGCGTCGGCCTCCTCCAGGTAGTGGGTGGTGAGAAAGACCGTCAGGCCGTCCCGCTCGCGCAGCCGGCGCACGTGGTGCCACAGGTTGGCGCGGCTCTGCGGGTCGAGCCCGGTCGTGGGCTCGTCGAGGAAGAGCAGCTCGGGCCGGTGGAGCAGGCCCATCGCGATGTCCAGCCGGCGCTTCTGGCCGCCCGACATCGTGACCGTCGTACGCTCCTCGACCCCGGGCAGGTCCAGCTCGGCGAGCAGGGTGGTGACGCGTTCGCGGGCCTGCTCCCTGCTCAGGCCGTACAGGCGGGCCTGGAGCACGAGCTCCTGGCCCACCGGGGAGAACGGCGCGAACGCGCCGCCCTGGGCGACGTAGCCGATCCGGCGGCGTACGGCCGCGGGGTCGGCGAACAGGTCGGCGCCCGCGACGGTGGCGGTGCCGGACGTGGGGCGCAGCAGCGTGGTGAGCATGCGCAGCGTGGTGGTCTTGCCCGCGCCGTTCGGCCCGAGGAAGCCGACGATCTCCCCTCGGGAGACGTCGAGATCGATCCCCCGGACGGCCTCGACCGGGCCGAAGGTCTTGGTGAGCCCTCTGGCGTGAATCATGCCGGTTAGAGTAACACCAAATTTGGAGTCACTTAAAGTTTGTGCTCACCCTTACAATCGGAGCATGGAAGAGGGCCTGCGGGAGCGGAAGAAGCGGGAGACCCGGCAGCGCATCGCCGACGTCGCGATGGGGCTATTCCTGCAACGGGGGTTCGACAACGTCACGGTGGCCGAGGTGGCCAGGGCGGCCGACGTGTCGGTCAACACCGTCTTCAACTACTTCCGCACGAAAGAGGACATGTTCCTCGACCGCAGCGAGGAGACCGAGGACCTGCTGGCCCGGGCCGTGCGCGAGCGCCGCGCGGGCGAGACTGCGGTCGAGGCGGTGCGACGGGACTTCTTCGAGGCACTCGACGCCGGCGACTGGCGTTACGGGATGAGCGAGGGCCTGGACCTGTTCACGCAGCGGGTGCGGGAGAGCCTGGCGCTCCAGTCACGGGTGCGCATGCTCGAGGTCAACCGGGAGGACCGGCTGGCCCGGACGCTCGCCGAGGAGACCGACGCCGATCCCGACGACCTGACCCCCCGTCTGGTGGCGGCGCAGATCTGCGCCGCCGTCCGCACGCTGACCCGCCACTTCGCGATGCGGCAGACGGCGGGCGAGGACGCGGCGCTGATCAGGGCGGACGTCAGGGAGCACGCCGAGCGCGCCTTCGACCTGCTGGAGCACGGGATCGGCGACTACTGCCCCCGGCCCGAGCCGTAACCGCCCGCCACAACCACCCACCGCAACCACCCACCGCAACCACCCACCGCAAACACCCGCCGTCCCCGCACACCGGCGGGCGTTTCGCAGCGCATTTCCCTACACTCTTGACTGGTTTTTAGGGGAAATTTACCATCGAAGGGCGATCTTGCGGCGTGGGATCCCATCCCGCCGTTCTCCGGACCCCCGACCGTCTCCGTCCCCTTCGGAAGCCGTGGGCGCCGGGGCGTGAGCCGGGCTTGTCCGGGGGCAGGCCGGCCACCTCGTCGTGGTCCGGATGGAGCGCCGCCGCGACCGCACCATCGCATCGCATGACCGCCGCATCCTTCGACCGCTGGGAGGTGGACCGATGACGGGTCTCGACGAGGTGCTGACCGGGATCGCGAGCCGCGCGGAGCGGCACGACCGGGAGGGCGACTTCGCCTTCGAGGCGTTCGAGGACCTGCACGCGGCCGGCGTCCTCGCGCTCACGCTGCCACGCGAGGCGGGCGGGCGCGGCGCCGGCCTCGCCGAGACGGCGGCGGTCGTGACGGCGGTCGGCCGGGCCGACCCCTCGGTGGCGCTGGTGACCGCGCAGTATCTGATGACCCACGCCGCGCTCGCCCGCCCGGACAACCCCTGGCCCGCCCACGTACGCGGGCGGGTGCAGAAGTCGGCGATCGAGGGCCCTGCCCTCGTCAACGCCCTGCGGGTGGAGCCAGACCTGGGCACGCCCGCCCGGGGCGGCCTGCCCGCGACGGTGGCCGCGCGGGAGGACGGCGGATACCGGCTCACCGGCCGCAAGACCTACTGCACGGGCATCCCCGGTCTGCGTTGGATGCTGGTCTGGGCACGCACCGACGACCCCGAGCCCCTGGTCGGGTCCTTCCTCGTGGAGGCCGGCGGCGGTGGTTACCGGGTGGAGCGGACCTGGGACCACCTGGGCATGCGTGCCACTCGCAGCGACGATGTGATTTTCGAGGGGGCGTGGATCCCCGGGGATCACGCGGTGGAGGTCGCCCCGGCGGGGATGCCGCCGACCGGCCGCGGCGCGACCTTCATGGGCTGGAACAACGTGCTGATCGGGGCGGTGTACCACGGCGTGGCGCAGGCCGCCAGGGACTGGCTGATCGAGTACCTGGGCGAGCGCACACCCGCGAACCTGGGCCGGCCGCTGGCCACGCTCCCCCGTTTCCAGGCCGCCGTCGGGGAGATCGAGGCGTGGCTGCTGGTGAGCGACCGGCTGCTGGAGTCCGCGGCCCGCGCGGTGGACGACGGGGACGAGGCGGCCATGGCCCGGTCCGGGCTCGCCAAGCACACCGTCACCGGCAACGCGATCAGATCCGTCGAGGCCGCCCTGGCGCTCGTCGGCAATCCCGGCCTGTCGAGGGCCAATCCTCTGGAGCGCCACTACCGCGACGTGCTGTGCGGCAGGATCCACACGCCGCAGGACGACACGGTCCTGACCGGTGCGGGGGTGGCCGCGCTCGGCCCGCGCGCCCACTCGTGACCCGCGCCGGGCACGGGCAGGCCGGTACGAGGACGGCCGCTGCCCGGCTGGGGCCTTCCGGGCAGGAAGACGTCGTGAGAAGTGGACGCCCCGTCGGCCGGGCCGTCGCGAGAATCAGGAGAAACAGGTGAGCATCGTTCTACCCGAGGATCCGTTCCACCGCAGGCTGCACCACGTGGTGCCCGCGGGCCTGACCTCGGAGACCGCGCAGACCGGCGGCATGCACCGGCGGGCCGCCATCAGCGGCGGGACCGTGGGGTCGAGCCGGCTGTGGATGGGCCAGACCCACGTGGCTCCGGCGACCGTCTCCGCGAACCACCACCACGGCGACTCGGAGACCGCGATCTACGTGGTCAGCGGCACGCCGTCGTTCGTGTTCCTCGACGTCGACGCCGAGGAGCCGCACGAGGTGCGCATCGACACCAAACCGGGCGACTACATCTTCGTGCCGCCGTTCGTGCCGCATCGGGAGGAGAATACCCACCCCGATCTGGAGGCCGTCGTGGTCATCGCCCGCAGCACGCAGGAGGCGATCGTGGTCAACCTGCCCGAGCTCAAGTGGACCGGCCCGGTTCGTACGACGGCGTGACCGTGGAGGTCGTCGAGCACACCGGCCCCGGCCGCGTCTGATCCTCGGCCGCCCGCCCCGTCCTGGCGCGGCGACGGCGCCCGCCGTCCCCGCGCCTCGCGCGTCCTGGCGAGTCGTCAGGGTTCCGGCGGCGCCTCGCCGCCCGCGAGCCGGTGGGCGTTCCACACCAGCGACTCGGTGACGCGGGCCTGCGACAGGCCGAGGGTCCGCCGCTGGAACTGGTAGACCTCGGGCGCGAGCGGCGCCAGCACGGCGTCCGCCTTGCCCTCCGGATCCGGCACCCCCGCCTCGGTCAGCAGCATCCGCACGTGGGTGCGCCAGAAGCGGTAGGCGCCGGTGCCGAACCGCGCGCTGCCCGTCTCGGCCCCCAGCACGAGGTGCAGGTGACGCTCCAGCAGATCGATCATCGCGACGTAGAACGCGGCGAGCCGATCCGCCGGTGAGGCACCGGGGCCGAGCGGCGGCGGGCCGTTCAGGATGTGTCCCTGCACCTGCCGCTCGTGCTCGTCCAGGAGCGCCGTCGCGATCGAGGCGGTGTCCGGATAACGCCGGTAGAGCGTGGCCCGCCCCACCCCCGCCGCCTTGGCGATCTCGTCCATGGTGACGTGTCGCGCGTCCCTGGTCGCGAAGAGCTGTTCGGCCGCCTTCAGCACGCGCATGCGGTTGCGCGCGGCGTCCGCCCGTTCGCGCACCGGCGCCGGGCGGCCCGGTTCGAGATCGAGCACGGGCAGTTCCCGGCCGGCAGGCATGGTCCCCCCTGATGGAACGCGGCCGTTCTTCACGTTCCCGCCGGGATCCACAAACCCGTTGTCCATGAGGCCATCGTAGCCCCCGGTCGAACTATGTGGACATCGCGTCCACTTTGTCTTACGCTCATCCGGACACCATGTCCGGTTCTGATCCGGCTTTTCGAATCCGGTTCTCTAGAAGAGGGATCGCGATGCATGCCCTGTTCCTCGCCTCGGCGCTGCTGGCCGGCTGCCTACTGGCAGTGCAAGCCTCGGTGAATCTCCAGCTCAACAAGGCCGTGGGGACGCCGTACGGCGCCTCGACCCTGCAACTGGGCGTGGCGACGGCCCTGCTGGCGCTCCTCGCCGCCGCCGTCGGCGCCATCGGCGCGATCCGCCTCGCGCCCGGCGTGCCGTTCTGGCACCTGCTCGGCGGTCTGGCCAGCCCGCTCTACATCACCAGCGGGATCCTGCTCTTCCCGCGCCTCGGCGCGCTGGCCGCGGCGGGCCTGTTCGTGACCGGTCAGATGTTCGCGTCGCTGGGGCTCGACCTGTTCGGCCTGCTCGGCATCGCGCGCAGGCCGCTCAGCGTCGGCATCGTGCTCGGCGCGCTCGCGGTCCTCGCCGGCATCACGGTCATCATCCGCGGGCAGCGCCCGGCGCAGACGCCGCCCGCGGCGGGACCGGCGACCGGCGGCGGGTCCGGCGGGTCCGGCGGTCCCGGCCGCGGCGCGACGGCCACCGCCACCGCCCCGGCCGCCACCGCCGTACGCCGGACCCGTGGCCTCGGCCAGAGCGGCTGGATCCTGCTGGGCATAGTGGCCGGCGCGGTCCTGCCGGTGCAGGGAGCGGTCAACGCCGCGCTGCGCAAGGACATCCGCGAGCCGGTGACCACCGCGATGATCAGCTTCATCGTGGCCACGATCACCATCGCCGTGGTGCTGCTCGTCCTGCTGGCGACGCGCCGCACCCCCCGGCCGCAGCTCGGCGGGCTGCGCACGATGCCCTGGTGGGGCTGGCTCGGCGGCGCCTGCGCCGCGGCGTACGTCACCGCGACCTTCACGCTCATCCCCACGATCGGCGCCGCCACCACCGTGGCGCTGACCGTGACCGGCCAGCAGGTCGCCTCGGCCGTGATCGACAACTACGGCTTCCTGCGGCTGCCCCGGCGCCCGCTCACGGCGCCGCGCCTGTCCGGCCTCGCCCTGCTCATCGTCGGCTCGGTGCTGGTCCAGCTCACCTGAGCCGTGCCCGGCTCGGGGCGGCGGCGGGCACGGCGCGGGGCATGCCGGGCCCCGGCGGCTGTATACAGGTCCACGTGAGGTTGGACGAGCTCGATCGCGCCATAATCCGGGCCCTCGTCGAGGACGCCCGGGCGACGTACGCCGAAATAGGCGCTCAAGTGGGGCTGTCGGCTCCGGCCGTGAAGAGGCGGGTCGACCGGCTCGTCGCCAGCGGCGCGATCACCGGCTTCAGCGCCCGGGTCGAGCCGTCGGCCCTCGGCTGGACCACCGAGGCGTACGTCGAGCTGTACTGCCGGGGGAAGACCTCACCGGCGGAGATCGGCATGGCCGTGTCCCGGCATCCGGAGGTCGTCTCGGCCTGCACGGTCACCGGCGAGGCCGACGCGCTGCTGCACATCCGCGCGACCGACGTGCGGCACGTCGAGCGGGTGATCGAGCGCCTGGCGGCCGAGCCGTTCGTGGTCCGCACGAAGAGTTCGATCGTGCTGTCGCGGCTGATTAACGGATCGCTGCAAAACGGGTGATAGACGCAACCGATCCACATGTGATCGCAACGCGGGCGCATTGGATTGTCGCCTCCGGATTCCTACGCTGAAGTCCCGTTCACCCGGTTTTCCGCTTGGAGTCGACGATGACGCTTGCGCCCGCCACCGAGGCCACGGACCGTGGCCGTACGGGCACTACCCGGCATTTCCTGATGTGCCGGCCGGATTTCTTCACGGTCTCGTATTCCATCAACCCGTGGATGCACCCGGAGAAGGACACCGACACGGCCAGGGCGGTGCGGCAGTGGGAGAGCCTCCGGCAGGCGTACGAGAGCCTGGGCCACACCGTCAGCCTGATCGACCCGATCGAGGGCCTGCCGGACATGGTGTTCGCCGCGAACGGCGCGCTCGTCGTGGACGGACGGGTCTACGGCGCGAAGTTCGCCCACCCGCAGCGCGCCGCCGAGGGCCCCGCCTACCTGCGGTGGTTCGCCGAACGGGGATACGAGACGCTGGAGGCGTCCTTCACCAACGAGGGTGAGGGCGACTACCTGACGCTCGACGAAGTTATCCTGGCCGGGACGGGATTCCGCACCGACGTCGCGGCGCACATGGAGGCCCAGGAGTTCCTCGGCCGCCCGGTCGTCACGCTGCGCCTGGTCGACCCGAGGTTCTACCACCTCGACACCGCCCTGTTCCCGCTGAACGGCCACAACGTCGCGTACTATCCGGAGGCGTTCAGCGAGGGCAGCAGGAAGGTGCTGCGGCGGCTGTTCCCCGACGCCGTGATCGCCACGTCCGCGGACGCGGAGGTGCTCGGCCTCAACGCGGTGAGCGACGGCCGCAACGTCGTCCTCAACGCCGAGGCCACGGGGCTGACCCTGGAACTCAAGCGCCGGGGTTTCGAGGTCGTCCCGGTCGACCTCAGTGAGCTGCGCAAGTCGGGCGGCGGTCCCAAGTGCTGCACCCTCGAGATCCGGCCGAACAGGGAGACCCGATGAACAGCGAGGAACTGATCCGGCTCAGCGAGAGCCACAGCGCGCACAACTATCACCCGCTGCCCGTCGTGATCAGCTCGGCCGAGGGCGCCTGGGTCACCGACGTGGAGGGCAAGCGGTATCTCGACTGCCTGGCCGGCTACTCGTCGCTGAACTTCGGCCACGGCAACCCCGCGATCCTCGCCGCGGCCCGGGAGCAGCTCGACCGGCTGACACTGACCAGCCGGGCGTTCTACCACGACCGGTTCGCCGCGTTCGTGACCGGCCTTTCCGAGCTGTGCGGCAAGGACATGGTCCTGCCGATGAACACCGGCGCGGAGGCCGTCGAGACCGCGATCAAGGTCGCCCGCAAGTGGGGCTACGAGGTCAAGGGCGTCGCTCCCGACCAGGCCAACATCGTCGTGATGGAGGACAACTTCCACGGCCGCACGACGACGATCGTGGGCTTCTCCACCGACCCCGACTCGCGCGACGGCTTCGGCCCCTTCACCCCCGGCTTCCGGATCGTCAAGTACGGCTCGGCCGAGGCGGTCAGGGAGGCGATCGACGAGAACACGGTGGCCGTGCTGCTGGAGCCCGTCCAGGGCGAGGCCGGCGTGCTCGTGCCGCCGGACGGCTACCTGGCCGCGGTCAGGGAGATCTGCACCGACAACAACGTGCTGTTCGTGGCCGACGAGATCCAGTCGGGCCTCGGCCGCACCGGTGACACGTTCGCCTGCGACCACGAGCGCGTCGTCCCGGACATGTACGTCCTGGGCAAGGCCCTCGGCGGCGGCGTGGTCCCGGTCTCCGCGGTCGTCGCGAACACCGACGTCATGGGCGTGATCGGCCCCGGCCAGCACGGCTCCACCTTCGGCGGCAACCCGCTGGCCTGCGCCGTCGGCGACGCGGTCATCGGACTGCTGAAGACCGGCGAATACCAGGCCAGGGCCCGCGAGCTCGGCGTGTTCCTGCACGCGCGGCTGGCCGAAATGGGCCCCGGCGTGGTGGCGGTGCGCGGGCGCGGCCTGTGGGCGGGCATCGACATCGACCCCTCGCTCGGCACCGGACGGCAGATCAGCGAGGCGCTCATGCGCCGCGGCGTGCTGGTCAAGGACACCCACGGCTCGACGATCCGCCTCGCGCCGCCTCTGGTCGTCTCCCGGGACGACCTGGAGTGGGCGCTCGACCAGCTCAGCGCGGTGCTGCGGGAGGCTCGGGCCTGATCCGCACCGCGTCCTGATCGCCGGTGTCGGTGAACCACGTCACCGCGGCCTCCCCGGGCGCCAGGTCGATGGCGGTCATCATGTTGGGGAACCAGGGTCCCTTGCTGATGCGCCATCGCAACGGCGGCCGGGGAAGGCCCCCGGCCCTGGCCAGCACCCCGCCGAGCACGCCCGCGAGCCCGAACGACGCCACGATGTTGGCGAAGCGCAGCGTGCGGCTCAGCGGGTTGCGGATGGGCGAGCAGACGATCTGGTGGACGCGCCCGCCGCCCCGGCGCCGTACGGACGCCATGTAGGAGTAGTGGACGTCGCCCGACAGCAGCAGGACGGTCGCGGGCGGCCTGCCCCGGCGGCCCGAGGCGACCTCCAGCACCACCCGCGCGAGGTCCTCGAACGACCGGCTGAAGGCTCCCCAGTGCTCCAGGTCGAGGAACTGCCGCAGCCGCTCGCCCCACCGCGCCGCCCGGCGGCCCCAGATGCCGTCGCAGACCGCCTCGTTCCAGCTCTCCACGTGGTGGATCCCCGCGGGCAGCAGGATCGGCAGCGACGACCCGACGAGCAGGTGCTCGAAGTCGCCGGTGGCGTGCTTGTCGAACCAGTCCCACTCCCCCGGGTCGAGCATCCTGCGGCGTCCCGGCGCCAGCACCCGGGCGCTGCGGCTGTCGAGCACGATCAGCCGGGTGCCGTCCAGGTCCCTGTGATAGCTCCAGCGCACCGAGTCGGGCTCCCGGTCGGCCCGCCGGGCGAAGGCGTCGAGCGCCTCGTCGCCGTCGCCCGCCCGCAGTGCGGCGAGCACGGGATCGGCCGCCCGGTCGGCCGGGGGCAGGTTGCCCAGGTGCTGGTAGACGTAGTAGGAGCCGAGCGCGGAGACGATGCGCCGCTCCCACCAGGGCACCTCGGCCATCTGCTCACGCCAGGCCTTCGAGGTGTTCCAGTCGTCCCTGACGTCGTGGTCGTCGAAGATCATCAGGCTGGGCACCGTGGCCAGCAGCCAGCGGACCGGCGGGTCCGACCACGCCTGCCGGTACAGCTCGGCGTACTCCTCGAAGTCGACGACCTCCTCGGGTCCGTCGTCCCTGCGCCCGGCGATGAACTGCTTCATGTCCGGCGTCAGCTCGTCGGCGTACACCTGGTCGCCGAGCAGCAGGATCAGGTCGGGCCGCTCGTCCGGCGACTCCATCAGGCGCAGGCCGTACGCCCGTAGGACGTCCGGGCCGTGCGTGCGCACGTACGGCTCCTCGTGCGGGACGCTGGTGCGGCAGGAGCCGAAGATCAGCCGGTCGAGGCGGGTCAGCGGGCGGATCACGCTCGGCGGCAAGCCGTCGGCGGGCCACACCCGCCGGTCGTCGAGCTCCACCTCGTAGGCCACCGGGCTCTCGACGCCGACGTCGATCAGGGCATAGTGGTGGCCGTGCACAGTGAAGGTGCGCTCCTCCGAGCAGGCGTCGCCGGCGCGCACGCGGACCGTGCAGGGTTCGGAGGTCTCCACCCAGACGGTCGCGGCGGCCGCGTCCACGTGGCGCAGCAGCGGGCCCAGCACAAGTTCCGGCACGAGACCTGTCTACTGCAAACGGACGGCAAAGCGCGACTTACGCCCATGTGTCCTGCGCCGTTCGCGGTCCGTGCGCCGCCTATGCGCCGGAACGGCGAAATCCCGCCCGGTGATCTCCGTATTGGCCTATATCGCGATCACCCGGCACACGGTTTGATCCAGATGTCGCTCCTCCGGCCCGCCTTCCGTGCCCGTCAACGACGACGGCGCGCGGGGGCCCGGGGGGACGGCCCCCCTTCCGACAGGAGAACAACAGAATGACCATCACGGACTTCCCGACAACGGCGTCGGGGGTTCGGTCTCCGATCCCCGATCATCCTGCCCCCACACCGGGTGAGCGCGCCCTGGCCGCCGCCCGCTTCCACCTCGCAGAGGCGTCCCGCTTCCTCGGCCTCGACGACGGCCTGCACCACATGCTCGCCACGCCCCGCCGCTCGCTGACCGTCTCCGTGCCCGTACGGCGTGAGGACGGCCGCCTTGAGGTCGTGCAGGGCCACCGCGTGCAGCACAACCTGTCGCGCGGACCGGCCAAGGGCGGCATCCGTTTCCACCCCGACACCGATCTCGCCGAGGTCACCGCCCTCGCCATGTGGATGACGTGGAAGTGCGCCCTCGTCGGCATCCCGTACGGCGGGGCCACGGGCGGCGTCGCGGTGGACCCGGCCACGCTGACCACCCGCGAGCTCGAACGCGTCACCCGGCGCTACGTCAACGAGATCCTGCCGCTCCTCGGCCCGGAAAAGGACATCCCCGCGCCCGACGTGGGCACCGACGAGCAGACCATGGCCTGGATCATGGACACCTACAGCGCCAACGCGGGCTACTCCGCCCCCGGCGTGGTGACCGGCAAGCCCACGGCGCTCGGCGGCTCGCCGGGCCGCGCGGGCGCGACCTCGCGCGGGGTGCGGATCGCCGCGCTGCAGGCGCTGACCCGGACCCTTGGTGCGAGCTCCCCCGAGGGCACGACCGTGGCGGTGCAGGGCTTCGGCAAGGTGGGCGCGCTCGCCGCGCAATACCTGGCCGACGCCGGCTGCCGCGTCGTGGCCGTCTCGGACGCGGGCGGCGCGGTCGTCCGGCCCTCCGGTCTCGACGTCGCCGCGCTGCGCGCCCACGCCGCCGAGACCGGGACGGTCCACGGCTACCGCGACGCCGACGCGCTCTCCCACGACGAGCTGCTCGAACTCGACGTGGACATGCTGGTGCCCGCCGCGCTCGACGGCGTGATCACGGCCGGCAACGCGCCGCGCGTACGGGCCCGCCTGGTCGTGGAGGGCGCCAACGGGCCCACCACGCCCGAGGCCGACCGGATCCTGGCGGGCAACGGGGTCACAGTGGTGCCCGACATCCTGGCCAACGCCGGCGGGGTGATCGTGTCCTACCTGGAGTGGGTGCAGAACACCCAGGCGTACTCCTGGAGCGCCGGTGAGGTCGAGGTGAAGCTCCGCGACCTGATGGAGAACGCCTACCGGGCGGTCGCCGACCTGGCCGCCGAGCGTGACCTCACGCTCCGCCAGGCCGCCCACGCGATCGGCGTGGAGCGGGTGGCCGAGGCCCACCGCATACGGGGCCTCTACCCGTGACGCCCCTCTGAAAGACGGCGATGACGACCGCCTCCCGGGAATATGCGGCTTCCGGGAGGCGGTCAGGCCGTCTTGGGAGAGGCTCCTGGGGGGCTGTCAGGCCGTTTCCACCGTCTTCGTGGCGGCCAGCACGATCTGCTCGCACAGCTCGTGGGTCTCCAGGGCGTCGGCGGCGTCGAGGACGCGGCCCTCGCGGACCGCGTCCAAGAATTCCCGGCAGACCTGCTCGATGCCGCGCTGCCGCGTCGCGGGCACCCAGTCGCCGCGCCTCGTGAGGGTCTCGTCCCCGGCGAACTCGACCACGTCGCCGAGGTTGACGACCCGCCGCTTCCCGCCGCCGCCCATGACCTCGCAGGTCTCCTCGGCCGCGCCGCTGGTGCGGCTCATCACGCCGACGGCGGTGAAGTCGTCCCCGCCGAGCGTCAGCACCACGTGTTCGAGCAGGCCGTCGCGCAGCCGGGTCCTGATCACGGTGTCGGTGACGGGCCCGGGGGCGAGGAAGCGCAGCGTGTCGGCCACGTGGACGAAGTCGTCGAAGATCACCGTACGTGGGTCGCCGGGCAGGTCGCGCCGGTTCTTCTGCATCACGATCACGTCGCGCGGCAGGCCGCGCAGGGCCGCGTACGCGGGGGCGTGCCTGCGGTTGAAGCCGACCATCAGCGACCTGTTCCGCTCGCGGGCCAGCCGTACGAGCCCGGCGGAGGAGGCGGCGTCGTAGGCGAGGGGCTTGTCCACGTAGACGTGCACGCCCGCCTCCAGCAGCGTGGTCACGATCGGGACGTGCGCGCCGGTGGCCGCGTGCACGAACGCCGCGTCGATCCCGGCCTCGGCGAGCGCGTCCACGGAGGTGAAGCGCGCGCCGATCCGGTACGCGTCGCCGAGCCGGTCGAGCGTCGCCCGGTCGCGGGTGCACAGCAGCGGCTCGATGCCCGGCGTCGCCGCCAGAACGGGCAGGTAGGCCTTCTCCGCGATGTCGCCCAGGCCGATGATTCCGACTCTCATGCCGGGGAGACTACCGCCGCCCGTCCAAGGCCGGTGCGCCCCCGCCACCACACCACCGTCTCCTTCACCGCGTCCTCGACCGGTGTCGGCGTGAATCCGAGGACCGCCTGGGACGCCGCGGAGTCGAGCACGTACGGCCGGTCGAACTGATAACGGGTCTCCCCCAGCTCGCGCAGGAACGGCGACCCGAGGCCCGCCGCCTTCAGCGCCCACGACGGCAGCCGCCGCAGGCGCGGCGCCGGGAGGCCGGCCGCCTCGCACACCCGCACGGCGTACTCCCTGATGGTGAAGGGCGGCGCGGTCGGCACGTGCCAGGGCCGGCCCCACGCGCGTTCCTCCTCCGCGGCCGCCGCCAGCGCGCGCACCACATCGGGCAGGTACGTGTAGCTGTGCGGGATGTCGGGGTCGCTCAGGACGAGGCCGGTCTTGCCCGCGAACAGGGGCTCCAGGAGCCGGGGGCCGAGGTAGGACTGGTCGGACGACCGCGGCCCGTAGTAGTCCGAGGCGCGCACCTCCGTGGCCCGCACCCGGCCGGCCTCGTGCGCGGCCCGCATCTCCTCCCACATCCGCGCCCTGACCCTGCCCTTCGTGCCCGTCGCGGCGAGCGGCAGGTCTTCGGTCATCGGCCCGTCCACCGGGCCGTAGCCGTACAGGCAGCCCAGCGTGACCAGGACGGCCCCGGACGACTCGGCGGCGGCCAGCAGCGAGGCGGCGACCGGCGGCCAGTCGATCGGCCATCGGTGATAACGCGGGTTCATGCAGTTGTAGAGCACGTCGGCCCCTTCGGTGACCCGCCGCATCACGGCGACGTCGGCCGCGTCCGCGGCGACCCGCGAGATCCCGGGGCGTTCGGGGCCGGAACCCGAGCGGGTGACGAGGGTGACCTCGTGTCCGCGCTCCGCCAGAGTCTCGGCGAGCCCGCCGCCGACCTGTCCCGCTCCGACGATCACATGCTTGCCCATCACTCCTCCTTCAGACCTGATCGGTCAGCAGCCGCAGCACACCGTCCACGACGTACACGATCGCGAACACAACACCCGCGGTGACGAGCCCGGAGGCCGCCAGGGCCGCCGCCCCCGCGCCGAACCACACGACTTCGAAGACGGCCCTGGCGATCCCGTGGAGCTGGTGCGGCGCCTTGCCTCCCGCCATGAACAGCCCCCACAGCGTGGCGAACACCGCGGGCGTGCCGAGCCCCAGGAGGATCTTCATCAGGATGTTGACCTCCCGCGTGAACCCCCAGTAGCCCAGCGCGAGCAGCACGCCCAGCTCCAGGAAGAACATCACTGCGGCTACCGCTCCCTTGGCCACGGTCAGCATCAGCACTCCTTGTGTTCATTGCTCTCTTGCGAGAGCAATGCTCTCGTATCGGCATGCACTTCGTCAAGAGCAGTGCTCTCTGAACACTGCGGTGCTCTGTTAGCCTGGGCTCATGAATGCGAGCAGGACCGCGCGGGAGCGGGTGAGGGCGGAGCTGATCAGGGAGATCACGGACATCGCCCGGCGACAGCTGGCGACGGAGGGGGCCGGGGGCCTGTCCCTGCGGGCGGTGGCACGCGAGATGGGGATGGTCTCCTCGGCGATCTACCGTTACTTCCCCAGCCGCGACGACCTGCTGACCGCGCTGATCATCGACGGATACAACGCCCTCGGAGAGGCCGTCGAGCAGGCCGACGCCGCCTGCCCGACCGACGACTTCGCCGGGCGCTGGCTCGCCGTCTGCCGCGCCGTACGCGAGTGGGCCCTGGCCCATCCGCACGAGTACGCCCTGCTGTACGGCTCGCCCGTGCCGGGCTACGCCGCTCCGCAGGACACCGTGGGGCCGGCCGTGCGCGACACGGCCGTGTACGGACGGATCATCGCCGAGGCCCACCAGGCGGGCAAACTCACCCCTCCCCCGGTCTGCCCGCCGCCGCCCGCGGTCCTGGCGCAGGACGCGGACGTCGTGCGGGCACTGATGCCGGGCGTGCCGGACGACGTGGTCACCCGCGCGATCATCGCCTGGACGGGCCTGTTCGGCATGGTCAGCTTCGAGGTCTTCGGCCAGTTCAACAACACGATCACCCACCGGGCCGAGCTGTTCGACCACAACATGACCTGCCTCGCCCGCCTGATCGGCCTGCCCGGATAACCGCCCCACCCCCGCCTCATCTCACCGAGGCGCAGTGCGGCCTGGTGACGACACGCCAGGCGGAACTGAACGGTGCGCACCGCCGCGATCTGAGCCGCCTGGTGCAGGCCGGGATCCTCGAACACATGGCACACGGCGTTTACCGCCTGGCCGGCGCGCCGCACCCGGATCTGGTGGATGACGCCGACGCTGACGTGGACCTGAAGCAGGACGAGGAGTTCGCCGAGCGGGTCCTCCAGCTCTTGCCGCAGGTCGGTGCCTATCGCGGGCAGGTCTCGTAGGGTGGCCGGCGCGACAGGAAGCGGTTTATCCGGGCCCGACCCCTTGCAAGCCCGGTGCGGCGATGGGAAGGCCCGCCTCTTCGGCCGCGGCGAGCAGCCGCTTGTCGTACGCCACGAACCAGTCGAGCGCGCGCTCCAGCAGCCGCGCGGCGGACAGGTGAAGGGCGTCGAGAGTCCGCAGCCGGGCCGGCCCGATCTCTGCGGCCGCGTCGAGAAGCGGTGTGTCCACGGGCACCATCCTCAGCCGGGCCATCAGCGCCTTCGCCGTGGAGACCGCCTGAGGTCCGCAGGGTCGTACCGCCCGGATCACCTCGGCCCGGGCCAGTTCACAGGCGACCACCGCCCCGCTCTGCGCCGCCAGCCATTTCTCGAGCGCCGCCGTCTCCTCCTCCCGGACGACCAACTTGACCAGTGCCGAGGAGTCGAGGTAGATCACCGCTCGTCCGCCCTGAGATCCGCCAGCACCTCGCTGGGCACGGGCGCTCCGGGTTCGGGGGGCAGGGCATGCCAGGCGGTCCAGTCGATCTCCACCTCGGGCGGCTTCATGCGGCCCTCCGCGACGAGCCGGTCGGTGACGACACGTTCGTGTGGCAATGCGGTGAGCTGCGCCACCGGCCGCCCCCTCTCCGTGATCTCGACCGTGTTTCCCGCCTGGACCAGCTCCAGGTAGTGCGCGAGCCGGTCGCGCAGTTCCCGGACTCCCACGCTGACGACCTCGTCCGACATGTCCTCAGGCTAACCGACACGGTCCTACCTGTCTGTCAACGGTACACCACTCTGCGTATGCGTACCCTCTGTTTCGGTAGCGGTACACATTCAGCGGTGAACACAAAGGTCGCAGGTCCGGCCGGCGGGCCGCCCGAGATCGACGACGTCGGCGAGGCCATCCGGGACCGGCGGGGGTAGCCACGCGGCTCGAACGCGTCGGTCACGGGACATGCGAAAGGCGGCAGTCGGGGATCTCCCGGTTGCCGCCTTTCGCGTGTTTCACGACAGCTTTGTGGGCTGTTCAGGGCGTACGCTTGCGATTTTGTGCAAGGTCAGGGCAGTGAGGCCGCGGGTCCCGCCGGATCACTGCAAGCTTGGGAGCCGTCAGACGCGGGTGGCGCGGTTGACGGCGGAGATGATGGCCTTGAGCGAGGCGCTCGTCGTGTTCGCGTCGATGCC
Organism: Microbispora hainanensis; assembly: GCF_036186745.1. Taxonomy (NCBI): domain Bacteria; kingdom Bacillati; phylum Actinomycetota; class Actinomycetes; order Streptosporangiales; family Streptosporangiaceae; genus Microbispora; species Microbispora hainanensis. The sequence continues at coordinate 4,762,467 of NZ_CP108086.1, read as the reverse complement.
GACGCCCCACAGGACCTGCGTGCCGTTCGGCCCGCCGACCTCGCACTCGACGTACGACGCGGCCTTGGCGTCGGCGCCCGCGCTCATCGCGTGCTCGGTGTAGTCGAGGACCCGCACCGGCACCCCGATGCTGTCCAGCGCGTCGCAGAAGGCCGAGATGGGGCCGTTGCCGACGCCCTCGATCTCCCGGATCTGGCCGTCCACCCGTACGTCGGCGCTGATCGCGTCCTTGTCGTCCACGGTCGAGGTGTGCCGGTGGGCCAGCAGGCCCAGGCGGCCCCAGGGGCTCGCCGGGTTGGGCAGGTATTCGTCGGCGAACCGCTCCCACATCTCGGCGGCCGTGACCTCGCCGCCCTCGGCGTCCGTACGGGCCTGGATGACGCGGGAGAACTCGATCTGCAGGCGGCGCGGCAGGTCGAGCTGGTGGTCGGCCTTCATGATGTAGGCGACGCCGCCCTTGCCCGACTGGCTGTTGACGCGGATCACGGCCTCGTACGTGCGGCCGATGTCCTTGGGGTCGATCGGCAGGTACGGCACGGCCCAGGTGAACTGGTCGACGGGCACCCCGGCGGCGGCCGCGTCGCGCTCCAGGTGCTCGAAGCCCTTCTTGATCGCGTCCTGGTGGGAGCCGGAGAATGCCGTGTAGACCAGCTCGCCGCCCCACGGGTGGCGGGGGTGCACGGGGAGCTGGTTGCAGTGCTCGACCACGCGCCGGATCTCGTCCATGTCGGAGAAGTCGATCTCCGGGTCGATGCCCTGGGAGAACAGGTTCATGCCCAGCGTGACCAGGCAGACGTTGCCGGTCCGCTCGCCGTTGCCGAACAGGCAGCCCTCGATGCGGTCGGCGCCGGCCATGTAGCCCAGCTCGGCGGCGGCGACGGCGGTGCCGCGGTCGTTGTGCGGGTGCAGGGACAGCACGATCGAGTCCCGGTACGCCAGGTTGCGGTGCATCCACTCGATCTGGTCGGCGTACACGTTGGGGGTGGCCATCTCGACCGTCGCCGGCAGGTTGACGATCACCTTGTGGTCGGGGGTGGGCTGCCAGACGTCGTTGACGGCGTTGCAGACCTCGACGGCGTAATCCAGCTCGGTGCCGGTGAAGGACTCGGGCGAGTACTGGAAGTAGATGTCGGTGCCCTCCATCTCGGCCGCCAGCTTCTTGCACAGCTTGGCGCCCTCGACGGCGATCGCGGTGATGCCTTCCTTGTCCTGGCCGAAGACGACCCGGCGCTGGAGGATGGAGGTGGAGTTGTACAGGTGGACGATCGCCTGACGGGCCCCGCGCAGCGACTCGAAGGTCCGCTCGATCAGCTCGGGCCGGGCCTGCGTCAGCACCTGGATGACCACGTCGGAGGGGATGCGCTCCTCTTCGATGATCTGGCGGACGAAGTCGAAGTCGGTCTGCGACGCGGCCGGGAAGCCGACCTCGATCTCCTTGTAACCCATCCGGACCAGCAGGTCGAACATCTTCAGCTTGCGGTCGGCGTCCATCGGGTCGATCAGCGCCTGGTTGCCGTCGCGCAGGTCCACGGCGCACCAGCGGGGCGCCTTGGTGATGACCTTGTCGGGCCAGGTGCGGTCGGTCAGCCGTACGGGCTCGAACGGCGTGTAGCGATGGAAGGGCATGGGGCTGGGCTGCTGCTCGTTCATGATCTGCTCCTCGTCGGGCGCACGGCGATCCCCGGGCACGACGCAACCGTCGGGTTCGTGAGAGAGGGGCGCCGTTGGATGAAACCAGGGCGGCCGACGCGCATGACTCTCGCACCGCGGCGAGGGAGCCGGCCTCTTACAGGCCCTCGCCGCGGCGGATAAGAAGGAGTCCGCGCAGCATGCCAAGCAGACTAGCAGACCCCCTCAACCGCATGAGACACCCGATCACATTTCGAGACGGAGCCCCAGGTTATGGTGACTCGTGACGAAGGAGGCGACATGAAGGACGACGAGATCCTGAGGCGGATCAGCGACCTGGTCGACGAGGAGCACGCCCTGCGCGAACGGCTGGTCGCGGGCAAGCTGACCTCGGAGGAGGAGCACAACAGGATCGCCTCGCTGGAAGAGCAGCTCGACCGCTGCTGGGACCTGCTGCGCCAGCGCCGCGCCCGGCGCGACGTGGGCGAGGACCCCGACTTCGCCTCTCCCCGTCCGGCCGACGAGGTCGAGAACTACTTGCAATAGCGCCCTCACCACCCCTGTTCCACGATGTGAAAATCAGTCGCGCCCCTGACACTGGGCGCGAAATCCTTGTCGGCATGCAAACGAAGCGCGTCGGCCCCAACGAGAACGACGCCGCGCAGGAGGAAGACGACCCGGACGGCCCGGCAGACCACTCTCCTCTGGCCGGTCTGCACGCCATCGCGCGGGCATGCGACCATCCGGGCCCGGCTATGTCGTGGCGGCAGTTCACGGCGAGCGTACGGAGCGGGCCCGGCGGCGAGCGGGGCGAGGCGTGGGTGGCGGACGACAGCGGCCGGATCGACCACGCCCGAACCGACCGCGCCCGAACCGACCGCGCCCGAACCTACGACGGCCGAACCAGCAGCGGGCAGGGCGGCGGTGACGAGGTCACCGGTGGTTACCTCCTCCACTTCCCGCAGGACGACAACACCCACCTCGCCCTGCTCCGGCTGATGACGCGTCCGGACCGCAGGCGCGAGGGCATCGGCGGCGCGCTGCTCGACCACGCCATCGGCCGGGCACGCGAGGAGGGCAGGCGCGTCCTCGTCGGCGAGGCCGCGGCCGGCGGGCCGGGCGCGGAGTTCGCCAAGGCCCGCGGGTTCTCCCCCGCCTCCACCGAGACCCGGCTGGTGCTCGACCTGCGTACGGCCGACTGGTCCGGCCTCGAACTCCTCCGGGCCCGGGCCGTACGGCACGCCACTGACTACTCGCTCGAACGGTGGGTCGGACCGACGCCCGCCGACCTGCTCGGCGACATGGCCCGCCTCACGGAGGGCATGAACGACGAGCCGCTGGGCGACCTCGCGATAGAGCATCAGCGGTGGACGGCCGGCCGCGTACGCGCCCGCGAGGAGATGCTCGCGCGGGCGGGCCAGCGGACCTACACGATGATCGCCCGGCACACGGCCAGCGGGGAGCCCGCGGGGTTCACCCAGCTCATTGTGGACGCGGAGCGGCCGGAGGGATGGGGCCGCCAGTCCTCGACGACCGTCCTCGCGCCGCACCGCGGCCGGCGGCTCGGCCTGGTGCTCAAGCTGGCCAACATCACCTGGTTCCGCGCCTGCGAGCCGTCGGTCGAGCGGGTCATCACCTGGAACTCCGTCGCGAACCCGCACATGCTGGCGATCAACGAGGCGATGGGCTTCGAGGTCTTCGACACCTGGCACCAGTGGCAGCTCGACATCTGACCGGGAGCGCGGGCCGGCGGTGACGTCTGCCAGGCTCGGAGGCGAACCGCGTGAAGCGTCTCGCCGCCGGGCCTACCTGATCTTCCGGATGAGACGACCCGGTCGGCCGACCGTCCGGGCGCCCCGAGAAGATCTCGGGAACGTCGGCTCGGAACTGGTCGAGGCGCTGCTCGAGGCGGGCCGTTCACTTTGCGGACAGCGGGGACTCACGACTCGGCCAGCGTGCCGTCGGGCGCAGCGCCGGAAGAACGCATCGGCCACTGCGCGGGCCCACCATGGCCGATCAATCGTCATTGATTTGGCGGCCGGACTCGCTGTACGAATGACGGAGGCGAGGTGATCCACGGCGCGACCGCCGCTCTCGTCCCTCCTCGGAACCATCGAAGAACCGGCACAACTGGAGGGTGATGAACCGCTCGATCGGCAGCAGGGGGATCATCGTCAAGGCACTGACCGGGCTCGTCTCAGGCGCGATCGCCGGGGCCGCCATGAGCGCCGCGTACCAGACTTACGGAGCACGGCGTGATCGGCGCCGGTTTCCTCCCCCCGGACGGACGGTCGACGTGGGCGGACGTCGGATCCATCTGTGGATCGCGGGCACGGGCTCACCGAGCGTTGTCATCGTGCCGGGGCTGGGCGAGCCGGGCTTGAACTGGGCCGCCCTGCTACCCGAATTGGCGGTGGAGTCATCGGTTGTCCTATACGACCGCGCCGGTCTCGGGTGGAGCGACCCGTGTCCGTGGTCGGGAACGGCGCTGGGAGCCGCTCGTGACCTGCGACGCGCACTGGACGGGGCGGGGATCGTGCCGCCATATGTTCTGGTGGGGCATTCGGCCGGGGGCAACATTGTCCGGTTGTTTGCGGCCGAAAAGCCCGACGCCGTCGCAGCGGTCGTCCTCGTGGATTCCAGCCATCCCGAGCAGATCCGCCTGCTGCACGGGACGAGAGTCGCCATCACCCGAGAGATGCTGCGCTCGCGCCTGACACCGCTGGGGCTTCGGCGCCTGGCCTTCGACGCGGGATGGAGCGACCGCGCCCGCTGCGAAGCCGAGGCCCGGCGCCTGCCGGCGAAGCTCCTCTCCACCAGAATCGCCTTCGACCTCAGCGACCGGCAACGGCGCGCTGAACTCCGTGAGGCTGCGGCCGCGATCACCGTCAATCCCTGGCAAGTCCGGCGCAGAGCGCCGAGCCTGGGGCCGATCCCGCTCACGGTCATCTCTTCCTGTCCCGACGAACCACTGGGAGCCGACGTCGAGGCGATCGCGGAACAACGCCGCTTCTATTCTGTCTGGTCTCCGCTCCAGGCCGACCTGACCCGTCTGTCCTCGAACGCCGAACACGTTGTCGCGGAGCATGCTGGGCATCACATCCACAGGGACCGGCCCGAGCTGGTCGTCAAGGTGATACTCGACCATCTCCAGCGAGCCCGGACCGAGGCAAGGCGCGATCGATGACCGGCGCCGTGAGAGGGTCGCCTACGAGAACAGATTGATCAGGCACTCACCACTGCGGCTCCGCGGCGGCGAAGGCGACGACCGTGACGACGCCACCAGGCACGTAGCCAGAGGAACTGCGTCGTCGCCAGCAGCGTCAGAACCACCACCGCGTCCACCGTCCCCGACGGCCCGCCGGGTGAGATCAAGGTCCGCACCGCCCCGACGACCAGGGCCACCGTCACCGGAAGAGTGATGGTCGCGAAGACAGCGAGGCAGGCGATCGTCCCGCCCACCAGCACCACTCCGTACACGGCCAACCAGCGGCGCTCGCGGCGGCTCACGTGGACGATCGGACCGGGACGCCTCCGTCCCATCAGCCGCGCCAGCCCGTACCGTACGTAGGCGACGACGTCGCCGTACATGTTGCGGCAGCCCGTGAGATCCTGCAGCACGAAGTACAGGTCCGTGCGCATGAACACGCAGGCCTGGGTGGCCAGCATGGACATGCCGGTAAGCAATGCGATCGAGTACGCGGGATGTGGACCCGTCAGGACGCTGAGGATCACGCAGGCCGCGCATAAGGCGATGTCCACCGCTATCCCGGAAAGATAAACGGTGAGCCGCACTCGGCGCGGTGCGAGCCAGATGCCCGAAACATCTGTCTGCACCGCCAAAAACTGCAGCCTCGTGCCGAAGGCGACCCGTCCGGGAACCCCTGCCGCGCGAGCGGTAACCAGATGCGCCATCTCGTGGACGAAAAGCATCAACCAGCCGACAGCAATCCGTGTGAACAGCACGGCCGCCCCGCTCGGGCTCCACAGGATCGCGCGCCAGTTCGGCAGCAACGCGGGCTGCCTGATGAGAAGGACCACGCCGACCGCGATCAGCGCCACGACACAGATATGCAGGACAGGATCCAGCGTCCAGCGAACACTGCCTGGACGTAACCAAGGAAAGGTCGGACGCGGCGGGTCTGGCGCCGGGACGGGCCTGCCGTCGATGGCGGCCACCAGCCCCGCGTCCGCCAAGTGCCGGACGAAGGAGTCGATGTCCAGCTTGGCGCCAGTCTCCTGCCGAAGCCGCGTCTGGATGTCCTCGACGGGAAGACCGTCGCCCAGCAGGCGCAGAACCCACATGCCGACCTCGGGCAGCGCCACAAAATCGCCGGTCGAAACACGCCCGACGATCCACTCCCCCCGGTCCGGGCGTACGCCGAGCTCGTGCAGCACAACCCTGCTGGTCATGTTCCCTCGGAGGTGAAAAGAACAGCAGCGGAATCCCTGCATATGCGGGAGGGTCGCGATTCCTGTCGCAGGTCCGGCATGTGCGAACGCTCCCTGCTCATCGTTGTGCCCAATGACGTGCGGCTGAGCCGGAATATACCGGCTCAGCCGCGACGGCCCCGCCTATTGGCCGTGACTGTTGCTCTCCAGCATTGTCGTCTCGATCTTGTCGAGTTTACGAATCGAGATGGCCTGCAACTCCTCGGCCTCGTCCAGTGCAGGATGCGTTTCACGTTCCTCTGCCACGAGAACTTCCTCTCAATCATGTTTGGGCCACGAGGTTTCGAAGCCCCGACACGAGCATCATGATCGATCCATAGGAGATGTCAAGGGATGACAATTGGTACAGCCGGCGCGCGGCGGAGGTTTGAAGAGGTCGTGGTGTCCGAGCACGGCGAGATTCATGGCTCGTATTGTCCCCGGCATCGGATCCGGCACATCCGTAATAAGAGAGACAACGGATTGTGCGACCATCTGGCCACTGATTCCCGCCGAGAAGGCGATAACGCCGGGACCGCCGAGATCGACGTCTATTCCGGATCGTCGTTTGGCTATTGCCTGCGCGCTTACGCACTCGTAACACGCGCCCCGAGGCGGCGCGAAGACGCCGCAGGTGACGACAGGACCGGAGTAACCGCCACCGGCCCACGGGACTCCCGCGGCGGCGCAGGCTCGGCTGGCCCAAACCTTGATGTTCTCCGAACCTCGGGGCTCGTCCGCACAGAGCGCCAGGACGTCGTAGCCCTCCACAAGCCGGGAAAGATCGGCCTGGCTCGTAACCCTCGCTCGTGAGCACGTGACGGTGACGTCGGAGTTCACCCGGCTGATCCGATTCGCAGCGACCTCTGCCTTGAACCGGCCGAGGTCGTCCTCCGTGTATAGGATCTGGCGGTTCGGATTTGACAACTCGACCCGGTCCGGATCGACGCAGTGAATCTCCCCGACTCCCGCCGCGGCCAGTGCCCACGCAACGTGCGAACCAGTGCCGCCCAGCCCAAGTACGACTGCACGGGAGCGCTTCAATCTGAGCTGAATCTCCCAATCGTGGGCCCGTGGGGTGAGATCGACACGCCGGAAGAACGCGCGGCTTCTACTGTAGCGTTCGAGTTCGCGTTCACTGAGTTCTGCCGGTATGGCGGCAGCGGCATCCTCGATATAACCCGAGGCCGTCAGAGCCGAAACGATCCGACAGCAGCGTCGCGATAGCATCCGGGTCTCGACTGCCATCCATCAATTGCAATGCCGCCCACACCCAGCCCTCTGGATCGTCTATCTCGGCAGCGATGCCGTAGGTGTCGCCACCGATACGGATGGCCCCGCCGTCAAGCCGGTACGGCCTATGCTCGGACTTCACTTGCGGCATGCGAAATCTAGGCGTCATCCGCGACACTCCCCGTCCCGTAAAACCTTCTGATCATCAGACGGTGAATACAGAATCTCAACCTCTGTCCGAAAACGCGGGACAGCATCCTGTCCTGCTCATCAGAACCCGCTTGAGGCGGCTGGTTTCACGGTTGGTCACACACGCCCTCGTATGGCGACACACCTCGGCCATCGCGCGAACCGGCCGGAGACGGCGGAGGAAGCGGTCGGTCCGTGCGCAGTGCCGGGTCCGGACGGCCCCTGCCGCTGCGGAACCGCTGTGGCGGCGCGGAGCCTCCGGCGCGGCCGAAGGCGTTCACACGTGCGATCGCTTCCTCCCCTCCAGGGTAAGCGCGAGGCTCAGACCGACAACAGCCGGTGGACCTCCTCATCTTGGAGCTCCTCTGCCGGGCCGGATCTGACCACGCGGCCGGCGTCGAGGATCACGAACCCGTCGGCCAGCCGCAGCGCGAGGTCCAGATACTGCTCCACCAGCAGGATCGCCAGACCGCTCGCGTGCAGGCGTTCGACGGCCTCCTCGATCTCCAGGATGATCGACGGCTGGATGCCCTCGGTGGGTTCGTCCAGGATCAGCAGCTTCGGCCGGGTGACCAGGGCCCGCGCCATCGCGAGCTGCTGCTGCTGACCACCCGACAGGAAGCCCGCCGGCCGTTTGAGCAGTGGTTTCAGCCGGGGGAAGACCTCCAGGGCCTCCTCCACCGCCGCCCGGTCCCGGTGCGCCGACGCCTCCAGCGTGACCAGCAGGTTGTCGATCACGCTGAGCTGGGGAAACGTGTCGTGTCCCTGCGGCACGTAGCCCATGCCGAGCCGTACGCGCTGGTCGGGGCGCAGCCGGGTGACGTCCCTGCCCTCGAACGTCACCTTCCCACCGGTCGCCGGGAGCACGCCCATGATGGTGTCGAGCAGGGTCGTCTTGCCGACCCCGTTGCGGCCCATCACGCAGACGAGGCGGCCGGCGGGCACCTCGAGCGAGACGCCGAAGAGCACCCGCGCCCGGCCGTACCCCGACTCCAGTCCCTCAACGGACAGCATCCTCGGCCTCCTCCCGAGCCCGGCCCAGGTAGATCTCCTGCACGCGCGGGTCGGCCCGCACCTGGTCGACCGAGCCCTCCGTCAGCACCTTGCCCTCGTGGAGCACGGTGACCTGGGAGGCGTAGCGACGCAGGAAGTCCATGTCGTGCTCGACCACGATCACGGTGTGGTCGCGGGCGACCTCGGTGAGCAGCTCGCCGGTGCGCTCGCGCTCGCCGGAGGACATGCCGGCGACCGGCTCGTCGAGCAGCAGCAGCCGGGGCCGCTGGACGATCAGCATGCCGATCTCCAGCCACTGCCGCTGCCCGTGCGACAGCACCCCGGCCTTGCTGCCGGCCAGGGAGGCCAGGCCGGTCGTCTCCAGCGCCGCCGTGACCTCCTCCGACACCCCGCGCCTGCGGCGCAGCAGCGACCACAGCGGGCGCCGGAACGACGCGGCCAGGTCGAGGTTCTCCAGCACGGTGAGCTCCTCGAAGACCACCGAGGTCTGGAAGGTGCGGCCCACGCCGAGCCGCACGATCTCGTGCTCCCTGCGGCCCACGAGGTCGTGCCCCTCGAACCGCACCGAGCCCCCGGTGGGCCGGGTCAGGCCCGTGATCACGTCGATGAGGGTGGTCTTCCCCGCGCCGTTCGGGCCGATCAGGAACCGCAGCTCGCCCCGGCCGACGGTGAGGTCGACGCCGTCGATCGCCCGGAAGCCGCCGAAGGCGACCTCCAGAGACCGGATTTCCAGCAGCGTGTCGGTCACACCCGTGCCTCCCTTCTCCGTACGAGGCCGGCGGCAAGGCCCGCGATGCCCTTGGGCGCCAGCGTCATGACGAGCACGAACAGGGCGCCCTGGAGATAGAGCCAGGCGTCCGGCAGTTCCTCGCTGAAGTACGTCCGGGCATAGCCCATGACGACCGCGCCCAGCACCGCGCCGGCCAGCGCGAACCGGCCGCCGACGGCCACCGCGACGACGAGTTCGAGCGAGGGCACGACCCCGAGCAGGGCAGGCGAGATGATGCCGACCACGGGCACGAACAGCGCCCCGGCGATGCCGGCCATGCCCGCCGAGACGGCGAAGGTCAGCGTCTTGACGGTGGCCGGGTTGTACCCGAGGAAGCGCACCCGGTCCTCGCCGTCCCTGACGGCCAGCAGCAGCCGCCCGAACCGGCTGCGGACGAGCTGCCTGGCCCCCAGGTAGAGCACCCCGAGCACGACCGCGACGAGCAGGTAGAGGCCCCGCTGGGTCTCGTCGGCCGCCACGTCGCGGCCGAAGAAGTCGAAGAAGTTGGTCAGGCCGTTCGTGCCGCCGGTCAGCCCCTGCTGACCGACCAGCAGGATCACCAGCGCCGCCGCCAGCGCCTGGGTGAGGATCGCGAAGTACGCCCCGCGTACGCGCTGGCGGAAGACCAGCGCGCCGAGCAGCAGCGCGACCACGACCGGCAGCACGACGACCATGGCCAGCGCGAAGACCGGGTTGCCGAACGGCTTCCACAGCGCGGGCAGCTCTTCCACCCCGCTCCAGACCATGAAGTCGGGCAGGTCCCCGCCCGCGTCGTTGAGCTTGAGATACATGCCCATCGCGTAGCCGCCGAGGCCGAAGAACACCCCCTGGCCGAGCGTGAGCATGCCGCCCTGCCCCCAGGCGAGGCCGATGCCCAGCGCCACGATCGCGTAGCACAGATACTTGGCCAGCAGCCCGAGGCGGAACGGCTCCAGCAGCAGCGGCGCCACCACCAGGGCGAGCACCGCCACCGCCGTGAAGACCGCCGGGCCCTGCCACCGCCGTACGGGCTTGTCCGGCGCCGCCGCGCCCGCGCCCTTGTCCGGGACGGCCGCGTCGGCGCTCTCGACCGGCGCCCTCGTGTCGGCGCCCTCGACCGAGGCCGTCATGTGAGCGCCCTCGATCGGACGAAGAACAGCCCCTGCGGCCGGATCTGCAGGAAGCCGATGATCGCCACGAAGACCACCACCTTGGCGAGGCTGGCGTCGCTCCAGAACTCGGCATAGGAGTTCAGCAGACCGAGGCCGGCCGCGGCCAGCACCGCGCCGCGAAGCTGCCCCAGACCGCCCGCGACGACCACGAGGAACGCGTCCACGATGTAGTAGGTGCCGAGCGTCGGGCCGACCGGCCCGATCAGCGTGAGGGCGACCCCGGCGATCCCGGCGAGGCCGGAACCGATGAAGAACGTCCGCTGGTCGACCCGCCCGGTGTCGATGCCGCTCGTGGCCGCGAGCTTCCTGTTCTGCATCACGGCCCGCATCCGCCGTCCCTGCCCGGTCCTGTTCATGTACGCCCAGATCGCGAGCACCGAGGCCGCGGCGAGCGCCATGATGAACAGCCGGTTGTACGGCAGGATCCCGATGCCGCCGCGCAGCCAGGCGGGCGAGGCGACCTGCACGTTGGGCGCCCCGAACAGGTCACGGGCGAGCTGCTGGAGCATGAGGCTGACGCCCCAGGTGAGCAGCAGCGTGTCGAGCGGGCGACCGTAGAAGCGCCGGATCAGCGTGCGCTCCAGGATCAGGCCCATGACCCCGGCCACCACGAAGGCGGCCGGGAGGGCGATCAGGAAGCCCACGCCCTGCAGCAGGTAGGCCGTGTAGGCCCCCGCCATGATGAACTCACCGTGGGCCATGTTGATCACGCCCATCTGTCCGAACGTGAACGTCAGCCCGAGAGCGATGAGCAGCAGGACCGCTCCGATCGACAGCCCGATCGGCAGCTGGTTGAGCATTCCCTCCATGTCGGCGTCAGACCAGTCCGCCGGCCCAGGGGTACGTCTTGAGGTAGGGGTCCGGCTTGATCGGCTCGCCGGAGTTCCACACCTCCTTGATCTGACCGTCCGGCTGGACGACGCCGATGCGCGCGGTCTTGTAGACGTGCTGGTTGTCGCCGTCGATGGTGACCTTGCCCTCGGGGCGGTCGAGGGACACACCTCCGGCGGCCTTCTTCACGGCCTCCACGTCGGTGCTGCCGGCCTTCTTCACGGCCTCGGCCCACAGGTAGACGGCGTTGTATCCGGCTTCCATCGGGTCGGAGGTCACCTTGTCCGCGCCGTACTTCGCCTTGAACGCGGCGACGAACTTCTGGTTCTCCGGGGTGTCGGTCGTCTGGTAGTAGTTCCAGGCCACGAGCTGCCCGGCGACGTTGTCGACGCCGATGCCCTTGACCTCCTCCTCGGCCACGGACACCGACATGACCGGCATCTGCTCGGCGGTGATCCCGGTGCTCTTGAGCTGCTTGAAGAACGCGACGTTGCTGTCGCCGTTCAGGGTGTTGAAGACCGCGTCCGGCTTCGCCTCGGTGATCTTGTTGACGAGCGTGCTGTATTCGGTGTGCCCGAGCGGGGTGTACTCCTCGCCGAGGATCTCCATCCCGTTCGCCGCGGCGTACGCCTTGATGATTTTGTTCGCGGTTCTCGGGAAGACGTAGTCGCTGCCCACCAGGAACAGCTTCTTCTTGCCCTCCTGCTTCAGATAGTCGAGCCCGGGAACGATCTGCTGGTTGGTCGTCGCGCCCGTGTAGAAGATGTACGGCGAGCTTTCCAGGCCCTCGTACTGGACCGGATACCAGAGCAGCGCCTTGCGTTTCTCGAAGACCGGGAGCATCGCCTTGCGGCTCGCCGACGTCCAGCCGCCGAATACGGTGGCGACCTTGTCCTGCGCGATGAGCTTGGTGGCCTTCTCCGCGAAGGTCGGCCAGTCGGAAGCGCCGTCCTCCACGACGGGCTCCAGCTTCTTGCCCAGCACGCCGCCGGCCGCGTTGATCTCCTCGATCGCGAGCAGTTCGGCGTCCCTGACCGTGACCTCGCTGATGGCCATCGTGCCGCTGAGGGAGTGCAGGATGCCGACCTTTATGGTGTCGGAACCACCAGATGAGGCCGATGTACTATTTGTCGAGGATTGTCCGCCACATGCCGCGAGTGTCGCGGTCGCGAGAGCGAAAGCCGCTCCGGCACGCCATAATGAGTTCCGCAATTGCCTCTCCTTGCCGCTGCGGCCCCCGAGTTGATCCGTCTGCCGCCAAGGTGGGCGCGTGGTATTTCCCGCCGAAATCCCGGGAGTTAACAACTCATTAGCGAGAGCTCACCGCCTGTCGGATACGCATACGAAATGCACGGGTAACGCGGGGGAAACGGCGGGTACCTATCGTCCCGCCATGCGGCTCACTCCACACGAACAGGAACGGCTCCTCATCCACGTCGCCGCGGGCGTGGCCCGCGAGCGCAAGGAGCGCGGCCTTCGCCTCAACCATCCGGAGGCGACGGCCCTCATCGCGTCATTCCTCCTGGAAGGCGCCCGCGACGGCCGCAGCGTCGCCGACCTGATGGACGCCGGCCGCAAGGTCCTGCGGCGCGAGGACGTCATGGAGGGCGTGCCCGAGATGCTGGAGTCCGTCCAGATCGAGGCCACCTTCCCCGACGGCACCAAGCTCGTCACCGTCCACAACCCGATCGCATGAGCACACCGCGCTTCGAGGGCGTGCCGGGAGAGATCCTCTGCGGCGACGGCGACGTGCCGCTGAACCCGGGCAGGGAGCGGATCACCCTGAGAGTCGTGAACACCGCCGACCGGCCGGTGCAGGTCGGATCGCACTATCACTTCGCCGCCGCCAACCCCGGCCTGGAGTTCGACCGCGAGGCGGCCTGGGGCACCCGCCTCGACATCCCGGCGGGCACCGCGATCAGGTTCGAGCCCGGGGTGGAGCGCGACGTCACGCTCGTCCCGCTCGCGGGGAACCGTGTCGTACCCGGCCTCCGTCCCGAGTGGGCCGGGCCTCTCGACGGGAGGACCGATGACTAGCGTCGAATGCGCGCGCTACGCCGCGCTGTACGGCCCGACCACCGGCGACCGCGTGCGCCTGGCCGACACCGACCTGTACGTCGAGGTGACCGACGACCTGTCGATGGGCCCCGCCGGGGCGGGCGACGAGGCCGTGTTCGGCGGCGGCAAGGTCATCCGCGAGTCGATGGGGCAGGCGCGCACCACGAGAGCCGAGGGCGCGGCCGACCTGGTCATCACCGGCGCGGTGATCCTCGACCACTGGGGTGTGGTGAAGGCCGACATCGGCGTACGCGACGGCCGGATCGCCGCCATCGGCAAGGCCGGCAACCCCGACACCATGGACGGCGTCCACCCGGACCTCGTCATCGGCCCGTCCACCGAGATCCTCGCGGCCAACGGCAAGATCGTCACGGCGGGCGCGGTCGACTCGCACGTCCACCTGATCTGCCCGCAGCTCATGGACGAGGCGCTGGCCTCCGGGGTGACCACGATCATCGGCGGCGGCACCGGCCCCGCCGAGGGCACGAAGGCCACCACCGTGACCGGCACCTGGTATCTCGGCCGGATGCTGGAGTCGCTGGACTCCTACCCGGTGAACGTCGCCCTGCTCGGCAAGGGCAACACGGTCAGCGAGGAGGGGCTGCTCGAACAGCTCAGGGCCGGGGCGTCGGGCTTCAAGCTGCACGAAGACTGGGGCACCACCCCCGCCGCCATCGACGCCTGCCTGCGGGTGTGCGACGCGACCGGGGTGCAGGTCGCCATCCACACCGACACGCTGAACGAGGCGGGGTTCGTGGAGTCGACCCTGCGGGCCATCGGCGGGCGGGCGATCCACGCCTACCACACCGAGGGCGCCGGAGGCGGCCACGCCCCGGACATCATCACGGTGGCCTCCCACGTCAACGTGCTGCCGTCGTCCACGAACCCGACCCGGCCGCACACGGTCAACACCCACCACGAGCACCTGGACATGCTCATGGTGTGCCACCACCTCAATCCCGCCATCCCGGAGGACCTGGCGTTCGCCGAGTCGCGCATCCGGCCCACGACGATGGCGGCCGAAGACGTCCTGCACGACATCGGCGCGATCTCGATGATCGGCTCCGACTCCCAGGCCATGGGCCGGATCGGCGAGACGATCATCCGCACCTGGCAGACGGCGCACGTGATGAAGCGCCGCCGCGGCGCGCTGCCGGGCGACGGCCCGGCCGACAACCTCCGGGCCCGCCGCTACGTCGCCAAATACACGATCAACCCGGCGATCGCCCACGGCCTGGACGCGGAGATCGGCTCGGTGGAGCCCGGCAAGCTCGCCGACCTCGTGCTGTGGAGCCCGGCCTTCTTCGGGGTGAAGCCGGACGTCGTGGTGAAGGGCGGCGTCATCGCCTACGCCCAGATGGGCGACGCGAACGCGTCGATCCCGACGCCGCAGCCCGTGCTCCCCCGGCCGATGTTCGGCGCGGCCCCGGTCACCGCCGCCGCGACCTCGCTGCACTTCGTCGCGCCGCTCGCGCTGGAGGACGGCCTGGCCGACCGCCTGGCCGTGGGCAGGCGGCTGGCGCCCGTGGCCGACGTACGCGCCCGGCGCAAGGACGCGATGCCGCTCAACGACGCCCTGCCCGACATCCGGGTGGATCCCGACACCTTCGCCGTACGCGTGGACGGCGAGCTGATCGAGCCCGCCCCGGCCGAGTCGCTGCCGATGGCGCAGCGCTACTTCCTCTTCTGACATGAACGGCGAAGCGGCGCTGCTGCTGCTGGCCGACTCCCGGCTGCCGGCGGGCGGGCACGCCCACTCGGGCGGCGTGGAGGAGGCCGTACGGCGGGGCGTGGTGACCGGCACCGGCGACCTGGCGCGGTTCCTGCGCGGCAGGCTCGCCACCGCCGGCCTCGTCACCGCCGCCCTCGCCGCCGCCGCCTGCGAACTGGCCGTCTCGGAAACCGCCGCCGAGACCGTCCCCGCAGGCAGCGGCGGCGCGGACCGGGAACGTGGCACAGACCGCGAACGCGACACCGGCCGGGAACGCGGCAGCGACGGCGCGGACCGGGAACGCGGCGCCGCCCGTGACCCGGTGGCGTCGCCCGCGAAGGGCGTCACGGACGACGCAACGGACGACGCAACGGACGAGGCTGCGGGCGAGGCCGTCAGCGGCATGGAGCTGTGGCGGCGGCTGGACGCGGAGGCCGACGCCAGGACCGCCGCACCCGCCCAGCGGGAGGCCTCGCGCACCCAGGGGCGGCTCCTGCTGCGCACGGCCCGGCGGATGTGGCCCTCGGCCGTCCTGGGCACGCTCGCGCGGGCCGTGCCGGAGGGACCGCACCATCCTGTCGCGCTCGGCGCGGCCGGAGCCTCGGCGGGCTGCACGCCCCGCCAGGCCGCGCTGACCGCCGCCTACACCTCGGTCACCGCCCCGGCCACAGCGGCCGTGCGGCTCCTCGGCCTCGACCCGGTCACCGTTCACCGCCTGCTCGCCGATCTCGCCCCCGCGATCGAGGACGCGGCCCGCGCCGCCTGCGCGCCGCTCGGCGACGCGGCCGGGCCGGCGGGCTGGCACACGCTGCCGGGGCACGGCGCGCCCGCGCTCGACCTCCTGGCGGAGGGACACCTGACCAACCCGATGAAGCTCTTCGTCTCCTGATCACTCCTCCCGACGAATCTCCACGAATCTCCACGTATCCGTACCGGCCATCGCACGAGAAGGAGCACAACCCCCATGGGCGCTCAGCACGACGATCTCCACGACGCGGCCGATCCACACGGGCGGGCGCTCCGCCTCGGCATCGGCGGGCCGGTCGGCAGCGGCAAGACCGCCCTGGTGGCGGCGCTGTGCCGCAGCCTCGGGCCGTCGCTGCGGCTCGGGGTCGTGACCAACGACATCTACACCACCGAGGACGCCGACTTCCTCCGCCGCGCGGGCGTCATCGACCCCGAACGGATCCTCGCCGTACAGACCGGCTGCTGCCCGCACACCGCCATCCGGGACGACATCGCGGCCAACCTGGACGCCGTCGAGACGCTGGAGGAGCGGTTCGGGCCGCTCGACCTCGTGATCGTCGAGAGCGGCGGCGACAACCTCACCGCCACGTTCAGCCGGGGCCTGGCCGACCGGCAGATCTTCGTGCTCGACGTGTCGGGCGGCGACAAGGTGCCGCGCAAGGGCGGGCCGGGGGTGACCTCCGCCGACCTGCTCGTCGTCAACAAGACCGACCTCGCGCCGATGGTCGGCGCCGACCTGACCGTGATGTCCCGCGACGCGGCGGCCGTACGGGACGGCAGGCCCGTGCTGTTCACGTCGATCAGGGAGGACAAGGGCGCGCACGCCGTGGCGGAGTGGGTGACGCACATGGTCGGCGCCTGGCAGCACGAGCACGGCGAGCCCCACCACCACGCCGCGCAGGCCCCGGCGTCCTGACCGGCATGACGGCCTTCACCGCGCACGCGCTGATCAGGACGGAGGCCGCGAGCGGGGGCCGGACCCGGCTGGAGACGCTGCGGTCCGACCCTCCGCTGACGCTGCGGCAGACCGGCCCGCAGCGGGTCCACCTCGTCTCGACCGGCGCGGGACCGCTGCGCGGCGACCACCTCGACCTCGACGTGGACGTCGCGCCCGGCACCTCGCTGGAGGTTCGCTCGGTGGGCGCCACGCTGGTGCTGCCGGGGCTCGCGGACGCCCCTTCGGTCATGGTCGTGCGGGCGCGGGTCGGCGCGGGTGCCACCCTGCGCTTCTCCCCCGAGCCGACCGTCCTCGCCGCCGGATGCGCCCACCGCCTCGTCGTACGGCTCTCGCTCGCCGAGGACGCCACGGTCTTCTGGCGGGAGGAGATCGTCTTCGGGCGGCACGGCGAACGGCCGGGACGCTGCCACTCGCGGTTCGACGCGACCGTGGCCGGACGGCCCCTGCTCCGCCAGGACCTCCTGATCGGCGAGGAGGCGCTGGACGGCAGCCCGGCCGTCTACGGGGACGCCCGGTGCGTCGGCTCGACCCTGCTCGCGGGGCCCGCCTGGGCTCCGCCCGCGGTGCCGGATGTCAAGCGCGAGCGGCGGGCCGTGCTGGGAGACGGCTGGGCGGCGCTGCCGCTGGGCGGTCCGGGCGTGCAGGTGTGCGCGCTCGGCGCGGACGCGGTCGAGCTCAGGGAGCGGCTGCGGCGCGGCGAGGAGGCCGCGGCCGCCTGCGCGCCACCCGGGCCGCCGCCCGCCTGAACGCCACCGGGGCCGCCGCCCGCCTGAACGCCACCGGGGCCGCCGCCCGCCTGAACGTCACCCGGGCCACCGGCCGCCGCACCGGCCACGACGGTGCACAGACCACGGACGTTCCCGGCCTGCCACACCGACCACGGCCACGGACGTTCCGGCCCGGGCGCATCATCGAGGGCGACTCGGGCGTCCGCCGCGCGGCCGGGGGGCTGAAACCGGCGGCCTCGGGCCGTAGCCTGGTGATCGTGTCGGAACCCACGCAGCACCCCGGCGGTCCGCGGCGAGGCACCAGCACGGCCGGCGTCCTGCGGGCCGCCGGTGTGTTCGTCGCGGGGTTCGCGCTGGCCGTGACCGCGCTGCTCCCGTGGGCGGGCCTCACCGCCGAGTTCGGCATTCTCAACGCGTCGCTCACGCACGCCGTGCGCGGCGTCGACGCGGGCCCGGGCTGGTTCGTGCTGGGCGCCGGGATCACGGCGATGCTGCTCGGCGTGCTCGGCGCGACGCGAAACTGGCTGTTCACCGGGCTGGCGATCCTGCCCGGCGCGGTGGCCGCCTTCGCGCTGGCCATGTTCCTCGCCGACCCGCACGACCTCGTGGGCCGGCTCGACTTCCAGGTCTCCGGGCTGCTGCGGGTGCACCCGACGATCCAGTACGGCTGGTTCGCCGGCCTGCTGGCCTCGGTCGCGCTGGCCGTGCTCGCCGCCGTCGCGCTGCTGCGCCGCCGGTGAACGGCCGTCAGTCGTAGAAGCCGAGACGCCGCAGCTGCTTGGGATCGCGCTGCCACTCCTTGGCGATCTTCACCCGGAGATCGAGGTAGACGCGGGTGCCGAGCAGCGCCTCGATCTGCTGCCGGGCGCGGGTGCCCACGTCCTTGAGCCGCGCGCCGCCCGGGCCGATCACGATCGCCTTCTGCGAGGGCCGCTCGACGAACATGTGGGCGTACACGTCGAGGAGGTCGTCACGACCCTCCCGGGGGTGCATCTCCTCCACGACCACCGCGATCGAGTGGGGCAGCTCGTCGCGCACGCCCTCCAGTGCGGCCTCCCGGATCAGCTCGGCGACCAGCGTCTGCTCCGGCTCGTCGGTGAGTTCCCCGCCGGCGTACAGCGGGGGCGACTCCGGCAGCCGTTTGACGAGCACGTCGGCGAGGACGTCGAGCTGCTCGCCGCCCTGCGCGGACACCGGGACGATCTCCGCGAAATCGGCCAGCGCGGACACCGCGAGAAGCTGGTGGGCGATCTGCTCGCGAGTGGCGAGGTCGCACTTGGTGACGACCGCCACCACCGGGGTCTTCTTGACGGCGGCGAGCTTGTCGACGATGAACCGGTCGCCCTTGCCGATCGGCTCGTTGGCCGGCACGCAGAACCCGATCACGTCGACCTCGGTCAGCGTGGACAGCACCAGGCTGTCCAGCCGCTCGCCCAGCAGCGTGCGGGGACGGTGGAACCCGGGGGTGTCCACGATCACGAGCTGGGCGTCCGGGCGGTGCACGATGCCGCGGATGGCCCGCCGCGTGGTCTGCGGCTTGGACGAGGTGATCGCCACCTTGGTGCCGACCAGGGCGTTCATCAGCGTGGACTTGCCGACGTTGGGCCTGCCGACGAAGCAGGCGAAGCCCGCACGGAAACCGCTCGATTCGGCGTCCACGTCAGATGTACCGGCCCTTCAGGGAACCGTCGGGCGCGGCCAGGAAGAGCGTGCCGTTGCCCATGTCCTCGACGACGGCCACGTCCTGCTCCGCCGGGTCGTCGGCCTCGGTGACGATCGCCGCCGCCTCCAGGGACTTCGCCCCGCTGGACACGGCCATGGCGACGGCCGCCTGGAGGGCCGAGAGCCGGAGCGAGGGCAGCGCCACCGTGGTCGCGGCGTACGTCCGGCCGGTCTCGTCGCGCACCGCGGCGCCCTCGGGGGTGCCGCCGCGCGCCCGCGCCGACCTGGCCAGCGTGATGATCTTGTTGTCCTCGGGGTCCAGCGTCTGTGTCACGCGTCAAGGGTACCGACCTCGCGGACGAGCAGCCGTGTCAGTTCGGCCGTACGGACGGGGTCGGGAGCGGCCAGGCCGGCGTGCACGAGCGCGATCAGCGTATGGCCGGAGCGGGCGACGACCACGTGCATGCGGTAGGGGTAGCCGCCGACCTTTCCGGTCAGCGCCCGGCCCGCGGCGTCCGGCCCGCCGATGCCGGGCAGCGGCGTCCGCCCGGTCAGGCGGTCGTACGGCGTGCCGTCGTCGGCCGTCGCGCAGCGGGAGAGGGCGTCGCGGAGCGCGGCGAGGTGACCGGCCGCCTCGCCGCCGTCGTAGACGGCGACGCCGACCCCGGCGAGCTCGCCCGCGTGCGCGCCCTGGTAGGTGGCGGCGGTCGCGCCGCTGAGCCCCTCGCGCGGGGGCCTGCCCGCGGCCGCGTCGAACAGCAGGCGGCACGCGCGGGCGCGGGGACGGAACGGCGGACGCCAGGGCGCCCGCGCGTGGCTGAAGAACCCCTCGGGAAGGCCGTCCATCCGGCCGAGCACCATCGGCGGGCGCCTGACCTCCGCCTTGTGAGGCACCCGGACGGGGGCGTGCGTGACCCCGTCCGTGCCGCCGCAGGCACCGGTGGCCAGGACCAGGCAGCCCGCGACGGCCGCGTGGACGATGCGCATACCCGCCTCCCCGCTTTGCCGGAGGTTTTCCTTCCCCGGACCGCGAGCGGGTAATCACATTGCGTAATCAATACTGATCCGACGCGGGAACCAATGCGGGGCTCCCACCCTTGACCGGGTGGGAGCCCCGCACCGATTACGGATCCCCCATGGGAGGCTCCGGTGCGCCGCGAACCCCTCCCGGCGCGCCGGACTCCCCAACGAGACGCCCCGAACCCCTTCTGAGCGCCTGGGACAACGATGGCCGGGCACGCTTGCAACTCGGTTGAAAGACGCTTGCAGCCCCAGGTGGTGACGGGTCACCCGAGGTCGCGCCGGCTCACTCGTGGCGGGTCACTCGTGGCGGGTCACTCGTGGCAGGTCACTCGTGGTCGGCGCCGGCGGCCACGACCTCGTCGCCCGTCGCGGGCTCCTCGCGGCGCACGACGACCGTGCTGATCCGGTTGCGGCGTCCGGCCAGGTTCTCGGCCGTCAGGCGCAGGCCGCCGACCACCGCCTCCGAGCCCGCGATCGGCACCCGGCCCAGGGCGTGCGCCAGCAGGCCGCCGACCGTGTCGACGTCGTCGACCTCGATCTCGCGGTCGAACAGCTCGCCGAGCTCGTCGACCGGGAGCCGCGCGGTCACCCGCACCGCCCCGTCGTCCAGCCATTCGACCCGCGGGGCCTCCTGGTCGTACTCGTCGGCGATCTCGCCGACGATCTCCTCGATGACGTCCTCGATGGTGACGAGGCCCGCGGTGCCGCCGTACTCGTCGATGACGATGGCGAGGTGGATCTGCCGCGCCTGCATCTCGCGCAGCAGCTCGTCGATCGGCTTGCTCTCCGGCACGTACGTCGCGGGGCGCATGAGCTCGTCCACCCGCGTCCCGCCGTCGCCGGTGTCCTGGATGCGGCGGACGATGTCCTTGAGGTAGGCGATGCCCACCACGTCGTCCTCGTTCTCCCCCACCACGGGGATGCGGGAGAACCCGCTGCGCAGGGCCAGCGAGAGCGCCTGGTGCAGCGTCTTGCCGCGCTCGATGAAGACCATGTCGGTGCGCGGCACCATGACCTCGCGCACCAGCGTGTCGCCGAGCTCGAAGACCGAGTGGATCATCTCCCGCTCGTCGGGCTCGATGACCCTGCGCTGCTCGGCCAGGTCGACGAGGTCGCGCAGCTCGGCCTCGGAGGTGAACGGCCCCTCGCGGAAGCCCTTGCCCGGGGTGAGCGCGTTGCCCAGCAGGATCAGTAACTCGGGCAGCGGCCCGAAGATCCGGGTCAGGCCGTACACGATGGGCGCGCTCGCCAGCGCCACCACCTCGGCGTGCTGGCGGCCGAGCGTGCGCGGCATGACCCCGACGATGACGTAGCTCACCAGGATCATCACCACAGCCGCCAGGGCGTACGCCTGCCCGCGGTCGCCGAGCCAGTCGATGAACAGCAGCGTCGTGATCACCGTCGCGACGAGCTCACAGCTCAGGCGGAGCAGAAGCACCAGGTTGAGGTAGCGCGGCGGGTCGGCGACGATCGCCTGCAGCCGCACCGCACCGCGCCTGCCCTCCTTGACGAACTCTTCAGCGCGCACCCTGGAGATGCGGGTCAGCGCCGTCTCCGCACTCGCCAGCAGGCCGCCGGCCACGATGAGGACGACGGCGGAGAGCAGCCAGCCGTCGTTCACGGCTTACGCCGCACCTCCCGCCAGGCGCCGAGCAGCTCGTCCTGCAGCCCGAACATCTCGGCGTGCTCCTCCGGCTCGGCGTGGTCGTAGCCGAGCAGGTGCAGGATGCCGTGCGTGCACAGCAGTTCGAGCTCGTCCTGCGCGCTGTGCCCGGCCTCGGCGGCCTGCTTGGCGGCCACCTGGGGGCACAGCACCACGTCGCCGAGCAGCGCCGGGTCGGGGGACGCGTCGTCCTCGTCCCGGCCGCCGACGTTGGGCCGCAGCTCGTCCATGGGGAAGGCCAGCACGTCGGTCGGCCCCGGCTCCCCCATCCACTGCTCGTGCAGCTCGGCCATCGCCGCCTCGTCGATCACCAGGATCGACAGCTCGGCCAGCGGGTTGATCCCCATCCGGCCGAGGACGTGCCCGGCCAGCTCGACCAGCGCCGACTCGTCGACCTCGACGCCGGACTCGTTGGCCACCTCGATGCTCACGGGGTCTCCTCACCCGTCATGGTCCCGCTCACCGCCGGTTGTTCCGCGGCCGCTTGTTGATCGCGCGCGGTTCCGACGCCATCGCGGCGTCGTACCGGCCGTAGGCGTCGACGATGTCGCTCACCAGCTTGTGCCGTACGACGTCGGCGCTGGTCAGCCTGCTGAAATGGATGTCCTCGATGCCGTCGAGGATCTGCTGGACGACCTTCAGGCCGCTGTCCTGGCCGCCGGGCAGGTCGATCTGGGTCACGTCACCGGTGACCACGATCTTCGAGTTGAACCCGAGCCTGGTCAGGAACATCTTCATCTGCTCGGGCGAGGTGTTCTGCGCCTCGTCCAGGATGATGAAGGCGTCGTTCAGCGTGCGTCCGCGCATGTACGCGAGCGGCGCGACCTCGATCGTCCCCGCCGACATCAGGCGCGGGATGGACTCGGGGTCGAGCATGTCGTGCAGCGCGTCGTACAGCGGCCGCAGGTAGGGGTCGATCTTCTCGTAGAGCGTGCCGGGCAGGAAGCCCAGCCGCTCCCCCGCCTCGACGGCGGGGCGGGTGAGGATGATCCGGTTGACCCGCTTGTTCTGGAGGGCCTTCACGGCCTTCGCCATCGCCAGATACGTCTTGCCGGTGCCGGCGGGGCCGATGCCGAAGACGATCGTGTGCCTGTCGATCGCGTCGACGTACCGCTTCTGGTTGACCGTCTTCGGGCGGATGGTGCGGCCCCGCGAGGACAGGATGTCCAGGGACAGAACCTCGGCCGGACGGTCGGTGGCCTGCCGCAGCATGTGGATGCTGCGCTCGACCGCGTCGGGGGACAACTCGGCACCCGAGCCGACCAGCTCCACCAGCTCCTCGAAGAGGCGCACGACGATGCCGCTCTCCTCGGGACTGCCGGTGATCGTGATTTCGTTGCCCCGCACGTGGATATCGGCGCTGAAGGCGCCCTCGATGACCCGTAGCAGCTCGTCGCCCGACCCGAGGAGGCTGACCATCGGCTGCCCCTCGGGGATGACTACCTTGGCCTGGGTCTTGTGCATTTGCTGTGACTCGGACATGGGCGGCCTTTGCGGCCCTGATCGCCTCCCTAGCTCCCTCCCCACTTTAGCCGCTCAGCCGGGGGGCCAGGTGAGGCCCCGGCCGCCGAGGACGTGCGCGTGGACGTGGAAGACCGTCTGCCCGGCGCCCTCTCCGGTGTTGAACACGATCCGGTAGCCGCTCTCGGCCACGCCCTCCTGTACGGCCACCGCGTGGCAGGCCTTGAGCAGGTCGTCTGCCAGGCCGTCGTCGGCCGCCGCCAGCGCGGCGGCGTTCTCGTGGTGGGCCCTCGGCACGACGAGGACGTGGGTGGGGGCCTGCGGGTTGATGTCGCGGAAGGCCAGCGCCCGCCCGGTCTCCAGGACGATGTCCGCCGGGACCTCCTTGGCCACGATCTTGCAGAAGAGGCAGTCGCTCACGCGCGAAAGCCTAGCCGTTGACACTAGTTGATGACTGCAATGATCCCCCGGGCTAGGGTGAGTGTGCGAGACTGCACCAGAAAACCCCCCTAGTGTCGGGCGAGGACACCACTGGGCCATGCCCCCTCATGATTCGGAAGAACGTAAACCCCCCGAGGATGACGAGCGTCCTATTGATGTGACCACCGAGACCCTCGTGGCCGACAGGTCGTTGGGAACGGTGCCCGTCGGGTGGGATGCCGACATGGCCGTGACGGCGCTCTACAGCGCTCACTATCGGTCACTGGTGCGTCTCGCCGTGCTGCTGGTGCGTGATGTGGCCAGCGCCGAAGAGGTCGTTCAGGACGCGTTCGTCGCCCTTCATGGCGCCTGGCGCAGGCTGAGGGACACCGACAAGGCACTGGCCTACCTTCGGCAATCGGTCGTGAACCGATCGCGTTCCGTGCTGCGGCACCGAGCGGTCGTCGAGAAGTACGCGCCCAAGGGGCTGCCCGACGCGCCCAGCGCTGAGAACGGCGCGATCGGCGAACTGGAGCGCTCGGCCGTCATCGAGGCGCTGCGCGGCTTACCCACCCGGCAGCGCGAGGCACTGGTGCTGCGATACTACGGCGACCTGTCGGAAGCCGAGATCGCCCACGCGATGGGGATCAGCAAGGGCGCCGTGAAGAGTCACACGGCCCGCGGCATGGCCGCACTACGGATGGCACTGGAGCAGTTCTCATGACCTTCCCTCCCGACGACGAGTACGGCGAGCTGCTCCGCCGTGCCCTGCGCGCGGAGGCGGACTCGGTCGTGCCGTCTCCCGATGGACTCGAAATCATCCGCGGGCGGATCGAGCAGCGTGGTCTGCGCGGCCTGCGGCACCTGCTGTGGCGGCGGGTCGGAGCGGCCGCCGCCGGGGCCGTGCTCGTGGCGGGCGCGGTCGTGATGATCGTCCCCGGCCTGCGCGACCAGGTGGCGCAATCAACGGGCATCTCCAACGCCGGCGACGAACGTGAGGACAACAGGGACACCTCGTCGGTGATCCGGCCGCCCAACCCGGCGGAGCCCTCGCGGCCGGTCGTGATCGTGCCCGTCACCCCGAGCCCGTCGCGCGAACGGCCCAGCCCGACCCCCACGCCCAAGACGGAGGCGACCACCAGACCGTCGCCGTCGCCGTCCGATCCCTGCGTCACGCCCACCCCCGAGGCCGGGGTGATCGAGCCCGACACGGCCCTCCCGCCGACGTGCTCGCCCACGTCGGTGACGCAGGAGACGCCCGTGACGACGCCGTCGGCCTCGCGCCGCCCGTCGTCGCCTCCGCGCACGACGTCCGCGCCCCCGGTCACCCCGAGCACGCCGCCTCCCGCGGAGGCGGCGACGCCCGAAGCGGCGGCGGCCCCGTCGCCCTCGCCCTCGCCCTGACCCGGCCCCCTGGTCGTCGGCCGGGGTCCGCGGCCCGGTGGACGGGCCGGTCCCGGCCTCCGAGTTGACGGGACGGCTTTGTCAGCCGTGGCGGGGCTATGCGCCGCGGCCGGACTATGAGCCGAGGCCGGGCTATGCGCCGCGGCCGTGCGTCACCAGCGGCCGCAGCGGGACATCAGGACGGCCGCCGCGGCCACGCCCGCAGTCGAGGTGCGCAGCACCGTCGGCCCCAGCAGGGCCGGCGTGGCTCCCGCGGCCCGCAACGTGGCGATCTCCTCGTCGGTGACGCCGCCCTCCGGGCCGACGATCATCACGATGTCGCCCGGCTCCTCCGGCAGGGGCAGGCGGCTCAGCGGCTCGGCGGCCTCCTCGTGCAGGACGACCGCGAGCGCCGCCGACGAGACGAGCGCGCCGACCGCCGCGGTCGTGGCCTGCTCTGTCACCTCGGGCAGATGGAAGCGCCGGGCCTGCTTGGCCGCCTCGCGGGCCGTGCCGCGCCAGCGGGCGAGGGCCTTGGCGGCCCGGTCGCCCTTCCACTGGGTGACGCACCGGGAGGCGGCCCAGGGGACGATCACGTCGACCCCGGCCTCGGTCATCATCTCGACCGCGAGCTCGCCCCGGTCGCCCTTGGGCAGGCCCTGGACGACCACCAGTCTCGGCCGGGGCGGCGGGACCTCATAGCGGCGCAGCACCTCGGCGGTCAGCGAGTCCTTCCCCGCCGCCGTGACCGTGCACTCGGCCACCCGCCCCGCGCCGTCGGTCAGGTCGATCCGCTCCCCCGGCCGCAGGCGGCGTACGGCGGCGGCGTGCCGCCCCTCGGGCCCGTCGAGGACGATCGTGTCCCCCGTCTGGCCGGCCGCGTCCGACAGGAACACGGGAACAGTCATGCGATCAGCTCAGCGGCCGTTGAAGGCGTCCCGCAGGCGGGAGAAGAAGCCCTGCTGGCCCGGGGAGAACTTGCCGGGCGGGCGCTCCTCGCCGCGCAGCTTCGCCAGCTCGCGCAGCAGTTCCTCCTGCTGCGGGTCGAGCTTGCTCGGCGTCTCGACGTTCACGTGGATCAGCAGGTCGCCTCTGCCGGTCTCGTTGAGCCGCTGGACGCCCTTGCCGTACAGGGGGATGACCTGGCCGGCCTGGGTGCCGGGCCGGATGTCGATCTCCTCCGCGCCGTCGAGGGTCTCGATCGTGAGCGAGGTGCCGAGCGCGGCGGCCGTCATCGGGATGGCCACCGTGCAGTGCAGGTCGTCGCCGCGCCGCTCGAAGATCTGGTGCGGCCGCTCGACGATCTCCAGGAACAGGTCGCCGGGAGGCCCGCCGCCGGGGCCGACCTCGCCCTCGCCGGCGAGCTGGATGTGCGTGCCGTCCTCGACGCCGGCCGGGATCCTGACCTTGATCGTGCGCCGGGTCCGCACCCGTCCCTCGCCCGAGCACTCCATGCAGGGGTGCCGGATGACGCTGCCGTACCCGCCGCACTGGGGGCAGGGACGCGAGGTCATGACCTGGCCGAGGAACGAACGGGTCACCTGCGACACCTCGCCGCGCCCGTGACACATGTCGCAGGTGTCGGGGTGCGTGCCGGACGCCGCCCCGGAGCCCTGGCAGACCTCGCAGACCACGGCCGTGTCGACCACGATCTCGCGGGTCGTGCCGAAGGCCGCCTCCGCCAGGTCGAGCTCGACCCTGATGGTGGCGTTGCGGCCCCGGCGGGCACGGGAGCGGGGCCCCCGCGCGGCGCCCGCCGAGCCGAAGAAGGCGTCCATGATGTCGCTGAACGGGAAGCCCGCGCCGAAGCCGCCGGCTCCGGCCCCCGCTCCGCCGCCACCGCCGAACGGGTCGGCGCCCATGTCGTACATGCGGCGCTTGCCCGCGTCGGACAGCACCTCGTACGCCTGGTTGATCTCCTTGAACCGCTCCTGGGTCTCCGGATCGGGGTTGACGTCCGGGTGCAGCTCACGGGCAAGACGGCGGTATGCCTTCTTGATCTCTTCCTGGCTGGCGTCGCGCCGTACGCCAAGGGTCGCGTAGTAGTCGTTGGACACTTATGACCCCGCCAGGATCTGGCCGACGTAACGCGCCACCGCGCGCACCGCACCCATCGTCACCGGATAGTCCATTCGTGTCGGGCCCAGCACTCCGAGCCGGGCCAGTTCTCTGTCGCCCGAACCGTATCCGGCGGCCACGATAGACGTGCCGCGGAGCCCGCTGTAGGGGTTCTCGGATCCGATGCGGACGGTCAGTTCGGAAAGCCCGCCGGTCTCCCCCAGCAGGCGGATGAGGACGACCTGCTCCTCCAGGGCCTCCAGCACGTCCCGCAGGCCGATGCTGAAGTCGGCGGCGGCCAGGTTGGCCGTGCCACCGAAGACGATCTTCTCCTCGTGCCGCTCCACGAGCGTCTCAAGCAGCACGGAGAGGATCGTGGCCGCCACCGGCCTGTCCTCGGGGGGCAGGCGGTCGGGAATGTCGGCCACCGTCTCCGGCACCTGGGACAGGCCGCAGCCGTCCAGGCACGCGTTGAGCACGGCGCGCAGATTCGCGATCCGGTCGTCGGCGATGGCCTCGGGCAGATCGACCACACGCTGCTCGACCCGCCCGGTGTTCGTGATCAGCACCAGCATGACCCGGCGCTCCGCGAGCGGGACGATCTCCACATGGCGGACCGACGACCTGGTGAGCGAGGGATACTGCACCACCGCGACCTGACGGGTGAGCTGCGCGAGCAGCCGCACCGTACGCATGACGATCTCGTCGAGGTCCACGGCCCCGGCGAGGAAGGTCTCGATGGCCCTGCGCTCGGCACCCGACAGCGGCTTGATCTGGGACAGCCGGTCGACGAACAGCCGGTATCCCTTGTCCGTCGGCACCCTTCCGGCACTGGTGTGCGGCTGGGTGATGTAGCCCTGCTCCTCCAGCGCCGCCATGTCGTTGCGGATCGTCGCCGGAGAGACGCCGAGGTTGTGCCTGTCCGCCAGGGCCTTGGACCCCACCGGCTCGTTGGTGGACACGTAGTCCTCGACGATGGCCCGCAGGACGGCGAGCTTGCGGTCGTCGAGCAATGTGTCACCTCCCTGTGCCTGGAAACACCGACTCTGGCACTCTGTGTTCCCGAGTGCCAAGTGTACGGCTACCACCCCACCTGGTGCGATAACGCGCAGGGGGGCACGGACAAGCGGGCTGCGAATCGACCGCAAGCCGCATGGCCGACTCTTCACCCTATGCACGAGCACCAGAGACCCGCGCCGGCCGAGGCGACCACGCGGGTTCCCCGCCCATGATGCCCCCGGCACGGCCCGGCGCGCCCCTGTGGCTGCCGCACCCGTTTCCCCCGCCGTACGCCGCTCCCCGGCCGATCCGGCCCCGCGCTGCTGTGGGTCCCTGGGTGCTCTTCGCCGTCCTGCCGGTCGTGCCGGCTTCCTGGCCGCGCCGATCGTGACGATCGTCGTACTCGCGCGCCGCTCCGCGGCCCGCCGCCGCAGGGCGTGATTTGCTAGCGTTCCCCGCATGTACGGGCGGGACGTGCTTTCCGGAGACTGGCGGCGGCCACGGCGGGGGCAGATCCCCGAGGTCCCGGCAGAGCCCGACCTCGTGGTGGAGGACGCCGAGGGCCGCTTCTGCGGCGCCGTGGTGGCCTGCGACAAGGAGGCCGTGACGCTGGAGGACCGGTTCGGCCGCAGGCGGGTGTTCCCGCTGACGCCCGCCGGGTTCCTCCTCGAAGGCAAACCGGTGACGCTGGTGCGGCCCCAGGCCGGCCCCAAGGGCCCGCTGCGGAGCGCCTCCGGGTCGATCGCGGTCGAGGGCCTGCGCGCGCAGGTCGCCAAGGGGAGCCGCATCTACGTCGAGGGCGTCCACGACGCCTCGCTGGTGGAGAAGATCTGGGGACACGACCTGCGGGTGGAGGGGGTCGTCGTCGAGTTCCTCGAAGGGGTGGACGACCTCCCTGCCATCGTCGAGGAGTTCGGCCCCGAGCCGGGCAGGCGGCTCGGCGTGCTCGTCGACCACCTGGTGCCCGGCTCGAAGGAGAGCCGCATCGCCGCCCGGGTGTCCGGGGACGACGTGCTCGTCGTCGGGCATCCGTTCGTGGACATCTGGCAGGCGGTCAAGCCCCGGGCGCTCGGCATCCCCGCCTGGCCGGACGTGCCGCGCGGCGTGCCCTGGAAGGAGGGCGTGATCGCCGCCCTCGGCTGGCGGATGGACCCCCAGGAGGCGTGGCGGCACATCCTGAGCCGGGTCACGACCTACGCCGACCTGGAGCCCGAGCTCCTCGGCCGTGTGGAAGAACTGATCGACTTCGTCACCGCCCCCGTTTAAGGGGTGAGATCCCGGATCTAAGGGGTGAGGTCCCGGACCACCGCGTCGGCGAGCAGCCTGCCGCGCAGCGTGAGCACGGCCTGGCCCGCCTTGAACGCCTCCACCTCCAGCAGTCCGTCCGCCAGTGCCCGCGCGCACGCCGTACGCGCCTGGGGGGCGAGGTCGGCCAGCGGGAGACCCGAGGCGAGGCGCAGCTCCAGCATGACCCTTTCGACGGCCCTGTCCTCCGCCGACAGCACCTCGCGGGCGTGCGCGGGCGAGGTCCCGGCCGCCAGCCGGGCGGCGTACGCCGCCGGATGCTTGACGTTCCACCAGCGGGTGCCGCCGACGTGGCTGTGCGCCCCCGGCCCGGCCCCCCACCAGTCGCCGCCGGTCCAGTAGAGCAGGTTGTGGCGGCAGCGCGCCTCGTCTCCCGCCGCCCAGTTGGAGATCTCGTACCAGCTCAGGCCCGCGGCCGTCAGCATCTCCTCGGCGATCAGGTAGCGGTCGGCCGCCACGTCGTCGTCCGGCATCGGCAGCTCGCCGCGCCGGATGCGTGCGGCGAGCCGGGTGCCGTCCTCGACGATCAGGGAGTACGCCGAGACGTGGTCGGGCCCGGCGGCCAGCGCGGCCTCCAGGGAGGCCCTCCAGTCGTCGTCGCTCTCCCCCGGCGTGCCGTAGATGAGGTCGAGGTTGACGTGCTCGAACCCGGCGTCGCGGGCCTCTCGTACGGCCTCGGCGGGCCGGCCGGGGGTGTGCCGCCGGTCGAGGACGGCGAGGACGTGCTCGCCCGCGCTCTGCATGCCGAAGCTCATCCGGGTGAACCCGCCCGCCCGCAGCTCCTTCAGGTAGGCCGGGTCGACGGACTCGGGGTTGGCCTCGGTCGTCACCTCGGCGCCGGGCCGCAGGCCGAACTCCTCGCCGATGGCGTCCAGGATCCGTACGAGGTCGGCGGCGGGCAGCAGGGTCGGCGTGCCGCCGCCGAAGAAGACGGTCTCAACGGGCGGCGCGGCGTCTCCCAGCACGCGCCGGGCCAGCCGTATCTCCTCGACCGCGGTGGCGGCGTAGTCGCGCTGTGATGCGCCGGGCCCCAGCTCGGACGCCGTGTAGGTGTTGAAGTCGCAGTAGCCGCAGCGCGTCGCGCAGAACGGGACGTGGACGTAGAAGCCGAACGGACGGGAGCCGAGCCCGTCGAGGGCCTCGGACGGCAGCTCGCCGCTCGGGGGGACGGGATCGCCGTCGGGAAGCACGGAAGGCACACTCTCCAGTCTGCCGCCACTCGCCCCCTGCCCTCGACGCCCGGTCTGGTATCACTGCCGGTTTTTCGCTCTCGCCCGAATATCGCACGATATGCGATGCCGGAATATCTCTTATGAGCATTCGCCCGGCCGAGATTTCCGGGTCCGTTCGCCGCGCGCCAGGAGATTCTCTCGACCCCCCGGGGAAGTGTTCCGATCTTTCCTACGGAAAATCAAGCCTGCGCCAGGGGCTTTTACCGGCCACCAGAGGGGGGATCAACCTCGCCGAGTGCGTCGATCTTTCACTGACGACGCCGTTTCCGGTCTCGCGTACGGCCTGAACCGCAAGGCGCGCGAAGATCGCGGCAAATAGCAACAGATGCGGGTTGTCGGGGGTAGTCATGCATGAAAACGACGAGGCGAGCGAGCTGACGCGGCGCCGGTTCATCCAGTTCTCCAGTATGGCGGGCGCCACCATACTCACAGGCGCGAGCATTCTCGCCGGCGCCGGGCACGCGCTCTCCGCGCCTTCACCGACATGCGGCCCAGACCCCGACGAAAATGATTGCGGCAATCCCCACAGTAAGGAGCCCCTCTGGACAAAAAGTCAGGACTGCTTCAAAAAAGGCACCTGCCTGCAGAACCACCCAGACTTCGTGGTGATGAAGGGCAACCCGAGCAAGAAGAAGTACGTCAACTACCTCCTCATCCCCACCAAGCGGATCAACGGCATCGAGTGTCCGTGGATCTGCTGCAGCACCGCACCGAATTATTGGAGCGCCGCCGACTACTGCGCCACCCAGCAGCCCACCGAGGTTCCCGCCCCGGTGGGATTGGGGATCAATTCGAGGCCGGCGAGACAGCTCGACCAGTTGCACATCCACATGGCGCGGGCGCGCCCGGAGTCCTATAACGACCTCGTCGCCCAGGACAAGCTGGCCGCCAGAACCGTAGAGAATTGGGCGGACACGCGCGTGTCGATCACCGGCTACAGCGAGCAGCACCACACGAACATCCAACACACCTACCGCGTGCTCATCTGGGGGGGATTCACCCACGACAATCTCTTCGCCATGCTCAGGAGCATGCTGGTCCACACGCCGCACGGAGGGACCATCGCCAAGGCTCAGGCGATCATGTACCTCCAGACGCTGATCGTGATACCTCGGCCCTTCGGCGGCTACTACATCGTCAACAGCGAGAGGAGCCTGGAGAAACCGGGGACGTCCAAGGCGGATGGAAGCGACACCTGCGACCCCCTGCTTCTCATGCATCCGTGACCCCGTCACCGTTCGCATGGCAGCGCCCGAACTAAGTGCGTACGACGCCGTGGTCGCGCGCGAGGCGCCGTCGCACGCGTGGCAGCACGGTCGCGCGTGTGGCGGCATGATCGCGTGCGTGGCGCCGGCCCGCCGCACTCGGACGCTGCCATTGACGCCCCGATCACCCCGGTCTACGATCGCGGCAATTTACAGGAAACTTTCCTATAAAAAGCGCTTTGGAGGCCGGCGTGCTCATGAGAAGGACTCTCGCCGCGGCGGTCGCCGCCACCCTGGCGGCCGGATTAGCGCCGTCAGCGGCCCAGGCCACCACCGGCGACGGAGACCGCTACAAGCGGGTGGCCTACTTCATCCAGTGGGGCATCTACGGTTAGAACCTTCCTCGGAGTGCAAACTTCGAGGAGGCCCCCATGCCAGAGGTTGTCCCTGTCGTCTCGTACGCGCGCATCTCGTCCGACGGCCGTGGAGACGAGCACGGCGTACAGGATCAGCACAAGGTCAACCGAGAGACCGCCGGGCGGCTCGGCTGGACGATCGTCCACGAGTTCACCGACAACGACAAGTCCGCCGCCAAGGCCAACGTCGTACGCGACGCCTTCGAGGCGATGGTCAAGGCGCTGCGGGCCGGACGCCTCGCGGACGGGACACCTATAGAAGGTGTGGTCATCGTCGCTGAGGACCGGCTGGCACGCCGTCCCGGCGACTACGAGCGCTTCGTGGAAGCCTTCACCTACCGCGACGGGCGGGTCTTCGCCGACGGGACTGTACGGTCTTCGGTGTAACTCCTGATCAAGGAGAACGCATCGATGACTACTGTGATCCAGGCATCGGAAGCGACGAATGACCTGGAGGACGCCGCGGTGGCGCGTAAGAAGCCGCAGGCCTCAGAGCAGGAACTGGTGGCCAAGCTGGTCGAGCAGGCCCGCGCTGATGGCCTGGAGCTGGTCGGCGACAACGGGCTGCTGGGCCGGCTGACCAAGCTGGTGCTGGAGTCCGCCTTGGAAGGCGAACTCACCGACCATCTCGGCTACGACAAGCACGAACGCGGCGCGAGCCAGACGGGCAACGCCCGGAACGGCACCCGTACCAAGACGGTGATCACCGACGTCGGGCCCGTCGAGATCGATGTGCCGCGGGACCGGGACGCCAGCTTCGAGCCGAAGATCGTGGCCAAGCGGCAGCGGCGCCTGTCCGGCGTCGATGAGATGGTCATCTCGCTCGCTGCCAAGGGCCTGACCACGGGCGAGATCTCCGCGCACCTGGCCGAGGTGTACGGCGCGCAGGTATCCAAGCAGACCATCTCCACCATCACCGACAAGGTGATCGAGGGCATGACCGAGTGGCAGAACCGGCCGCTCGACCCCGTCTACCCGGTGGTGTTCATCGACGCGATCCACGTGAAGATCCGCGATGGTCAGGTCGCCAATCGGCCCATCTACGTCGCCCTGGCTGTGACGGTCGACGGCGAACGCGACATCCTCGGCCTGTGGGCCGGTGACGGCGGTGAGGGCGCCAAGTTCTGGCTGCACGTGCTGACCGAGATCAAGAACCGCGGTGCGGGTGATGCGCTGATGGTGGTCTGCGACGGGCTCAAGGGCCTGCCGCAGGCGATCGAGCAGGTCTGGCCCCAGGCGGTGGTGCAGACCTGTGTGGTGCACCTGCTGCGCGCCAGCTTCCGGTACGCCGCCCGCCAGCACTGGGACGCGATCGCCAAAGCGCTGCGGCCTGTTTACACAGCCCCGACCGAGGCGGCGGCGCTGGAGCGGTTCATGGAGTTCGCCGAGGCCTGGGGCAGCCGGTATCCGGCGATCGTGAAGCTGTGGGAGGACGCCTGGGCCGAGTTCGTGCCCTTCCTCAACTTCGATGCCGAGATCCGCCGGGT
This sequence comes from Microbispora hainanensis, assembly GCF_036186745.1. Classification (NCBI taxonomy): domain Bacteria; kingdom Bacillati; phylum Actinomycetota; class Actinomycetes; order Streptosporangiales; family Streptosporangiaceae; genus Microbispora; species Microbispora hainanensis. Next base: position 4,728,704 of record NZ_CP108086.1, on the reverse strand, counting down.
GATCTGCTCGACGAACGCGATCGAGTCGGTCAACGCCCGCATCCGCCGGGCGGTCAAGGCCCGCGGCCACTTCCCCAACGAGCAGGCCGCGCTCAAGTGCGTCTACATGGCGATCATGAGTCTCGACCCCACGGGCAAGGGCCGCAAACGCTGGGTCACCCGCTGGAAGGCCGCCCTCAACGCCTTCGCCATCACCTTCGAAGGCCGGCTGTCCCCGGCCTCGCGATAGAAGAAATCAGCCGCGAGTTACACCGTTGACTGGACGGACCCTCGGTCGGGCCTGTCCAGCGAACGGTGTAACTCGGCTTCGGTTTGTTCTAGCGGCGGGTTGCTGACAGTCGGCCTTCGAAGGTGATCTCGAAGGCGTTCAGGGCGGCCTTCCACCGGTTCATCCAGCGTTTGCGGCCCTTGCCCGTCGGGTCCAGGCTCATGATGGCCATGTAGACGCACTTGAGCGCGGCCTGCTCGTTGGGGAAGTGGCCGCGGGCCTTGACCGCCCGGCGGATCCGGGCGTTGACCGACTCGATCGCGTTCGTCGAGCAGATCACCCGGCGGATCTCCACATCAAAGGACAGGAACGGCACGAACTCCGCCCAGGCGTCCTGCCACAACTTCACGATCGCCGGGTACTTGCCGCCCCAGACCTCGGCGAACTCGGCGAACCGCTCGAGCGCGGCGGCCTCGGTCGGGGCGGTGTAGACCGGCCGCAGCGCCTTGGCGATGGCGTCCCAGTGCTGGCGTGCGGCGTAGCGGAAGGAAGCGCGCAGCAGGTGCACCACGCAGGTCTGCACCACGGTCTGCGGCCAGACCTGCTCGATGGCCTGCGGCAGCCCTTTGAGGCCGTCGCAGACCATCATGAGCACATCGGCGACGCCCCGGTTCTTGATCTCGGTCAGCACGTGCAGCCAGAACTTGGCGCCCTCACCGCCGTCGCCGGCCCACAACCCGAGAATGTCGCGCTCACCGTCGGCGGTGACCGCCAACGCCACATAGATCGGCCGGTTGGCCACCTGCCCATCACGGATCTTGACGTGGATGGCGTCGATGAACACCACCGGGTAGACGGGATCCAGAGGGCGGTTCTGCCACTCGGCCATGCCCTCGATCACCGCGTCGGTGATCGTGGAGATGGTCTGCTTGGACACCTCCGCCCCGTAGACCTCGGCCAGGTGCGCCGAGATCTCCCCGGTGGTCAGGCCCTTGGCGGCCAGCGAGATGACCATCTCATCCACACCCGGCAGCCGCCGCTGCCGCTTGCGCACGATCTTCGGTTCGAAGCTGGCGTCCCGATCCCGAGGCACGTCGATCTCGACCGGCCCGACGTCGGTGATGACCGTCTTGGTCCGGGTGCCGTTACGGGAGTTGCCGCTGCCGCGACCGGCCGGATCATGCTTGTCGTAGCCGAGGTGGTCGGTCAGCTCGCCTTCCAGGGCCGACTCCAAAACCAGCTTGGTCAGCCGGCCCAGCAGCCCGTTCTCCCCGACCAGCTCCAGCCCCTCGGCGCGGGCCTGGCCGACCAGGCGGGCCACCAGCTCACGATCCGACGCCTCATGCTCTTTCCGCGCCACCGCGGTGTCCTCCAGGTCCAGCGCCTCAGACTGCTGGATCACCGTACTCGTCACAGGTGTCTCCTTGATCAGGAGTTACACCGTTGTTTGTACAGTCCCACCAAGGGCCACGAACAATCGAGCAGCGGGGGCAGGGCGGCGGGGATCGCCCTAGTACTCCAGTGACACATTGAGATCATGGGTGGGATCTGCGCTGGTAGTGGCATCGGCGGGCGGTGGCTTGGTGGCGGCGTCGCCAGTGTGACCAGTGCAGGATCTCCTCGGTGCGGCGGTGTCGGGTAAGGGTGAGGGCGGCCAGTAGGCGGCGGATCTCGGGCATGGTCAAGGGCAGATGCGCGTGGTCGTCGTCGGGCTGGGAGGCGGCCAGGGCCGCGAGGAAGGCCAGGGCGAGCATCGCCAACGTGATGTGGCGGTGCCAGCCGTCCCAACTGCGGACCTGGTAGTGGTCCAGCCCGACCTGGCCTTTGGCGGCCTGGAAGGACTCCTCCACCGTCCATCGGATGCCGGCGATGCGCACCAGGGCGGCCAGCGGCATCGGGGTGGGTGCGTAGCAGCGGTAGAAAGCCAGTTCCCCGGTGACCGGATTGCGGCGGATCAGCAGCCACCGGTGACCGGGCCGGTGGGTGTCGATGCGGGTCCAGGCCCAGGCGTACCAGCGGTGTCCCTTGGCGCCACGCCCGGCGCTGTAGCGGTGCCAGTGCGCATCTGGGACGTGCGCGGCGATCTGGGCGGCCTTCCAGTCGAGGCCCTCGCACCGGATGCGGGCCGTGCCCGCGATCACCAGCACATACCCCACCTGCCGCGCTTCCAGCAGGGCGCGCAGGCGCGGATCTTGGCCGTAGACCTCATCGCCGGTCACCCAGGGTGCGTCGATCCCGGCGTCCAACGCGGCGGCGATCATCTGCGCGGCCAGGGCGGGTTTGGTGGCGAAGGCGATCTCGTCCGGGACGCCGGCGGAGCGGCAGCGGGACTGGTCGGCCCGCCAGGAGTGCTCGGGCAGGTACAGACGGCGATCGATCAAGGCGCGGCCGCGCGGGGTGGCGTAGGCCAAGAACACGCCGACCTGGCTGTTTTCGATCCGGCCGGCGGTACCGGTGTACTGGCGTTGCACGCCGGCCGATCGGAGGCCCTTTTTGAGGAAGCCGGTCTCATCCACGATCAGGACACCGCCCGCGCCGAGGTGCTCGCTCACGTAGCCGCGGACGTCGTCGCGGACGGCCTCGGCGTCCCAGCGCGCGGTGCGCAGCAGGCGCTGCATGCTCTGCGGGCCGTTCAGCCCGGCGTGTTCGGCCAGGTTCCAGCAGTTCTTCCGCTCGACGCCGGACAACAGGCCCCGGACGTAGGCGTTCGCCGCGCGACGTGGCTCGATGCGGCCGAACCGGTGCGCGATCCGCGCCATCAGCTCATTGAGGGTGACGATCCAGCGGTCGGGGTCTACGCTGTCGGCCACGGCCATCACGCGATCTTCAGATGTCTTCACAAACTCCGAATGATCACGTGGTGGCCGTTCCCATGCCACCTCAACCGCGAAGATCGCGAAGTGTCACTGGAGTACTAGAGGTTTCGTTAACAGCAAACGGCGCGGGCACAACCGGAATCATCTGCGGCCGTCGCGAGAAGGCTGGACGGAAGCGGCGACTTGGTCACATCCCACCAACTTGTGTGGCCGGTCACCGTTCCCCCACCGCCGGCCTCGTTGACCCCGCGACCCGTGCGGAATGCCGCCGCGATATAGCATGGACAGTCAGTTATCGATGACAACTTTGACTAAATGAACACCCGCACACCTCCAGAAGTTTCCCCGATCTCCAACCCATTCAGATGGTGGAGGCCCTCGCAATAACGACTTATCAAGTCAACCATTGAATAGTTCAAGCCAATAAGGAGATCAGGGTCTTCACTGTGCGACACGGAGAGTGTCAGCGTTCGCTCATAACCGTCGATACGGAAGACGACATCCGTGTAGCCATTACGGGAAAAGCAGATGGCCATAAGTTCCCCAGACCATGTCCGACCATAAACAGTCCAGGGGTCGGAACCGTATGCAATCTGCTTCAGGATCCAAGCATGCTTGTGAAGAGCGGAATCCGCTGGCGACGGCATCCCTAGAGTTCCGTCATCTCGCGGCACAGGGCGGGCGGGGAAACCCTCGCCAATGAGCGCATCAGAGAGGGCCTCCCCTCGGGAGGATGAGTAATCGACACTGACATCGACTGTGCTACGGCCAGGCTGTTCTATGGTCAGCGTCGCATACCGTGCATGAAAAGCGATGGACGCGATGCCGATGCCGATATCGGCATTAGCTTTCTGTAGTGCTGCCACCTCAGAAAGTAGCCGAAGGCACTTTACCACATCCGGCGCACCGCCGTCGCGTCTGTCGTCGATCCTCAACCTTACCTCTTACGGCTTATACGGAATTGGTAGAATCGGGTGGACCGGGTTGCCCCCTACCCAGTCCGGACACCAGGTTACCCCCTCACAGTATGCCGTAACTACTCCGAACGTGTCCGCATACTTCCACGGCTCTGTGTTGAAGTCAACGATCGTCCTTGTGTTCATAGTGCGAACGGTTCTACATCTCTTCCACCGCAGAATACCCGAGCAATGATTATCGTATGCTGTGGCGAGATAGTGAAATCTGGACACAAGGATTGAATCCGGTTGCTGGATTCCTCGTATCGGGCTCTTGGTCATGTAGTAGGCTGCCGTGACGGTGAGGTTGTGCTTCTGCGTGATCTTTATATGCCCGAAGCCTCTGTCCAGGATCGGATCAAACCATCCTTTTCGGTAGTTTATTTTCTTTCCGCCCTTGTCTCGCCAAAACGCGAGAAGGTCGAACGAGCCCGCGGGTTCCGCCGCTAGCTGCGATGTGTTCACCTGCTCGTGATTGACTGCATTGCCCGTGCTTCTCTGAGTTGCCCTGCCAGAGTGATCCCTCTTGACTTTGTCCCGAAGTTCCGTGAGGAGCCGAGGAGCCTTACCGTCAGACCTTCTCGCTGCAGCCTGGCGCGCAGCTGCCGCACCTACTACAGGGGCCATTCGCAGGTCATCTAGGTATACTGTATGCAGAGACTCATCCGTAAAGTCCGCCTCTGTCCACAGAACGGCGTTCGCCGTTCCCGCCGGCGCAGTTACTACGACGCTCTGCAGCGGTTGCCATCGACCCGATGTAAGCTCGCCGAAGTCAGATGAGGAGTCCAGGAAGTTCCAGTCGGCGTCATACCAATCGACACCGTAGAAACCTGTCGCATCCGCGTCAGGGCGAATCCACCCTGTGATCTCATAAGTACCGGGCGTCACGGAAAGATCTTGCGCCATACCTGTGCAGCATTCCGGTGCTCCAAGCGAGAGCTTCGCTGACGCCGCCCCCTCGTGCGCCTGTTCGGTCGACTGAGTGAGTTCATCGTCCCCCCACCATGGATACCAGGGGGATATCCCCTCTTCGAAGGATGGGTTGGCATTAAGCGTGGATCCCGTCGCTGGCGGGGTAGGTGAGGGTGACGGGGTGGGGCCGTCGTCCGTTGGCTCCCCCGTTTGAGGTTCGTCATAGCGCGGATGCGCCTCGGGATCGCTGGCGATCGGCGACTCGATGCCCGAGTCGTCGGCGAGTACCGGCTCTCGAGTCACCTGTCCCGTGGTTACCAGCTCTGTCAGGTCCTCCTCTGACATGTCGGGGACACTTGAGAGGGAAGAGAAGTCATATTCCGTACCATTCAGCGGAACCGTGGGCGACCCGTCAAACAGCGTGAAGTCGACGGAATCCGGTGCATCTGTCTCAAAGTTGATGAACAGAACCGGCCCAGTTCCGGCGCTCTCCGACGAGCGATACATTCGCCAGTTGGTGGCGTCCGACTCATTTGCTGCCCGCAGTTGGACCCCGTAGTCGGAGGCACCATCTGCCCAGGCCTGAACGATGTTCTCGATGGAGTAGTAGAGCTCCGCCTCGGCGCAGTTGGGATCCCCGGCTGCAGCTTTCTGAGTGATCGCGCCAGATGTCGTCGTTGAAGGCTGATTAGACAGGGTTAATGTGCTTTGCATCCAGTCGCTGGTAACACGTCGGACCTGAATTCCCGAGCCGACAGAGGAGCCGCATGCGTTGGACTTATAGTTCCATAGGCGTAGGTCCGCGTTGAGGATCCTCGCTCCACGAAGAGGTCCCCCGGCATTGAAGCGGATGTACGTCCGTGCGGTCTTGCTGCCGCTGCCGAACTTGCCCGCGTGCAGCCAGGTCGCATCCCCGATAGCATTTGGGTAGTCGCTGCTCACGAACACGTCGTCCTGCAGGCCCGCCCCCACCCAGGACGATGTAGTGAGCGTGACGGGGTACTGAACTGCGGGGTCGGCGAGGAAAGTTTGGTCGGGTTGCAGTACCAGTGCGGTACCGGTGCTGGTTTTCTCGACCTTCCCTGGGACGTCTCCTACGTGTCCCGTATCGGGTGAACGCTCGGCGCCGGCATCAGCCATGCGCAGGGGCCCGGCCGTCGCCAGCGTTTCATCTTTAGCTCCCGTCAGCCGCAGCTTTCCGCCTGCCGAAAGCTTGTACTGCTGCCCCTGGGGGAGGTCTACGGGGATGCGAATCTCCGTAGGCTTCTTCGGGCGTTCACGTAGCACGATCGACTGGGTGAAGCCGGTCGGTGTTGCCTTGAGGACCAGGTCGCCTCCGGTCACAGCATTCCGATAGATGGCCTCATTGCCGCTGATCTGCGGGCGAGAAAGGGCCTTGGGCCATCCAACTGTGCGAAGACCGTGCCCGTCGTCGAACCGGACAACTGGACCCGGTCCGCCGACAGAAAACGAGACGTTGGACTTAGCCGCCTTTGGCTTAAGCTCACCATTATCTTCGACCAGCGTAGTGTCGATGGGGACGAACTGACCGTTCCTGCTGACCCGGATCGGGCCAGCGTGCATTTCTACTCGGAAGGTGCCATCTGGGAGAGCATAGAGGGTGGAGTCTTCACGCCTGGCGGACGTAATCTCCACTTCCGATCCTCGAGCCTTAGCGGCTGCCTTTGCCGTCGATACCTCATCCTTCTGAACAGTTGGCGACGGGCTGGTGACGATAGCGGAATCAGCAGTCCCCTGGCCGACAATGCTAAGAGAGACGATGATGCCGGCGGTTGTCAACCCAGCCAGTACACCGAATTTTTTCCGGATGTACGATGAGCGACCCACGTGCCTCCAATCGCAGCAGGGTTCACCCCCGGTCGTTCCGGGCGGCAGTGACCAAACCAATTGATCTTCACATAGACTTTCCACAAAAGTAAAGAGATATCTTTCTGTGACTATGGTGCCGCGGAGAATAACTTTCCCGATGGCCAGCCATCGGCCGGAAAGGGTTCTATGACTAACCTCGGCGGGGACCACGGCTGGTCGTCACGGCGCTACTGACCTTTAATTCGTGATGTCGCCTCCCGTTCTCATGGTCAGGCCGGTCGGTGGGAGGCATCCGTCGATGAGGTGGGCCCGGTACTGGATCTTCTTCAGGGCGCGCTTGATGACGCGGACGAGCTGGGGCAGGTCGGCGGCGGCGAGGTTGGCCAGGGCGCCGCGTTTGAGCAGGGACCAGATGCCCTCGGTGGGGTTGAGGTCGGGGGCGTAGGCGGGGAGCTGGACGATGGTGAGCCAGTCGGCGTGCTCGGCGGCGAAGGTCTTCATCCCGGGCACTAGGGCGTGTATTTGGTTGTGATCAAGGGGTGGCCTGGGTGAGGTCTCTGATCCAGATCATCGCGGCGCGGAGGTGGAGGCCGGCGAGGTAACTCGCAGGGGTTTTGTCGTAGCGGGTGGCGATGCCTCGCCAGGCCTTCAGCTTGTTGATCAGGCGCTCGACGGTGTTCCGCTCCTTGTACAGGCCGGCGTCGTGACTGACGGGCCGGCCGCCCTTGCTGCCCTTCTTCTTCCGGTTGGCGGCCTGGTCCCTCTTTTCCGGGATGACCGCCTTGATACGACGTCCGCGTAGGTAGGCGCGGTTGCCGCGGGAGGAGTAGGCCTTGTCGCCGGCGACCGCGCCGGGCCGGGTGCGGGGACGGCCGACGGGTACCCGGACGCGTACTTTCTTCAGCACGGGGATGAACTGCGGGCTGTCGGCGGCCTGCCCCGCGGTCACGACGAACGCCAAGGGGCGGCACCTGCGGTCGGCGGCGAGGTGAATCTTGCTGGTCTGCCCACCCCTGGAGCGTCCGAGCAGGGCAGCTTTCAACCGGAGCCTGCGCCGCCGCCGGATGTGCCGCCGTTGTTCTGCTTCGGCGTCGTTTCGGGCGTCCTGCTCCTGTTGTCCTTCCCGGTCGCCCCCTTTTGCCGGGCCCGCTCCTGTTCGGCAGCCTTCTCCAAGGCGGCCAGCACGTCCGGGTCAAGGTGCATCCCGGCGGCGTCGTGGTGCGCCCGAGCGGTGGTGGAGTCCACACTGACCAGGGATAAGTCCACCTCGCCGCGTTTGGCGGCTTCCGCGATCGCCCCTTCAAGCAGGACTTCGAAGACGCCGGCATCCCTCCACTGCCGGAAGCGGTTGTGAACGGTCTGCCAGGCTCCGAACTCCTGCGGGATCTCCCGCCACTGCCCACCCGTCCGGAACCGCCAGATCACCCCCTCGAACTGCTGCCGCAGCCGCTCAGGGTACGGGCCGAACCTGCCGATCGGGAGATATGGCTTGATGAACTCCCATTCCTCATCCGTCAGCTGCGCACACGTCACACACGCCGATCTACCGGATCAAGCCACGATGGACAGGCGAATCCCACAAATTGATCACAACCCGATACGCGCCCTAGGTGCAGGTTGAGGTTGTCCCAGACCAGCACGATCGGGGCGCCGAGCTGGGCGTGGGCATGAAGGATCAGGTCGCGGTAGTCCATCCAGCCGAAGGTCTTGGGCTCGCCTTTGCGGCCGCGGTAGACGTGCAGGCGGTAGATCAGCCGGGAGCGTTCGCCGGGTTTGTAGCAGACCAGGGCGGCGATGTTCACCCGTCCGCTTCCGCGCCCGCGGACGTGTACCACCGGCGTGTGCCCGCGCCGGCCCCACGTTCGTGCGCGAGGCGGCCTCAGCCCTTGACCGGCTTCGTCTTCGAAGCAGATCCAGGCGCCGTCGGCCGCCGCGGATCTTCCACCTGCGGCCAGACCTCCTTCTTCCACACCTCGATCGCGGCCTCGTCCCGCTCGATCGCCCGGCGGGCGGGGCGCTGGCACGACCAGCCGTTACGCCGCAGCAGGTACCACACCCCCTGAACGGTGTAGCCGAGGTGGAACATCCTGCCGATCAGCGTCTTGATCCGCATCAGCGTCCAGCGCTGGTCGGCGAACCCGTGCGCCAGCGGACCGCGTTCCAGCTCGGCCTCCAGCCGGGCGAACTGCGCCGGGCTGAGCCGGGGCAGCGCGTGCGGGCCTGCTGAGGCCAGCGCCGCCGTGCCACCCTCGCGCCAGGCGCGCCGCCACCGCTCCACCGACCGCTGAGTGACCCGCAACGTCCGGGCTACCGCCGCGTTCGTGACCCCCTGCTCGAACATCACGGCTGCGCTCAGCCGTACCTCCTCGCGGCGCCGCTGCTCCTGGGGGGTGAAGCCGCCGCCTTGGGCATACCGCACACCCTGGTCATACAGACCAGATCAGCCCTCGTCAGCTCACCGACAAGACCCATTTAAGTTCCGTATCTGCGGTGCATGAGTATCCTGATGGCGGTGGCTTGACTGGGTAGTAGAGATCACCGCACGAGCAGTGAGGATGCAAGCAGTCGACGGATTCCCAAAGGGGCGATGGATGCCATTTCGCTCGGGAGTTCAAGGGGGCTGACGGAGCGGGCGCCGGGGGCGCGGGCCGGGACCGGCCGGAGAGCCGCACGCCCGGCCCGCTGGCCGCCCGGCGCGCTGCGAGCCGCCGCAGGCGGCTCGCCTTGACCTTGTAGAGAAAGTCCTCGCCGATAGGTGGTCATCTGTCGCTGTCTTCGTGCCTGGCGATCAGTGCTGGCGACGCGAACTACGGCGGCATGACGGCATCGGAGCACGTCAGACGTGAAATCGCGCTGGATGGTGGTCGCCAAGCCCTGGGCCGACATTCCATCGGTGACATGTTGCGCGAAGGGAGGTACTAGGGGCGCAACTACCACGTCAAGGATGTGGAGACGAGCGGCGCCGCCGGGAAGCTGACCCACATCAACTACGCCTTCGGGTTCGTCGGCCCTGAGGGCACCTGCTACTCCGCCGACCCCTGGGCCGACTGGCAGCGCCCCGTGCCCGCCGACCAAAGCGTCGACGGCGTCGCCGACTCCGACGACCAGCCTCTCAAGGGCAACCTCGGCCAGCTCAAGAAGCTCAAGGCCCGCCACCCCGGCCTCAAGGTCCTCATCTCCCTCGGCGGCTGGACCGGCTCCGCCCACTTCTCCGACGCCGTCCTCACCCCCGAATCCCGCGCCAAGCTCGCGGCCTCCTGCGTCGACCTGTGGCTCAAGGGCAACCTCCCCGGCCTGCCCGCAGGCGTCGCCGCCGGCGTCTTCGACGGCATCGACCTCGACTGGGAATGGCCAGGCTCCGCCGGAAACGACGGCAACGTCATCCGCCCCGAAGACAAGCAGAACTTCACCCTGTTCCTGGCCGAACTCCGCCGCCAGATGAAGGCCCACGACCGGCACGACCAACTGACCGCCTTCCTCCCCGCCGCCGCCACCAAAATCGACGCCGGCTTCGAGGTGCGGAAGGTCTTCGACCAGCTCGACTTCGCCACCGTCCAGGGCTACGACCTGCACGGCCCCTGGGAGAACCGCACCGGCCACCAGGCCAACCTCTTCACCGACCGCCGCGACCCCAACGACGTCAAATACAGCGTCGACCAGACCGTACGCGACTACATCGCACGCGGCGCACCCAAAAACAAGATCGTCATCGGCGTCCCCGCGTACGGCCAGGGCTGGACCGGAGTGACCTCCCGCGCCGACGGCCGCTACGCCACCGCCACCGGCCCCGCCCCCGGCACCTGGGCCCCCGGCAGCGACGACTACAAGATCCTCGTCAACAAACCCGGCAAACGCTACCGCGACCTGCTCACCGGCACCCTCTGGCTCTACGACGGCAACGAGTTCTGGTCCTACGACGACCCCGCCGTCATGCTGGAAAAAGCCGCCTACATCCGCCTCAAGGGCCTCGGCGGCTCCATGCTCTGGTCCATCGACCAAGACGACGCCAAAGCCTCCCTCACCACCGCCCTCTACTCCATCCTCCGCTGACACCCGGCCCGGGGGAGGGACTTCGTACGGCTCCCCTGCCTGGGTGTCTTCGAAGGCCCCCGATCTGTTCGGGGGCCCTCACTCGTCTTCGGTGTCTCTCCCGGGCGGGCCGCCGGTCTCGGGGTCGGCGACTGAAGGTGCCCTTGCCGAGCACGGTGTAGACGTCTCCGGCCTTGAGCAGCTCGTTGATGACCCGGCGTGCGGTGCCCTTGGCGATGCCGAACTCCTCGGCCATGCGCGGTTCACCAGGGACGGGGTGCCCCACCTGGTATTCGCCCGTCCGGATACGCCGTCGTATCTCTTCGAGGACGGCTTCCCATTTGAGCTGGTCAGGCCGGAACTCGATCACGGGCTCAAGAGTAGGACAGCAGGCGGACATCCTGGCCGCGCTCGGCGGCCCGCTCCGATCCCAAGGGGTCCGTACGCGGTTGATCAGCCACATCACCCTGCGGATGACCGGCTCCCCGGTGCGGGAGAAAGCGGGCTCCGAGCTGGACGTCTACGGCCTCGGTGTACTGACCACGGAGCGATGGAGCCGGGCGCGATGCGGCGTGGCGCACCATAGGCGCGAACCGAGGATTCCAACGGCCGGGCAGCTCGGAGGCGGGTGATGCCGGAAACGGATGCTCGGCCGTCTTAGTCGTCGCAGTACTTCGTCCGTCCTTGCCGGTCGAACTCGGCCTGCGGGAGCAGCACGTCGGAGACCTTGTCTCTCTCCGGGTCGTAGTCGTTGACGAGCACGGTGCCCGGGTTGCGCCTGAGCTTGCCCGCGTCGCTGATCTGGAACTCGACATGCGCGGTGGAGAAGGTGTTGTCGCGCGTCCAGCCGTACGCCCGATAGGTGACGTCCGGGTCGAATGAGGGGATCCCCTGATCGGCCCTCCAACCGTTCCCGGGGGCGTCGATCCGGAACGACGCCGTCTCCCCCGCCACCCGGGGAGCCCGATAGGAGGCGTCGTCGATGGCGGGATTGGCCGGCCCGCTCGCGTCAGGGTCGTACGTCTCGGGAGTGGAATCCTCCGAGTACGTGCGGTGGTAGACGGTCACGCCATCCGGCTGCCGCCCGCACCAGGCCAGGACGATGACGAGGTTCCCGTCCCGATCGAGGCCGACACCGGTGATCCCGTTGATGGGGACGGTGCAACCGGTCGCTCCGAAGGCGAGCAGTCCGACCACGAGCAGACCCGCGAGCCGTCTCATACGGCCACGGTAGATCGCTACGCCACCGAGGCCGAGGGCCGCGGGTGTTTCGTGATCAGGTTGCGACGACGCCGCTGCGATCTCCGAGCACGCGCTCGGCGATCCGGTCCCACTTGTCGCTGTGGCCGGGGAGATCGAGGATCCGCAGCATCAGGTCGCGGTCGCCGTGGTAGGCCCGGAACGACTCGGCGATCGTCACGCCGTTCGAAGGCCGGTAGAGCACCTCGATCTCGTCGCCGGCGCCGAGCTCGCCCTGCTCGACCACCCGGAAGTACGCCCCGGTGCGGTTCGCGTCGGTGAAGCGCTTCACCCAGCCGCGCTCGTCCAGCCAGTTGCGGAACACCACGCAGGGGATGCGGGGGGCGGTGACCTCCAGGACGGCCGTGCCGACCCGCCACCGCTCCCCGAGGACCGCGCCGGTCACGTCGGCCCCGGACGTCGTGAGGTTCTCCCCGAACTGGCCGTCACGCAGATCGCGGCCCATGATGGGCTCCCACCAGTCGTAGTCCTCCCGCGCGTACGCGTACACCGCCTGGTCCGGATGGCCGTGGTTGGCGACGTCGGCGCGCTCGTCGCCCGCGAGACCGTTCTCGCGGACGGCGATCCGGCCCTCGATCTTCCGCTTGTCGATCGCGGTGCGCCGCAGGTTGCCGGCCCAGTCGGCGTCCACGGCCCGGCCCACGTTCACAGAGAGGATGCGCATGACCAAACGTTAACCGATGGTCATGTTTCTCCGCGATCGCAATTAAGTTCTGGTCAACAGAGGGACGGCTACTTCTTGTTCTTGTCCGGGGCCTCGGACGAGAGGGCGGCGACGAAGGCCTCCTGCGGGACCTCCACCCGGCCGACCATCTTCATCCGCTTCTTGCCTTCCTTCTGCTTCTCCAGCAGCTTGCGCTTACGGCTGATGTCACCGCCGTAGCACTTGGCGAGGACGTCCTTGCGCATGGCCCGGATGTTCTCCCGGGCGATGACGCGCGCGCCGATCGCGGCCTGGATGGGCACCTCGAACTGCTGCCGCGGGATGAGCTCCTTGAGCTTCTTGGCCATCTCCACGCCGTAGGCGTACGCCTTCTCGCGGTGGACGATCGCGCTGAACGCGTCCACGGTCTCGCCCTGCAGCAGGATGTCCACCTTGACCAGGTCGGCCTCCTGCTCTCCGGACGGCTCGTAGTCGAGCGAGGCGTACCCGCGGGTCTTCGACTTGAGCTGGTCGAAGAAGTCGAAGATGATCTCGCCGAGCGGGAGCGTGTAGCGGATCTCGACCCGGTCCTCCGACAGGTAGTCCATGCCCTGGAGCTGCCCGCGGCGGCCCTGGCACAGTTCCATGATCGCGCCGATGAACTCGGCCGGCGCGAGCACCGTGGCCTTCACCACCGGCTCGAAGATCTGGCCGATCTTCCCGGCCGGGAACTCCGACGGGTTGGTGACGACGTGCTCCTTGCCGTCCTCCATGATCACCCGGTAGATGACGTTGGGCGAGGTCGAGATCAGCGAGAGGTTGAACTCGCGCTCCAGCCGCTCCCGGACGATCTCCATGTGCAGCAGGCCGAGGAAGCCGCAGCGGAAGCCGAAGCCGAGCGCCGCCGAGGTCTCCGGCTCGTACACGAGCGCGGCGTCGTTCAGCCGCAGCTTGTCGAGGGCCTCGCGCAGCTCGGGGTAGTCGTCGCCGTCGATCGGATAGAGCCCGGAGTAGACCATCGGCTTGGGGTGCTCGTAACCGCCCAGGGCCTCGGCGGCGGGCTTGGCCGCGTTGGTGACCGTGTCACCGACGCGGGACTGGCGCACGTCCTTCACACCGGTGATCAGGTAGCCCACCTCGCCGACGCCGAGCCCCCGGTCGGACGGCATGGGCTCGGGCGAGATGACGCCGATCTCCAGCAGCTCGTGCTGCGCGCCGGTGGACATCATCAGCACGCGCTCGCGCTTGGAGAGGTGGCCGTCGACCACCCTGACGTACGTCACGACGCCCCGATAGGTGTCGTACACCGAGTCGAAGATCAGCGCCCGGGCCGGGACGTCGGGCTGCCCCACAGGCGCCGGGACGTGCTCCACGACGTGGTCGAGCAGCTCCTTGACCCCCTCGCCGGTCTTGCCGGACACCCGCAGCACGTCGGAGGGGTCGCAGCCGATGAGGCCCGCGATCTCCTCGGCGTACTTGTCCGGCTGCGCGGCGGGCAGGTCGATCTTGTTGAGCACCGGGATGATGTGGAGGTCGGCGTTCATGGCCAGGTAGAGGTTGGCCAGCGTCTGGGCCTCGATGCCCTGCGCCGCGTCGACCAGCAGGATCGCGCCCTCGCACGCCTCCAGCGACCGGGATACCTCATAGGTGAAGTCCACGTGGCCGGGAGTGTCGATCATGTTGAGGACGTGGCCGTTCCACGGGAGCCGCACGGCCTGCGACTTGATGGTGATGCCCCGCTCCCGCTCGATGTCCATGCGGTCGAGGTATTGCGCGCGCATCGACCTGTCGTCCACCACACCGGTGAGCTGCAGCATCCGGTCGGCGAGTGTCGACTTGCCATGGTCGATATGCGCGATGATGCAGAAGTTGCGGATCAACGCGGGGTCGGTCTGGCCAGGCTGAGTGCGCACCGAGGTCCGTTTCGACAAGATGATTGACTGCTGATCGGGCGGGCCGTCCGCCTCGCCTCGCGCTCGGCGGGCCCTCCCGAGGCTGGCGGACCAGCCACCCTCCATGGTGGCATGTCCGGGTGCTTGCCTTGACCACCAGACGTGTTCTGCGATTAGCCGCCATCGTCGTCGTGGCCGTGCCGCTCACGCTCGGCCTGGCCGGCGCCGCCGCGCTGCGCCTGCAGTACGCCGGCACGCCGGCCGGATGGGCCAGGACCACCGGGCACGACGCCCTGTGGATGGGCCACGCGTGGGTGGACGGCCGCCGCACCGAGGCCGACGTGCGGGCCCTCGCCGTACGGCTGCGCGCGAGCGGGATCAAAGACGTGTACGTCCACAGCGGGCCGTTCAAGTACGACGGGACTCTGCCGCCCGACCGCTACACCAACGCCAGAAATTTCCTGAAATGGTGGCGGAAGAACGTGCCGGACGTGCGGGTGTCCGCCTGGCTCGGCCAGACGGTCAACGACAACGGCAAGCTCCACCTGAGCCTGGCCGACCCGGCGACGCGAGCCCGCGTCGTGGCGGGGGCCCGCGACCTGGCCACCCTCGGGTTCGACGGAATCCATTACGACTTCGAACCGGTCTCCGACGGGGACGGGTCGTTCCTCAGCGTCCTGCGCGAGACCCGGCAGGCCATCGGCACCCGGCTGCTGTCGGTCGCCACGCAGCAGATCGAGCCGCTGACCGGCCTGCGCGCCCCCACCGCCCTGGCGATCGGCCACGACAAATACTGGACGCCGGACTACTTCCGCCAGGTCGTCGGCCTCACCGACCAGGTCGCGATCATGACGTACGACTCATGGACGCCGCTCAACTCCCTCTACGGCGGCTACGTCGCGCGGCAGACCTCGCTCGCCCTCGGCCTGGTGCCGGAGGACAAGACCCTTCTCATCGGGGCTCCGGCGTACCACGACCACGGTGTCTGGTACGGCGACTCGGCCGAGAGCGTCGAGACCGCGGCCGAGGGCGCGCGGCTCGCGCTCAGCGAGCACGGCCCGCGCACCGAGTTCGGCCTGGCCCTGTACGTCGACTTCGCGGCCACGGAGGAGGACTGGACGGAGTACGAGCGGTTCTGGGTGCGCGGCGGCGCCCGAGGGAGCGTGGACTCCTAGGGCAGGCCAGCCTGAGGGATCGCGAACTCGTAGAGCGGCCCGCCCGAGGGAGCGTGGACTCGTAGAGCGGCCCGCCCGAGGGAGCGTGGACTCGTAGAGCGGCCCGCCCGAGGGAGCGTGGACTCGTAGACCGGCCGGCGCGGACTCATAAGGTGGGCGGCCTGATGTGCGGACCGCGGCGGCCCAGCCGCGATAGCATGAGCGGGGCGGCCCTGTCGTCGTTGATTTGAGCGGCGACCCGGGCTGTTGGTATCCTGTCCAACTGCGTGTGGCGCGCCCTCTCACCAGCCCGCGCGCCCCATCCGACCAAGACTTAACACTGAGGCTTTCTTCGTGGCGAACATCAAGTCCCAGATCAAGCGCAACCGGCAGAACGAGAAGCGCCGGCTGCGTAACAAGGCCGTCAAGTCGTCCCTGAAGACCGCGGTCCGCAAGTTCCGCGAGGCTGCCGACCAGGGCAACGTCGACGAGGCCCTCGTCGCGCTCAAGGCCGCGTCCCGTCAGCTCGACAAGGCCGTCAGCAAGGGCGTCATTCACAAGAACCAGGCCGCCAACCGGAAGTCGGCGATCGCCAAGCGCGCCGCCGCTCTGCAGGCCGCCAAGTAGGTCGTACCGACGCGCACGCCGCATCCCCCTCGTGGGGGTGCGGCGTTTTCGCGTACCCCCGCCGGCGTGGCGCGCCCTTGTCGCATGCCCGACGGCGTTCGTATGCCCGACGGCGACTTGGTACGACGTGGGCACCTGCCGGTGTCAGGCCGGCGAAGGCTGCCGGGCCGATAAGGGCCGCCGGCATCAGGCTGGCGAAAGCTGCCGGGCCGATAAGGGTTGCCCGCGTCAGGCCGACAGGAGGCTGCCGGGCCGATGAGGGCCGCCGGCGTCAGGACCCGTAAGGGCTGCCGGGGCGGAAGGCGGGCGACGGCCGCGGATGTCAGGCGGGCATGGGCCGCGCCGCCTTCTCCGTCGTACGCCGCCGGACCTCGGGCAGGGCGAGCACGGCCAGGTTGACCACGGCCACCAGCACCGCCGCCGTGAGCAGTGGTGCCGCGGCGCCGGCCCAGGCGGCGACCGGCGCGGCCGCGGCGAGCCCGAGTGGCCGTGCCGCGAAGGAGATCAGCGCGTCGAGCGAGTCCACCCGGCCGAGGGCCTGCGGCTCCACACGCTGCTGCACCACCGTCTCCCACAGCGGCGTCAGCATCCCCACGCCCAGCATGGCGATCACGTACGCGGCGGTCACGACCACCGCCGGGGCGGGCAACTCCGCGGGGAACGCGAAGGCGGCGAGCGGGCATGCGTAGACCGCCGCGCCGACCGCCGCCACGGCGAGGGGGCGCCGGATCCGCAGCCTGGGGGCCGCGAAGACGCCGAGCACCGTCGCCACCGTTCCCGCCTGCGCGACGACCACCCACACCGACTCCCCGCCCAGGCTGCGTACGGCGATGACCGGACCGAGGGTCAGCAGGATGCCCGCCCCGAGGTGCCAGACGCCGTGCCCGGCCACGCTGATCAGGAACCAGCGGTGCCGCCGCGCCTCGCGCCACCCTTCCCGAAGGTCGTGGAGGAGGTGATCGCGTTCGGACGCCGGCCGCGAAGCCGTGACCAGGCCGCCCAGCGTGATCGCGGATCCGGCGAACAGCATCCCGGTCAGCAGGAAGGACCATCCCGGCCCGAGCCACAGCGTCAGGCCTCCGGCGAGCGCGGGACCGGCGATCTGTGCGACGCCGCTTGCCACTCCCATGTGGGCGTTCACCCGGAGCCGGCGCTCCGCCGGCACCACTCCGATGACCAGCGGTGACACCGCCGGGACGCCGAAGGCCACCGCGGCTCCGGTGAGCGCCGCGAGTCCCGCCATCAGCGCGATAGAGGGATGCCCGAGGAGAAGCAGCGCCCCCAGTGTCATCTGGGCGGCGCAGCGGACCATGTCGGCCACGAGGATCACCCGCCTCGGCGGGAAGCGGTCGGCGAACACTCCGCCGACCGGGAGCAGCAGGAGCATGGGCAGCATCTCGGCGGCGAGGACGACCCCGAGGTCGAGGGCGGAGCCGGTCACCCTGATGACGGCGAGGGTGAGCCCGGTGGGGATGAGGGCGGTGGCGAGCGCCGCGACCGTCCGCCCGGCGACCAGACGTGCAATCATGCGAGGCAAGGTATTTCGCCAGCGAATTTTTCGTCAACGTATTTTTATCTGGCGTAGGATTGCCCCGTGGACGACTCGGTGGACCGGCACATCGCGCGGTGGCGCGGGAAGGCGCCCTTCGACGAACGCGTGGAGGCGATCGTCACGCGCATGCAGTTCCTGGTGAAGCACCTCGCTCAAGCGAAGGACAGTGCGCTCGCCGCGGTGGGCCTGCAGGACTTCGAGTACGAGACCCTGCATTGGCTCGGGGCCCGGGGAGAGGGCGGCCGTGCCACCCCGTCCGAGCTCGCCGCCGAGCTGAAGGTCTCCCCCGCCGGCATGACGGGCCGCCTGGACACCCTGGAGAAGGCGGGGCTCGTCCGGCGCATCCGCAGCGTGGAGGACCGCCGCCGGGTGGACGTGGAGCTGACGAGCGAAGGCCGCGCGATCTGGCTCAAGGCGATGGATCTGCGCGGCGAGGTCGAGGACGCGATGGTGGGCGTTCTGGGGCCGGACGACCAGGAGATCCTCGCGGCGCTGCTCAAGCGAATGCTGCTTCGCGTGGAGAACCCCGGCCACGCCTGACTCGTGGACAGGGAGCGGCGGGCCCCGCCTGGACCAGGCATGGCAGACCGGCTCCCGGGATCAAACCTGGCGACCGGCTCCTGGGCCAGGCGTGGCCGACCGGCTCCCGCGACCGGGCGTGGCGACCGGCCCTGGACGGGCGTCCGGCCCCCTCGGTGACGTCCCGAACCGAGAGGGCGGGATCAGCGCTTGTTCCGGCTGGCCACGATCGTGTGGACAACCTTCTCCAGCGCGTACGCCGGGTCGGTGCCACCACCCTTGACCTGCTCGTCGGCGGTGGCCACGGCCTGGAGGGCGGTGGAGATCCCGTCCGGCCCCCAACCGGACAGCTGGCGCTTCACCCGGTCGATCTTCCATGGCGGCATGCCCACGTGGCTCGCCAACTGGCCGCCGCGCAGGTTGCGGGGCGCCCCGCCCACCTTGGCGAGCGAGCGCAGGCCCCCGGCGAGCGCGCTGACGATCAGCACCGGCGCCACGCCCGTGGCGACGGCCCAGCGGACCTGTTCGAGCGCCTCCCCCAAGCGACCCTCGATGGCCAGGTCGGCGATCGTGAAGCCGCTGACCTCCGCGCGTCCCCGGTAATACTTGGCGACCGCCGCCTCGTCGATGTTCTTGCCCTCGGTGTCGAAAGCGAGCTGATTGCAGGCGGCGGCAAGTTCGCGCAGGTCGCTGCCCACCGCGTCGAGCAGCGCCTGGGCGGCGGCGGGCGAGATCGAGCGGCCCTCCCTGCGTACCTCGGCCTTGATGAAGTCGAGCCGCTCCCCCGCCTTGGTCGGCTTGGCCACGGTGACGACGTCCGCGCCCGCCTTCTTCACCCCGTCTACCAGGGCCTTCCCCTTGGCCCCACCGGCGTGGGCCAGCACCAGCACGGCGTCGTCGGCCGGATGGGCGGTGTATTTCACGATCTCGGCGATGACGTCCTTCGAGAGATCCTGCGCCCCGCGGATCACGATGACCGAGCGGTCACCGAACAACGAGGGGGAAACGAGCCCGGTCAGCTCCCCCGGCTCCACCTTGCTCCCCTGAAGGTCGTGCAGCTCCGCCCCCGGATTCTCGGCGCGTACGGCGGCCACGATGGAGCCGACGGCGCGATCGGCCAGGAACTCCTCGTCGCCGACGACCAGGGTCACAGGTGCTGGGTTCGCCATGTCACGCAGCATGCCACGCCCCGGCGGCCGGGGCACATCCACCGCCACCCCTCCCTCGCCTTCTCACCTGGCTCGCGCTCCTTTGCCCCGTACGACCACCGCGAGGCCGTCGTCAGTGGCGACGACGGCGATGTCCCCGGACAGGTCGGTGCGGTAGGGGCGCATGCCCAGCCAGCGCAGGCGCCGCAGCGTCAGCGGGGCGGGATGCCCATAGTCGTTGACCGCGCCGACGCTGATGAGAGCGGCCCGCGCGCCCGTGGCGGCGAGAAAGGCAGGTGCCTGTCGAGACGAGCCGTGATGAGCGACTTTCAACAGGTCGACCCGTGGCAGGCCGCGCCGCACCAGGGCTTCCTGCGCCTCCGTCTCCAGGTCACCGGCGAGCAGGGCCGTCCCCAGAGCCGGCCCCGATACTGCCCCCTTCATCGGCCCCACCACCGGCCCCGCCACCGGCCCCGCCACCGGCCCCACCATCGGCCCCGCCACCGGCCGCACTCCGGGGGCTGCCGCCTCCGCCGACGCTCCGGGCACTCCAGGCGCTGCGGCTGGGCCGGATGCTGTCGCAGCGCCGGAAGCTGTCGTTGCGCTCTGCGCTCCCGCGGCCCCCTCCGCTGCCGGAGCCTGCACTCCCGCAGCGCCTGGCGCTGTCACTGTGCCCTGTGCTGCGAGCGACCCGCCAGGCGCCGCGGGCGAGCCGCCGGGCGATGTGGACGGTCCGAACCACCGGACCAGCAGCACGACGCTGGCGTTGTTGGACACCGCCCCCTCGCCGGGGCCCTGCGGCCCCACACCGGGCTCGGGGGCGAGCACGGTGATCTCGCTCGGTCCGAACCGCCACCGCATTCCGGGGACGGCCTGCCATTCCGGAATGTGCGCCGCCCTGAGTTGCGCGGAGACCCGTACGGCCTCGCCCTCGGGCACGCGGCTCGGGCTCACGACCACCGCCCCCACCGCCCGGCGGCGCAGCACGCCCGGCAGCCCGCCGACATGGTCGAGATGGGGATGAGTCAGGACCACGAGCGGCACCTGTCGTACTCCGAGAGCACGCAGGCACCGATCGGCGGGGCCCGGCTGCGGCCCGGAGTCGACCACCACGGCCCGGCCGGGACCGGCCGCCAGCGCCAAGGCGTCCCCCTGGCCGACGTCGCAGACGACCAGCAGCCATCCCGGCGGCGGCCAGGGGGACACCACCGGCACGGCCACGAGCACGGCGAGCAGCGCCCCAGCGGAGAGCGCCGCCACCAGGCGTCTTCGCGCACGGCCACGCAGCACGAGCCATCCCGCGACGGCCGCCGCCGCGAGCGCGGCGACGCCCGCCACTCCCCCGAGCCACTCCGCCGAGGCGAACGGAAGGTCCGCCGCCCGCTGCGCCACCGCGATGATCCAGCCGACCGCCCACCCGGCAGGACGCACCAGCAGCCGGGCCAGGTCCATGCTCACCGGAGCGACCACGGCGGCCCCGAACCCCAGCACAGTCGCGGGCGCCACCGCGGGCTCCGCGAGAAGGTTGGCCGGGACCGCCGCCAGATCGAGCCGCCCCGACATCAGCACCAGCAGGGGCGTGACCGCGGCTTGCGCCGCGGCGGACACCGCCAGGGCCTCGGCGAGCAGGCGGGGCACCCGGCGCGCCGTCAGACGGTCGCGCCATCGGGGCGCGAGGATCAGGATGCCGCCGGTCGCGAACACCGACAGCGCGAAGCCCCACTGACGGGCCAGCCCGGGATCGAACACGACCAGCCCCAGCACGGTCGCCGACAGGGCGGCCACACCGTCCCGGGTGCGGCCGGTGCCGAGGGCCACGGCGGCGACGGTTCCCATGACGAGGGCCCGCAGCACGCTCGGCGACGGCCTCGCCACGACCGAGAAAGCGATCATCGCGATGACCGCGACGACGGCCCGGAGTGCCAGGGGCAGGCCGGCGAAGCGCCCGAACACCAGCACAGCACCCGCCACGATCGCCAGATTGGTGCCGGATACGGCGGTGAGGTGGCTCAGGCCCGCCGTCACCAGGTCGAGCCGCACCTCCTCGTCGAGGCGTGACACGTCGCCGACGACCAGGCCGGGCAGCAGCCCGCGCTGGTCGTCCGGCAGCACGCCACTCGCCTCCCGCAGCCCCTCGCGTAGCACCCCGGCCGTACGCTGAACGGCCGAGGGCGTGCCGATCGGCTCGGGCAGCCCCCGGACGAGCATCACGGCCGCGACCGGCTCACCCTGCTCCGCCGGGCTCAACCGCCCGCGCACCCTGACCCGCTGGCTGGGCAGCAGCGGACGCCAGCCGTCGGCCGGACCGAGCAGCACGACGGGCACGTCCACGGCGTACCGCTCCCGAGCGGCCGACACGAGCAGCATCCGGGCCTGGACGACCGCCGTCTCCCGCCGGGACACCCCGCCCTGGTGCGGCCGGATGCGCGGATCGTCGGTGATCTCGGCTTCCGCGGTCACCGAGACGCTCCGGTGGGCCAGGTCCGGCACCGGCCCGGTCGTCACCCGGTGGACCATGAACGCCGTCACCGTGGCCGTGACGGCGGTGGACGCGAGCACCGCAAGGGCGGTCCGGAGCGCGGCCCCCGGCGCTCCCACCAGGTCGGCGAGTCTCCCACCTGCCCGCTTGCCGCGCCGCCCGGCGGTCCACGCAGTCGCCCACATGACCGCGCCCGCGATGGTCGCGGCCAGTGCCACGGCAGCTCCGGCGACGGCGGAGCAGCCGAGCAGCACGAGCGCCGTGAGCCAGGCGGCCACCGCCGGAGCGGCCAGAGCCACCGGACCGGAGACCGCCCGGCCCTGTCCAGCCTCGTCGCGCCCTGCCGGTTCGCTGCCCGGCTCGTCGCCCGGTTCGTCACGCCACGACCCGGAACACCCCGACCCGGCACACCCCGACCCGGCACACCCCGGCAGGTCGCAGCCCCGCCCGGCACACCCCCGCTCAGCGCACCCGGCCTCACTGCAGACCGTCGGGCCGCTGTCCGGCTCGTCGTGGTCCCCGGTCAGGCCGTGAGGGAAGCCGACGGCGGTCACACGGAGACCTTGTCGCGCATCTCGGCGAACTTCCTGTCTCCGATGCCCGGGACCTCCTTCAACTGGTCGACGCTCTGGAAGCCTCCGTGCGCGTTCCGGTAGTCGACGATCCGTTGCGCGATCACGCCGCCGATCCCGGGCAGCGCGTCGAGTTGCTCGGCGGTGGCGGTGTTGAGGTTCACCACGCCCGCTCCGGGCACCATGGTCGATCCAGGGACGGAGGCGGAGTCCGCACCGGCCGCCGCCGGGCTTCCGGCGACGATCTGCTCACCGTCCACCAGACGCCGGGCCAGGTTGATGGCACCCGGTTTCGCGCCCTTCCGCAGACCTCCTGCGGCCTCGATCGCGTCGGCGACCCGCGCGCCGGACGCGAGGACGAACACTCCCGGGTGGCGAACCTTGCCCGTCACATAAACGACGACCCGCGCGGGCGACCCCGGGGTGGTGACCGTGGAAGAACCGGCACCCGCGACATAGGCCGTCGCGCCCGGCCCGCCGTCGGCTCCCGGGCCCGGAGACGCGGGCGTCGCCGAACCAGGCGGCACGTCGCGGCCGGCAGCGGAATCCGCGCCATGATCTGCGGCAGAACCAAGGTCGCGAACCGCGGCGGCCGGAAGCGGCGGGGCGATGGGCTCGGCCACCGGCCTCGACCGCCAGGCCAGGACCCCGGTGACGACCGCGGCGAGCAGCCCGGCGGCCACGAGCACCCGCAGCCCGGGCATGCCCGGATCGAGCCGTGGCAGGGCGCGACCGAGAGCCGCCCGTCCGCGCGTTCTCAGGTCTGGCACGGATGTGCTTGGCACGCCGGAACGTCCTGCCGACCCGTCTGGGCGGCCCGCCCATTGATCTGCGGCCTCCTCGGGCAGGATGAAGGTCTCCTCGCGGTAGGGGCCGTCCTCGGCCTCCGTCGGATGCTCGGGCACGTAGGTCTCCGTACGGACGATGTGGGGAGCGCCGAACGACGGCGGCGGCCCGGGCGGGGACGGCGTCGATCGCAGGCGGGCGGACGGGGGAACCGGATCGAGTGGACGCAGCAGCGCGCGCAGGCGGGACTCGCCGACGACGCCACGCGCGGCCCCAGGAGACTCCTTGCTTCGCACGCCATGGACGGTAGGGACTCGCCGAGACCCCGCTCGTCACCGAACGTGGTTCTGTGGATAACCTGCGAACCCCCGGTCGCCCGTCAAGCTCACCGCCCCACGGCGCAACGCGGCCAACGGCACACCGCAGGTCGGGGCGCCGCACAGGCCTGGAGGCGCGGCGGGGTTGGGACGCGCGCGAGCGGGGTGGGACAGCGCACAACTGCGGAAATGCGGCGCTTGCACGTCCCGAACAGCACCCGTGCACAGCACCGTGCGGCACAACACGTGGCAGGGTACGGACGCAGTCGCAGCACGGCGGCGCGGCGGGGATTGGGAGGAGCGCACGGGCAGGTGGGGTGGGGCAGTGCGCGACTGCGGAGTTGTGGCACTTGCACGGCTCGGCACAGCATCGTGGCCCAGCGTGACTCAGCGCGAAGTGCAGCCCGGCGTGCCCGGCGTGCCCGGCGCGACACGGCGCGGCTCAGCATGGGGCACGACCCAGCGCGGCACGGCTCAGCACAGCACGGCACGGCTCAGCGCGACCCAGCGCGACCCAGGCGCGGCTCAGCGTAAAGCACGACCCAGCGCGCGGCACGGCGCGAAGCGCAGCTCAGGCGGGGCTCAGGCGGGGCTCAGTCCAGGGTGGCGGGGGCGATGGTGACGCCGAGCATGCCGGGGCCGACGTGGGCGCCGAGGACCGGGCCGATTTCGGCCACCCACATCCGTACGAGCCTGGGCAGTCGCGCCGTCAGGCCCTTGGTGAGCGCCTCGGCCCGTTCGGCCGCCATCAGATGCTGCACGGCCACGTCGACGGGCCGGTCCCCGGCCGCCTCGACGGCAAGGTCCTCCAGGCGGGCGAGGGCACGGCTCCCGGTGCGGACCTTCTCCAGGACCCCGATCTCGCCGTCGGCCATCCGCAGCAGCGGTTTGATCGACAGTGCCGATCCCAGGAGGCCGGCCACCCGGCCGATGCGGCCGCCGTGCCGCAGGTAGTCGAGCGTCTCGACGTAGAAGAACGTGCTCGTGGAGGCGGCCCGCCGCCGGGCCACGTCGGCCACCTCGGCGACCGGGGCCCCCGCCGCGGCCGCCCCCGCGGCGGCCAGCGCCGCGAAGCCGAGTCCCATGGCGATCGAGCCGCTGTCGACGACCTCGACCGGCACGGAGGCCTCTCGCGCGGCCAGACGTGCGGAGTCCGCGGTGCCGGACAGCGCGCCGGAGAGATGGACGGAGACGATCGCGGTGGCGCCGTCGGCGGCGGCCCGCTGGTAGGCGTCCGCGAAACGCTCGGGGGCCGGGCGCGAGGTGACGATCGGCGAGCGGGCCTTGAGTGCGTGCGTGAGAAGACCGGCGTCGAACGAGGTAACGTCGTCGATTTCGCGATCACCGAGGATCACTTGTACCGGTACGACGGTGATGTTCCATCTACCGGTCGCCTCGGCGCCGAGGTACGCCGTGGAATCGGTGACGACAGCGACAGATGGTGACATATCGCGAGATTACCCGTGGGTGATCGCCTGGCAAGCTTTTCAGGCAGCTTCAGGCTTTTTCTTGGACCGGCCGGCCTTTTCCTGAACCTTCAGGTCACGCCGACGATCCCGCCCGTCGCTGAACCGGCCCACCACGAAAACCGGCGCGTCGCTGAACCGGTCCTCACCAAAACCGGTCCTCACCAAAACCAGTCCGTCAGCAAAACCGGTCCGTCACAAAATCCCGGCCGTTACTGGACCGGTACGCCGCCCCGCCAGACGCGACGCGGCTTGAGGC
Organism: Microbispora hainanensis; assembly: GCF_036186745.1. NCBI lineage: Bacteria > Bacillati > Actinomycetota > Actinomycetes > Streptosporangiales > Streptosporangiaceae > Microbispora > Microbispora hainanensis. Next base: position 4,703,279 of record NZ_CP108086.1, on the reverse strand, counting down.
CGAACGACCAGGCGAACGCGCCCTCGTGGTCGGCGTCCCACTGGACGATGTCGGCAAGGCGGCCGGGGGCGAGGATGCCACGGTCGGGAGCGCCGAGGACCTGGGCTCCGCCGAGCGTGGCGGCCCGCAGGGCGTCTCCGACGCTCATCCCGAACGCCGCCACCGCGAGGCTGATGACCAGGGACATCGAGGTGATGCCGCAGTGGCCGGGGTTGTGGTCGCTGCCGAGCGCGATCGGGACACCCTGGGCCAGCATCCTGCGCACCGGCGGGAGGTGGCCCACCTGCAGGGCCGCGCCCGGGCAGACGACGGCGGGCACGCCGTACCTCGCCATCAGGGCGACGTCCTCGTCCGAGGCGTGGTGGAGCAGGTCGGCGGAGGCGCAGCCCATCTCGGCCGCGAGCTGGACGGCGCCGCGCCGGTTGTAGGCGCCCGCGTGGATGCGCGGCAGCAGCCCGACGTTGCGGCCGGAGGCCAGCACCCAGCGGGCCTCCTCGGCGGTGAAGTGACCGTCGTCGCAGTAGACGTCGACGCTGTCGGCCCCCGCGCCGGCGGCGTCCGCGCACCAGGAGGCGACGGCCTCGACGTAGTCGCGCTGGCGGCCGAAGTATTCCGGCGGCACCACGTGGGCGGCCAGGAACGTGACGTGGACCCGCGGCATCATCGGCTCTTTTTCGAGCTCGCGCAGCAGCCGCACGTCGGCCAGCTCGCCGTCGCGGGTGAGGTGGTAGCCGGTCTTGGCCTCGACGGTCGTGGTGCCGCCGAGCAGCCACTCGCGCAGCCGCTCGCGGACCCCGTTGCACAGCGTCCAGGGGTCGGTGCCACGGGTCACGGTGACGGTCGAGCCGATGCCGCCGCCCGCCGCCGCGATGGCCGAGGCGCTGGACCCGCCGGACCGCATCGCCATCTCCGCGTAGCGGTTGCCCGCGTACACGGGGTGGGTGTGCGCGTCGATCAGGCCGGGCGTGACGAGCGCGCCGCCGAGGTTCTCCACATGGTCGACGTCGACGATGTCGTCCACGACGCCGGGAACGCTCTGCGGGAGGTCGGCGGCGCGGCCGACCCACGCGATCCGGTCGTTGTGCACCAGGATCGCGGCGTTGCTGCACACATCGTGTCCGGTCCAGAGCCGGCCGATGTTGGTGAGAAGGCGAACGGTCATCCGACCACCTGCCACACACCCCGGGACGACGAACGACCCCCGCCTGCGGGCGCCTGGCCCGCCGGGTCCGCTTCGCGTCCGGACGTCATTGGGGGGTCTCCTGCCTCATCGCGCACCGATGTTGTGCGATGACCCTACCGCCGGGATCTCGAACCCGGGCGATTCAGTTCAGTTACGGTATTTCACAGGTGGGCTTGATGTACAGGGTTAGCGACAGAAACGTACGCCGGTATCATGCGCATCGCCGCGCATCAGTCGTCTCACACGCTGCGGCGAGATCAGGTTCGACGCAACCGATCCGTTGTCCGCGAACGCCTTGAATAGGGTGACCGCACTGCCTGGAGTCATGTCGTTACCCACGCCATAAGGTCCCATTAGGCTTTCCTGATCGTAGCAAGGGCAACCGTCGGCGGGCCACCGACACGCGAAGGTGACCCGCCGTTGAAGGCGTCAGACGGTCTCGACGGGCTTGGCCACCCGGTCGAGCTCGGCGTACAGGTCGGCGAGGACCCGGGCGTGCAGGACCGTGCCGTCGCCGGTGTGCTCCAGTGACAGGACCTCGCCCTCGCTGTGCGCCCGCGCGATCAGGTCGCCCCTGTCGTACGGCACCAGCAGCCTGACCTCGTGGTCGAGGCGGGGCAGCTCCCGCTCGATCACGGCCATGAGCTCGCCGATCCCGGCCCCGGTGCGGGCGGAGACGACGACGCTGTGCCGTTCCTTCATGGTCAGCCGGGTCAGCACGACGGGGTCGGCCGCGTCGGCCTTGTTGACGACCACGATCTCCGGGATGTCCCGCGCGCCCTCGATCTCGGCCAGCACCTCGCGCACGGCCGCGATCTGCGACTCGGGGTCGGGGTGCGAGCCGTCCACCACGTGGAGGATCAGGTCGGCGTCGCCCACTTCCTCCAGCGTCGAGCGGAACGCCTCGACGAGCTGGTGGGGCAGGTGCCGTACGAAACCGACCGTGTCGGCGAGCGTGAACAGGCGGCCGTCGGGGGTGCGGGCCTTGCGCACGGTCGGGTCGAGGGTCGCGAACAGCGCGTCCTCGACCAGCACGCCAGCGCCGGTCAGCCGGTTGAGCAGCGACGACTTGCCGGCGTTGGTGTATCCGGCGATCGCCACGGCGGGCACCTCGCGGGCCTGCCGCCGGTGCCGCTTGGTCTGCCGCGCGGTCGACATCTCCTTGATCTGCCGCCGCAGCTTGGCCATCCGCTCGCGGATCCGCCGCCGGTCCAGCTCGATCTTGGTCTCACCGGGGCCGCGGCCGCCGATGCCGACGCCGCCTGCGGCGCGGCCGCCGACCTGACGGGACAGGTTGCCACCCCAGCCTCGCAGGCGCGGCAGCAGGTATTGCAGCTGCGCCAGCTCGACCTGGGCCTTGCCCTCGCGGCTCTTGGCGTGCTGGGCGAAGATGTCGAGGATCAGCGCGGTCCGGTCGATGACCTTGACCTTCACGATCTCTTCGAGCTGGCGGAGCTGGCCGGGGGTCAGCTCGCCGTCGCAGATCACGGTGTCGGCGCCGCTCGCGGCGACGATGTCGCGCAGCTCGATCGCCTTGCCCGATCCGATGTAGGTGGCGGGGTCGGGCCGGTCGCGACGCTGGATCAGACCCTCCAGCACCTGCGATCCGGCGGTTTCCGCCAGCAGCTTCAGCTCCTGCAGCGAGTTCTCCGCGTCCAGCGCGGTGCCGCCCGCCCAGACGCCGACCAGGACGACCCGCTCCAGCCGCAGCTGCCGGTATTCGACTTCGGTGATGTCTTCGAGCTCTGTCGACAGACCCGCTACGCGGCGGAGCGCCTGGCGCTCTTCCAGTTCGTAATCGCCCACGGCGAGGTCTTCGGGCTCGTTTCGCATATATGTCATCTCTACTAGACAGAACAGTCGGACACCCCGATGCCTTCCCAGGCCCCGGATGCCTCCCGTCGATGGTGACACGACCCCCCGGACGTACGCACTCCCTTATGCGCCCGATTCGCCAGGAGCCGAGCGAATTCCCGATCATCGGCAAACGGGATGTAGCAGGGTTGATCACGAGCGGGGCCGACCGGCGCCCCCGGACGCAGCAGGAGGAGAGCGTGACAACCCTGGGCACCGACCTTCGCCGTACGGTACGCGGCCAGGTCCACGTCCCCGGCGACGACGGCTTCGAGGCCGCGCGACTGCCGTGGAACCGGGCGGTCGACCAGCGCCCGGCCGCGGTCGTGGAGGCCGAGGACGCGGCCGACGCCGCCGCCGTGGTCGGCTTCGCGGGCCGGGCCGGTCTCCCCGTCGCGGTGCAGCCGAGCGGGCACGGCGCCACGACCCGCCTCGACGGGACGATCCTGCTGCGCACCGGACGGCTGCGCGGCGTGGAGGTCCAGCAGGAGCGGCGCACCGCCCGGGTCGAGGCCGGCGTGCAGTGGGGCGAGCTGCTGACCGCCACCGGCAAGCACGGGCTGACCGGCCTGCCCGGCGGCTCCCCCGTCGTCAGTGTCACCGGCTACACCCTCGGCGGCGGGCTCGGCTGGTTCTCCCGCAGGCACGGCTGGGCGGCCGACGCCGTACGCGCCTTCGAGGTGGTCGCCGCCGACGGCACGCAGGCCCGCGTCACCGCCGGATCCGACCCCGAGCTGTTCTGGGCGCTGCGCGGCGGCGGGGGCGACTTCGCGCTGGTCACGGCGATGGAGCTGGACCTGCACCCGGCGCCGCATCTTTACGGCGGGCGCATGCTGTGGCCCGCCGAGCGGGCGCCCGAGGTGCTCGCCGTCTATCGCGAGGTGACCGCGGCGGCGCCCGAGGAGCTGACCGTCTGGTTCGCGATGGTGAAGTTCCCGGCGGCGCCCCACGTGCCCGAGCCGCTGCGCGGGCTCGCCGCGGTCGTGGTGGACGCGACGTTCCTGGGCGGTGAGGAGGAGGGGCGCGGCCTGCTCCGGCGGTTCGAGGACATCCCCGGCGCGCTGAGCGACAGCCGCGCGGCGATGCCCCTGGACGCCCTGGGCGGCATCTGCGCCGAGCCGACGCAGCCGGTGCCCGGCGCGGGCCGCGCCGAGCTGCTGACCGGGCTCGGCGACGCCGTGGCGGACGACCTGCTCTCGGCCGTGGGAGGCATCGCCCCCGTGGGCACTGTGCAGGTGCGTCACCTGGGCGGCGCACTGAGGCGCCCCGCCGACGGCGGCGGGGCGTGCGGGCACATCGCCGAGCCTTACCTGCTGAGCATGGTCGGGCCGGTCCTGTCGCCGGAGGGCGGGCAGGCGCTCACCGCGCGGATGGCGGAGATCGCCCAGGCGATGGCGCCGCACACGAGCGGCCGCAAGCCGTTCACCTACCTGAACGGCGGCGAGACCGCCGCCTCCGCGTTCGACGCGGACACACTGGCCCGGCTGCGCGAGATCAAGCGCCGCCGCGACCCCGGCGGCGTCTTCCGCGCCAACCAGCCGGTGCTCGGATAGCCCGGCCGGCTATGCCTTGTGCACCTCGGCGTCGCCCGATCCGGTCCTGACCGTGATCGTGTGCGGCGCCGAGTCGTCGTCCAGGACCTCGATCCTGCGGTCGCCGCTTCCCGTGGACGCGTTGACGTTGTAGGCGCCGTCCGGCACCCAGAGCCGGCTGTCGCCCGACCCTGTCACGGCCTGTACCTGGTCGGGAACGGCGGTGAACCGCAGCGTGATGTCCCCCGACCCCGTGCGGGTGTTGACCTGCTTGGCGGCGAGCCCCCGCGCGTCGAGGTCGCCCGAGCCGGCGGAGGCGTTCACCTGGCCGGTCAGGTCGCGCAGCGTGATGTCCCCCGAGCCGGTGTCGATCTTCACGGTGAGACCACGCGGCACCTCCACCTTGTAGTCAACCGAGCAGTCGTCGCACTTGTACGCCAGCCTGAGCGTGTCCCCGTCGACGGAGTGGCCGTTCGCGGGCTTGTCCCCGCGCCAGTGCAGGGTCTCGGTGACGTGAACGCCGGTCCTGTCGCTCTCGCTCACCACGACATCGCCCGACGCCGTGTGGGTGTCGAGGACGGCCACCTTGTCCTTCACGTCGTAGGACTCCACGGCCTGCTGCCCGCCGAAGTTGAGTGGCACGTCACACGCCGCGACGGAGAGGCTCAGTCCCAGGACGGCCCCCGCGACGGCCATCGTCTTGTGTCTCATGCCCTAGATCCTCGGGGATGCGTGCGCGCCCTCTCATCGGGGAAGTCCCTCACCATCCCCTGAGCCGTCCCCCGCGTTGACCCCCGGACGTTCCCTGAAGTAGCGTCGATTCCACGATTCAGAACTATTTTTCCGGAAGGTGGAAAATGGCGGAAGACGTCGAGATCAAGGGCCCCATGCTGGACCGGTTCGACGAGATCCTCACCCCCGAGGCCCTCGGCTTCGTGGCCACCTTGCAGCGCGAGTTCGACCCCAGGCGTCAGGAACTGCTCGCTGCACGTCAGGCGCGGCAGGAGGAGCTGTCCGCGGGCGGCATGCTCGACTTCCTGCCCGAGACCGCCCACGTCCGCGCGTCCGAGTGGCGGGTCGCCCCGCCCGCTCCGGGGCTGGAGGACCGCAGGGTCGAGATCACCGGTCCGGTCGACCGCAAGATGACGATCAACGCGCTCAACTCCGGGGCCAAGGTCTGGCTGGCCGACTTCGAGGACGCCAACTCGCCGACCTGGGAGAACACGATCAACGGGCAGCTCAACCTGCGCGACGCCCTCGACCGTACGATCGACTTCGAGGCCGGCGGCAAGACGTACGCGCTGCGGCCGGACGAGGAGCTGGCCACCATCGTGGTGCGCCCGCGCGGCTGGCACCTGCCGGAAAAGCACATCCTGGTGGACGGCGCGCGCATGTCGGGGTCGCTGCTCGACTTCGGCCTCTACTTCTTCCACTGCGCCAAGCGGCAGATCGACAAGGGCCGCGGGCCGTACTTCTACCTGCCGAAGATGGAGTCGCACCTGGAGGCGCGTCTCTGGAACGACGTGTTCGTCCGCGCCCAGGAGCTGCTCGGCATCCCTCGGGGAACGATCCGGGCGACCGTGCTCATCGAGACCTACCCGGCCGCGTTCGAGATGGAGGAGATCCTCTACGAGCTGCGCGAGCACTCGGCGGGCCTCAACGCCGGCCGCTGGGACTACCTGTTCAGCGTCATCAAGAAGTTCCGCACCCGGGGGCGGGAGTTCCTGCTGCCCGAGCGCAACGCGGTGACGATGACCGCGCCGTTCATGCGGGCCTACACCGAGCTGCTGGTGCGCACCTGTCACAAGCGCGGCGCGCACGCGATCGGCGGCATGGCGGCCTTCATCCCCTCGCGCCGCGACCCCGAGGTCAACAAGGTCGCGCTCGAAAAGGTGCGGGCCGACAAGACCCGCGAGTCGGGCGACGGCTTCGACGGCTCCTGGGTGGCCCACCCCGATCTCGTGCCGATCTGCCGCGAGGTGTTCGACGCCGTGCTCGGCGACCGGCCCAACCAGATCGACCGGCTGCGCGAGGACGTCCACGTCACGGCCGAGGACCTGCTGGCGGTCTCCAAGACACCGGGCGAGATCACCGAGGCCGGGCTGCGCAACAACGTGGACGTCGGCCTGCGCTACCTGGCGGCCTGGCTGGGCGGCAACGGCGCCGCGGCGATCCACAACCTGATGGAGGACGCCGCGACCGCCGAGATCTCCCGTTCGCAGGTCTGGCAGTGGATCCACAACGAGATCACACTGGCCGACACCGGCGCGGTGGTGACACGGGAGCTCGTCGAGCGGATCATCGAGGAGGAGCTGGCCGGGATCGCCGCCGAGCCGGGCTACGACGAGAAGCTCTACGCGCAGGCCACGGCGCTGTTCAAGGAGGTCGCCCTTGACGACGACTTCGCGGAGTTCCTCACGCTTCCGGCGTACGAGCGGATGCCGTGACGATGTGAGGGGAAGCGGGAGCCGATGTCCGAGCTCGAACGGCTGACGGCACGGCTGGCGGCCGTGCTCCCGCCGGACGCCGTCATCACCGACCCCGTACGGCTGCGCACCTACGAGTGCGACGGATTGACCGTCCATCGGGCGACCCCCGGTGTGGTCGTGCTGCCGGACGGGGCCGAGCAGGTCGCCGCGGTCGTACGGCTGTGCGGCGAGCACGGCGTGCCGTTCGTCGCCCGCGGGTCGGGCACCGGCCTGTCGGGCGGCGCCCTCCCCCGCACGGACGGCGTGCTGATCGTCACCTCCCGCATGCGGCGGATCGTCGAGATCGACATCCCGAACCGGCGGGCCGTGGTGGAGCCCGGGGTGACGAACCTGGCGATCACCGAGGCGGTGCGCGACCAGGGGTACTACTACGCCCCCGACCCCTCCAGCCAGCAGGTCTGCTCGATCGGCGGCAACGTCGCGGAGAACTCGGGGGGCGCGCACTGCCTCAAATACGGCTTCACGGTCAACCACGTGCTCGCCGCCGAGATCGTCACGCCGGACGGGGACATCGTGGAGCTGTCCGCGATGGACGCCGGCTATGACCTGCTCGGCGCGTTCATCGGCTCGGAGGGCACGCTCGGCATCGCCAGCAAGATCACCGTACGGCTGTCGCGGGCGCCGGAGGCGGTCACGACCCTGCTCGCCGCCTTCACCGGCATCGAGGCGGGCGGGCAGGCCGTGTCGGCGATCATCGCGGCGGGCGTCGTGCCCGCCGCCATCGAAATGATGGACGCGCTGGCGATCGAGGCGGCCGAGGCCGCCGTCGACTGCCGCTACCCCGCGGGGGCGGGAGCCGTACTGGTGGTCGAGCTGGACGGCCCGCGCGCCGAGGTGGAGCACCAGTTCGCGGCCGTGGAGCGGATCTGCCGCGACAGCGGCGCCTTCGAGATCCGGGTGGCCGCCTCCGCCGAGGAGCGGGCGGCCATCTGGAAGGGCCGCAAGTCGGCGTTCGCCGCCGTGGGCCGGATCAGCCCTGCGTACATCGTGCAGGACGGCGTGGTGCCGCGCACCGCGCTGCCGCGCGTGCTCGCGGGGATCGACCGGCTGCAGGAGGAGTTCGGCATCCGGGTGGCGAACGTCTTCCACGCGGGCGACGGCAACCTCCATCCCCTCGTGCTGTTCGACGACTCCGTGCCCGGCGAGGCCGAGCGCGCCGAGATCGTCAGCGGGCGCATCCTCGACCTGTGCATCGAGCACGGCGGGTCGATCACCGGGGAGCACGGCGTCGGCGTGGACAAGGCCCGCTACATGCCCCGGATGTTCACCGGCGACGACCTCGACACCATGCAGCTCGTGCGGTGCGCGTTCGATCCCCGGGGGCTTGCCAACCCCGGCAAGGTCTTCCCCACGCCGCGCCTGTGCGGCGAGGCGCCGGGCGTGCGCAAGGGCGCCCATCCCCTGGTCGAGGCCGGTCTGGCGGAGCAGTTCTGATGAGCGAGCGGGACGTCAGGGACGCGCTGGAGGCGACGGGTGTGGCCGTGCGCGGGGCCGGCGACGAGGACGAGGTGGCGGGCGTTCGGCCGCGCTGGGTGGCGCTGCCCGAGTCGGCCGAGGAGATCGCGGCCGTGATGCGGGTGTGCGCCGCGCACGACCTGGCCGCCGTCGCGACCGGCGGCGGCACCAAGCTGCACTGGGGCGCCCCGCCGCGCCGCTGCGACGTGCTCGTCGACCTGTGCTGCATGAACCGGGTGATGGAGCACGCGGCGGGCGACCTGGTCGTCCGGGCGCAGGCCGGGGTGACCGTGGAGGCGCTCGCGCGCGCTCTCGCCGAGGAGGGGCAGGAGCTCGCGCTCGACGTGCCCGTGCCGGGCACCACGGTCGGCGGACTGCTGGCCACCGGCGTCGCCGGGCCGCGCAGGTTCCGCCACGGCACGGCCCGCGACCTGCTCATCGGCGTCACGGTCGTGCTCGCCGACGGCACGATCGCCAGGTCGGGCGGGAAGGTCGTCAAGAACGTCGCCGGATATGACCTCGGCAAGCTGTTCACCGGCTCGTACGGCACGCTCGGGATCATCGCGGACGCGACGTTCCGCCTCCATCCCCTGCCCGCCGCCCGCGCCTGGGTGACCGCGACCGTCGAACGGCCGGTGACCGTGACCGTCGAGCCCTACGTGTACGAGGGGAAGACGCTGGAGACCACATCCACGGGCGTCGCGGCGTCCCTGCACGCGGCGATCCCGGCGATCACCGAGTCGCCGCTGGAGCCGAGTGCGGTGGAGGTGGACTGGCCCGATGTGGAGGGGCCCTGCACGGTCGCGGTCCTGGTCGAGGGCGCCGCCGCGGCCGAGCGCGCCAAGGCGCTGTGCGGGCTGATGGGCGAGACGGCGGAGGTGACCGAGGAGCCACCACCGTGGTGGGGACTCCTGCCCGAGCCGCCGGCGCCGGACCGGCCACCCGGGGGCACGACGAACGGAGGCACGGGCAGCGAGGGCACGACGAGCGGAGTAGCGGGAGAGGGCACGGGGAGCACCGGCGGCGGGGAGATCCTGCTGGAGGTCAGGAACATCCCCTATCGGCTGGCGGGCAGCTTCGTCGGCCCCTTCGAGGCGGCCCGTGAGGCGGGCGTGCGCGCGTCGGTGCGCGGCTCCCTGGCCGCGAGCGTCCTCCACGTCGCCCTGCCGCCGGACACCGAGCCCGGACGGGTCGCCGCCTTCACGAGCCAGCTGCGCGACCACATGGAGACCGACGGCGAGGGCCGGGTCGTCGTGCTCGCCGTGCCGCCCGAGGCCGGTCGCCGCCTGGACCGGTGGGGGCACGTCGGCGCGCTCCGCCTGATGCAGCGGGTCAAGGAGCGGTTCGACCCCGATCGCCGGCTCTCCCCCGGCCGTTTCCCGGGAGGCATCTGATGGACCCCGAGCTGATCAAGGACTGCGTCCACTGCGGGTTCTGCCTGCCCACCTGCCCGACGTACGTGCTGTGGGGCGAGGAGATGGACTCCCCGCGCGGGCGCATCCACCTCATGGGGCAGCACGTCGAGGGCACGCCGGTCACCGGCGCGATGGCCGGCCACTTCGACGCCTGCCTCGGCTGCATGGCGTGCGTCACCGCGTGCCCGTCCGGTGTGCGGTACGACCGGCTGATCGAGCAGACCCGTTCGGTCGTCGAGCGCGAGCACGTGCGCCGCCCCGACGAGCGCGCGATCCGGGCGCTGGTGTTCGCGTTGTTCCCTTACCGGCGCAGGCTGCGGGCGATGCGGCTGCCCATGCGGCTGATCAGGCGCCTGCAGTCGTTCCTCGAGGAGGTTCACCCCTCCCTCGGCGCGATGGCCGAGCTGGCCCCCGCCGTCCCCCGGCCCGTACGGCTCCCGCCGCTGGTGCGGGCGAGGCGGCGGCGCAGGGCGCGGGTCGGGCTGCTCACCGGATGCGTGCAGGGCGAGTTCTTCCCGCAGGTCAACGCGGCGACGGCCCGGGTGCTCGCGCTGGAGGGCTGCGACGTGGTCATCCCGCCCCGGCAGGGCTGCTGCGGGGCGCTGTCGCTGCACTCGGGCCGCGAGGACGAGGCGAAGAGGTTCGCCCGCCGCACGATCGAGACGTTCGAGCGGGCCGGTGTGGACGCCGTGGTGGTGAACGCGGCGGGCTGCGGATCGAGCATGAAGGACTACGCCGAGGTGCTGGCCGGCGAGCCCGGCTGGGCGGCCCGCGCCGAGGCGCTGCGGACCCGCGACCTGGCGGAGTTCCTGATCGAGCTGGGCCCGGTCGCCGAGCGCCGCCCGCTGCCGCTCACGGTCGCCTACCACGACGCCTGCCATCTGGCCCACGCCCAGGGCGTGCGCGCGCAGCCGCGCGAGCTGCTGCGCGCGATCCCGGAGCTGGAGCTGCGGGAGATCGAGGAGTCCGCGATCTGCTGCGGGTCCGCGGGCACCTACAACCTTCTCCAGCCCGAGGCGGCCAGGGAGCTGGGCGACCGCAAGGCCGAGCGGGTGCTCGCCGCCGGCGCGGACGTGCTGGTGTCGGCCAACCCGGGATGCACGATGCAGATCGCGGCCGCCGTACGCAGGGCGGGCAAGGGGGAGATCCGGGTCGCGCACACGGCCGAGGTGCTCGACGCTTCGCTGCGCGGTCTCGAACCCGGCATCCTGGGATGGTCCCCCCGTCAAGGATGACACCGCCGAGGAGGAGGATGCCGTGAGCGTGCAGAGCGTCGACCGGGCGCTGGACGTGCTGGAGGCACTGTCCGAGCATGGCGGTCAGGCCGGGCTGTCGGAGATCGCCGCCACGACCGGCCTGCCGTACGGGACGATCCACCGGCTGTTACAGACGCTGCTGGCCCGCGGGTACGTCCGGCAGGAGTCCGACCGGCGCTACGCTCTCGGCGGCGCGCTCGTGCGGATCGGCGGCGTGGCCGAGCGGATGCTCGCCGTCTGGGCCGAGCCCTATCTCGCGAGGCTCGTGGAGCTCTCGGGCGAGACCGCCAACCTCGCGGTGCTGGAGGGCGACTACGTCGTCTACGTGGCCCAGGTGCCCTCGCCGCGCAGGCTGCGGATGTTCGCCGAGGTCGGCCGCCGCGTGCTGCCGCACAGCACGGCCGTCGGCAAGGCCCTGCTGGCCGGGCGGGACGACGCGGAGGCGGTGTTCCGGCGCACCGGGCTGCCCCGCCGTACAGACCGGACGATCACGTCGGTCGGCGAGCTGCTGGAGGAGCTCGACCGGGTGCGCGCCCAGGGGTACGCGCTCGACCTGGGCGAGGAGGAGAGCGGGGTCCACTGCATGGCCGTGCCGGTCCACGACGGCGGGCGGGCCTTCGCGGCGATGTCGGTGTCCGGGCCGGCCGAGCGCATCGACGCGATCGACCGCGAGGAGCTGGCCGCGATGCTGCGCAAGGTGGCCGAGGACTTCGGCGCCGCCGTCCTCCACCCCTGACCGGTCGCGGATCGGTCAGTATGGGGTCATGTGCCGAAGCATCAAGACCCTGCGCCCGCCGTTCACCGACGAGGTGACCGAGGAGGACATCCGGGCGGCGGCCCTGCAGTACGTCCGCAAGATCTCCGGCTTCCGCGCGCCCGCCGCGCACAACGCCGAGGCGTTCGACCGCGCGGTCGAGGAGATCGCGCAGGCCAGCACGGCGCTGCTGGCCTCCCTCCAGGTGCGCGGCTCGGCCACCCGATAGCCGGTCAGACGTTCCCTGGCGCCCGGTAACCGCTCCAGCGTTCCCGGCCCGCCCGGTGGTTGCCGCTCGTCCGCCGAGTCACCGCTCAGATGTTCTCCAGCAGGGCGATGAGGTGCTTGCGGCTGTCGTCGTCCAGTTCGTCGCTGCTCCACCGCTCCCGCAGCCGCAGGGTCGCGCCGCCGTAGAGCACGAGTTCGGCGTCGAGCGGGATCCGCTTGCCGATCCGGACGCTCTCGATCTCCTCGAAGGCGACGAACCGGTTCCGCTCGGCCAGGCTCACCGCGGTCGTCGTGCCGAGCAGGTCGCGCATGCGCTGCCGCCCGTTGTCCGACTTGCCGGGGTTCGCGACCAGGACGATCCCGGTGGTCAGCACGAACAGGTCGTGTTCGGCCCCGTCCACCCGCACGTTCGCCAGGCCGCCGACGACGGCGGAACCGAAGGTGCTCGGGGCCGTGTCGGCCGGTGCTGCCCGGCGGATGTCGACGCCGAGCGCGGACAGCTCCGCGAGGGCCGCCCGCAGGCCGTCCGGACTGACCGCGAGCGTCGCGATCTTCCCCAGCGGCAGCTCGTCGCAGCGTACGCCGCGGAAGCGGGCCGGGCCGCTCCAGGAGTGCCACCACCGCGCGACGCCGGACCGCAGCGCGGCGAGCCTGAGCAGGGTCTCCAGCGGCTCGGCGAACAGCGGGCCCACCTCCCGCCGGGTGGCGGTCGGGAAGAAGGGCTGCGCGATCGTCGTGAGCTGCCCGGCCGCGATGGCGTCGATTACGTCGGCCAGCCCCACCGCCGGTTTGCCGGTCGTACGGGCGATCATGCGGAGGATCGCGTCGGCGTCGCGCTGGAGCTGCTCGGCGAGGGCCGTCGCGGTGAGCTCGGGCCAGGTCAGCAGGGTGCGCTCTTCGCTGTCGATCGCCACCTGCTGCAGCGCGCGCCCGGCCTCCGCGATGTTCGCGAGCATCATCGCCGCGGGCCGGGTGTCGAGCGGCGCCGCCGTGCGGGGCGCCGCCGCGAGGGCGGCGAGCCGTTCTGACAGGGGCGGGTGCGTGTCCCATCTGGAGCGCTGTCGTCCGGCTCGCGGGCGCGCAGCTCCTCCAGCTCGTCCCGGCGCGCCTCCACCAGCGCGCCGAACCCGGCGAACAGGTCGGCCGGGGCATATCCGGACTCCCAGCCGAGGCGGACGTACTGGTCCAGGAAGAATTCCCAGGCGGCGGCGAGGACGCGGATCTCGCGCAGCGCACTGACCGCCGCGTCGGCTCCCGCCGCCCGGGCCGAGGCGAGGTCGGCCTCCAGCTCCTGGCGACGCGACCCCGCCCGGTCGACCAGGAGGTAGAGCCGGGCGTACGCGAGGAAGAGCCAGCCCGCCGGGTTGTTCGGCCCGATGCGGTCCAGGGTGTGGGCGATCACCAGCCTGCCCCGGTACGCGGGCACGGACAGGCGGGTGTGGCGTTCGGAGTAGTGCCCGAGCTCGTGCGCGAGCACGGCCCGCATCTGTCCGACCGTCATGGTCTGCAGCAGCGGCAGGCCGACGTAGAGGCGGCGGCGTCCCCCGGAGAGCCCCAGAAAACGCGGCTCCTCCTGCACGGCGGCGTTGACCTCCGCGGTGAGCCAGATCTCCTCGGGCATCCGGGTGCGCGCCTCCGCCGCCAGCTCGCGTACGGTCGCCCACAGCATCGGCGCCCGGTCGGCAGGCAGGAGCAGGCCGCGCGCCTTCTACCTGAACGTCTGCGCGTCGGTACAAGGCGTGCAGGACCGGGCCGACGGATGGATCGCGGCCGAGCGGGAGTCGACGCTGCCGCTCCTGGTGAAAGGCGCGCACGGAGTCAGGTGGGCATGGGAGGCGCGCGGGGCCACGGGGTGGGGCGGGAGGAGACGCTGCGGCGCTTCCACGCGGCGACGAGCCGGCACCCCTGGCACCTGCACACCCACTCCCAGATGCTCCAGTGGCTGTGCGCGAAATGGTTCGGCAGCGAGGAGGAGATGTTCGCCTTCGCCCGGCGGGCCGTGGCGGACGCGCCTCCCGGCAGCCCGCTGGGCGGGCTCGTCGCCGAGGCGCACCTGGAGAAGTGGCTGTCGCTCGACAGGGGCGATGACGATGTGTACATGACGCGTCCCGACGTCAGGGCCGAGTTGCGCGCCGCCGCCGACCGCTCCGTACGGCATCCGGCCTACCGGCGGCGGCCGGGCTGACCGGAGGACCACAACGTGTTCGCCTGCGCCTTCGCCCTGGCCGGCGACCACGTCGCGGCCAAGGAGCGCTTCGAGGCGTTCGGAGATCTGGTGACCGCGATCCCCTGGCGCTATCTCGGCGATCCCGGCGCGATCTGCGGGAGGCTGCGCCGGGACGCGTTCGCGTACGCCTAGGCCACCCGGCAGGGCAACCGGATTCCAAGCGGACGTCAAGTGGCGGGCGGGACAGTGTCCGCATGGGCGTCATCTCCGGTTTCCGCCCGCCCGGCCGGTCCGACGAAGCAGGGCGAAGCGGGACGAAAAGCGCGACGGCGCGCACGGAGGCGATCGCCTGCCCGACTTGGACGCTTTGCAGCGAACAGGAAGCGTGTCACGATAAATGATCACGACGTTTGCGAGGGAGAGGGGGCGGAGCATGCCGCCTGCGATCGTCGGACATGAAGGTCCACTTGCCGGTCAGCGTTTCCCGATCGACGACAAGCCGATCACCTTCGGCCGCAGAGGCGACAACAGTGTGGTGATCACGAGCGAGCGGGCCTCGCGCTTCCACGCGGAGCTGCGCCGCGAGGCCGAGGGCTACGTGCTCCTCGACCGGGGCAGCAGCAACGGGACGCTGGTCAACGGCACGCGTGTCACCAGGCATGTGCTCCAGCCCGGCGACACGATCGCCATCGGAGGGGAGACGTTCCGCTTCGAGGCGTTCGACGACTCCGTGACGGTGCTGAACACCTCTCTGATGCAGCGGTTCCGCCCGTCAGCGCCGGACGTCGAGCCGGAGCAGGTGTTGCACGTCACCGTCTCCGGCGGCGGGCCCGTCGGGCTGGCCTTCGCCCTGCTCCTCGACCACCTCATGGGGCAGCGCGTCACCATCACGATCTACGACGGCCGCTGGACCATGGACGGCTCGCGCGTCGTGTGGAAGAACGCCAGGCAGGGCAACAACCGGCGGCAGCAGGTCGTGACCGTGCAGAGCCGCCAGTATCTGAACCTCCCGGAGGACGTCCAGCAGCGGCTGTTCACCGAGGGGTCCTACAGCGAGATGTGGCCGGCCGGTCCGGACTCCATCCGCGGCTGCGGCCCGCGGAACATCCGGATCGCCCACATCGAGGACACCCTGCTGGAGATGGCGAACGAGAGGTCCGCCCGCATCCGCCTGGTGCCGGAGAAATTCGACATCGCGGAGCGCCAGGACACCGTGGCCAAGGAGCACGTGCTCGCCATCTGCGAGGGAGGACGCTCGCGGACCCGCGAGCACTTCACCGACAGGTTCGGCCGGGCCGACGAATCGATCTTCTCGCTCGACGGCCGCCACCTGCAGGACGTGGTGCTGGGGATCCGGGTGAAGTCCAGCCTGCCCGACCCGGCGATCGTGCTGCTGACCGTGGCGCAGAACCGGTTTCTCCTCAACTCCCTTCGCGGCGAGGGCTTCCTGAACATGCGGCTCACCGACGACGAGGCCGCGGAGGTCGTCGGCATCGACCCCGTACGGCACGTGTTCGAGGAGTGCGTCGCCTCCAGCCCCTGCCTGATGGAGCGCACCCAGGACGGGGACTTCCACTGCTCGACCCACCACACGCTGTTCCTGCCCGCCCTGATCAAGGGATCGGCGCTGTGGAAGCGGGCGCAGGAAGGGCTCGCGCTCTTCGGCATCGCCGACGGCGACGTGAGCGCGGTCACCGCCTTCCGGCTCGACATGGTGCAGCGGCCGCGGTTCACCGCCCGGTTGTTCTCCCCCACCTCCACCACTCCCGGGACGTACGGGTTCCTGCTGGGCGACGCGGCCAACGCGATCCACTTCTGGCCGGGACGGGGCCTCAACAGCGGCCTGGCGTCGGCCATCTCGCTGGCCAGGTCGCTCAACCGCAACTGGCGCGGCAGGCCGTTCCGCGACGCCGACTTCGTACGGCACGAGGCGGCGATGTCGATGCTGCAATATCGGCACAAGAGCCGCGCGTGGAACGCGATGGTGACCACCGACGAGCAGGGGGTCACCCGAGCGATCAAGGACACGATCGTGCAGGGCATCGAGGAGGGCAGCGCCGCCCCGGACCGGGAAGCGGACATCGAAGCCATGATGGAGCGCCTGCGGCAGATCCGCGACCGCCTGTCACCCCGTGTGCCCGGCATGCCCGACGACGCGACGCTCCTGCGGCACCTGAACGCACTGAGCAGCGAGACGTTGCACACCCTGCTGGTGAGCGGAGCCTGGGAGACGCTGACGGTCGGCGGCGAGGAGGTCGACATCGACATCTTCGACCAGCCGGTCGCCGCGGCCTCCGCCGCCGCACCCGAGGGGGCGCTCGTCGCACGGCAGGCGGACGGGCAGAGCGGGCGGCCGGTCGGCTGACGCCGCTGCGCGAAACCCAGCCGCACGAAACCAACTGCGTGGATAACCACTACGCGAAACACGGAACCGGCCCGGGCCGTCCGGCGGAGTAGAGGCGAGAGGCGCGACAGCGCCCACGAAAGGATGGCCTCTATGAACGGACAAAACGGGTAGTGAGGGCGATATCTGGCGATCTGCACTACCCCTCGGTAGCCCCGGCTCACGAACCCGGTGGCTCCCGTGACGGCACCGAGCCAGGTCCCGGAGCCGGTTCCGGAGCCGGTTCCGGAGCTCTGACCCGGCCGTACGACAGCAGGCCGTACCAGGCCGCACTGGACGGGGCCGAACCGCGCGCCGCCGATCCCCCCGCCGCCGGCCCATACAGCGCCCGGCCGCACGATGCCCGGCCGCACGACGCTCGGCCGCACGACGCTCGACCGCATGACACTCGACCGCATGACGGCGAGCCGAGCGACGCGCGGTTGATCGAGGCGTCGCTGACCGCGCCCGAGCGGTTCGCGGGCGTCTTCGACCGGCACGCGGACGAGATCCACGCCTACGCCGGTCGCCGTCTCGGACCCGAGCACGCCGACGACGTGACGGCCGAGACGTTCCTCGTGGCGTTCCGCAAGCGGCACCGCTACGACGCCTCGCGGCCGGACGCCCGGCCCTGGCTGTACGGCATCGCCGCCAACCTCATCTCCGGGCACCGCCGCTCGGAGATCCGGCGGCTGCGGGCGCTCGCCCGCGCGCCGCGCGACGCCGACGAGCGCGGCCTCCACGAGGAGGAACGCGGAGCGGAACGGGCGAGCGCCGCCGTCCTGCGGCCCGCCCTCGCCGCCGCGCTGGCCAGGCTGTCGACCGCCGAACGCGACGTGCTCCTGCTGGTCGCCTGGGCCGACCTCTCCTACGAGGAGGCGGCCGAGGCGCTGAAGATCCCCATCGGCACGGTCCGCTCGCGCCTGCACCGCGTGCGCGCGAAGCTGCGCCGCCATCTCGACCTTCCCGAGGAGAACCTGTGATGACCGACGAGATCGACCTGGTGGCGCGGGAACGGCCCGACGTCGCCCCCTACTCCCTGGCGGCCAAGGCGGCCGTGCGGCGGCGGCTGACCGACCCGGCGAAGCGTCCCGTCCGTCCCCGCCCGCGTCCCTACCTGTTCCTGGCGGGCGGGACGGCGCTGCTCGCCGCGGCGGGCGTCACCGCCGTCATCACGAGCCCGGCGGAGCCGGAGCCCCGGCCGGTGGCGGTGAGCGCCGGGGTCGTGAGCCTGCCGAAGGTGTCGAACATGTCGGCCGAGGAGGTGCTGGGCAAGGCGGCCCGCGCGGTGACCGACCTGTCCCTGCGCGACGACCAGTTCGTCAAGGTCAGCTCCCAGACGATGTACGAGGCCGACGTGGTCGGCGAGGACAAGAAGCAATCTCGTTACCTCTACCGGACGAAGCGGACGATCTGGCTGTCGGCCGACGGCACGAGGGACGGCGCGCTGAAGGTCGAGCATCTGGAGCCCCGGGCGTACCCCGGCTGGCCGATCCCGCCGGAGGCGTACCAGCGGAAGGGCACCGAGTGGATGCGGCTCCCTGCCTGCAACAGCGTGCGGGACACCGCCTACACGAACCTGAAGAAGCTGCCCACCGACCCGGAGGAGATGCGCGCCTACCTGTACGGCCGGCCGCGCGGCGACAACCCGCCCGACACCGGCGCGTGGACGGCCGTCGGCGACCTGCTGCGGGAGACGTACGTGCCGGCACCCCAGCGCAAGGCGCTGTTCAATGCCGCCGCCACGATCCCCGGGGTCACGGTCGACGAGAGTGTCGAGGACGCGGCCGGACGGACCGGCATCGGCGTCGGCCGGGTCTCCGGCGGGGTGCGCCAGGAGATCATCTTCGACCCCTCCAGCTATGAGCTGCTCGGCGAGCGCGGCATCGTCGTGGACGAGAAGGAGGCGAAGGCGCCCGTCGGGAGCCTCGTGGCCTCGACCGCCCAGCTGGAGGTCACGGCCGACGACACCGCGCCGAAGGTGGACGACCCCGCCGCCGGCTGCGACTGACCCCGCACGCCGCTCGATCCCGCGGTGTCGCGAATCGAGCGGCGATGCGGAGCCCGGTAACGCGGATCGCACGGAGCGAGCGGCACAAGGTTCGGGCGGGGTTCGCGCCCCGCACGCCCGGAGTGCCCGGGGGTGCCGGGGGTGCCCCCGCCCATCACCCCACGCACCGCTCTCTCCCGGAGTGACGAGGATCGCGAGGGGTTCGCCCCCACCGCCTTGCGCGCCCGGGCTCCCCCGCCCACCGCCCGGCGCGCGGTGGATGCCCAGGGCCCGGCGGGTGTCCCGGGCGCGGGGGTGTCCCGGGCGCCCGTCCGGGGCGCGCGTCCGGGCGGAGATTTGTCAGTGGTGATCTCTAGCCTCCGGCACATGACAAACGCGACGCAGGCGTATTGCTACGCCGCGCCTTCGATGCTGGTGGACGGGCGTCTCGGGCTCTCGACGTCCGGGGGCAGGGCCCTGAGCGGCCCCGCCGTTGCGCCGAGGTTCTTCAGCGGGGTGGTGACCCAGGCGGCGCCCGCGGCGGCGGCGCTGCTGGGCGTGGCCGACGTGGCCCTCACCCGTTATCACCAGCCGCGTCCGGGGTGGACCCGCGATCCGGTCGTCACGTGCGGCGGCGACCGGCTGCGGCTCGAGTCGTTCTCCGCCTGCGGCGGTGTGTACGCCCGGCTGGACCTGCTCTGGGACGCACTGGACGGCGAGGTGTTCGACCGGGGGACGACCAATGTCGACGTCAACGGCCCGCTGCGGGAGGCGCTGGCCCGCGTGGGCCCGCGCGACCCGCTGCACCTCGGGGTCGGCGCGGACGAGCTCACGGTGACCACACTCGACGGCGCGGTGGTGGAGAAGAAGGTGCCGCTGCCCGAGCGGTGGCTGCGGGGGTTCGCCGAGGTTCAGGTGATCGCGGCGCGGATGGACCTGCGGGCCGAGCTGCCGGGGATGAGCGCGGTGCGGTTCCTGCGGTCCCTGCCCAAGCGGGCGACGGCCGACCTGTGGGTCGCCCCGGCGGGCCGCGATCTGCGCGTCTCGGACCGGCCCGGCCCCGGATCGGTGTGCCTGTCCGGCGTGGGCCGCCTGGCGACGCTGCTGCCCCTGCTGCGCTTCGCCCGGGGCCTCAAGGTGTACGGCCCGGCGTCCCCCGGCGGCCCGGCGTCGAGCGCGTGGGAGCTGGAGCTGCCCGGCATGCGATACACGCTGGTCCTGTCGCCCGAGCGCTGGCGCGGGTTCTCCGGCGAGGGCGCGGTGCTCGCCGACCTCGCCACCGACGAGGCCGAGACCGACGCCGACGTGGTGGGGATGCTGCTCAACTTCGAGCCCGAGGTGGAGATCGGCCTGCTGGCCGACCGCGCCGGGCTGTCGCCGACGCGCGTGCGCGCCGCGCTCACCCAGCTCGGCACGGCCGGGCGCGTCGGCTACGACCTGTCCGACGCGGCGTACTTCCACCGTGAGCTTCCCTATGACCGGGAGCACGTGCGGCACCTCAACCCGCGGCTGACGTCCGCGCGGGCGCTGGTCGCGGCGGGCGCCGTGGAGGTCACGGGTGACACGGCGCGCGTACGGACCGACGGCGGGCTGCGGGAGGTCGGCCTGACCGACGGATCGTGCACCTGCCCCTGGTGGTGGGACCATCGCGGCTCACGCGGGCCGTGCAAACACGTGCTCGCGGCGAGAATCGCCGCGCGATCCGTCACGGACGCCGACATGCGGACGGTCGTGGAGACGAGCCCGGAGGCGGCACGATGAGCGCCTGGCAGGAGGTGCGCGACCTCATCACGGCGCGTGAGACGAAGACGCTGGCCGACCGCGTGATCGCCCTCACCGAGGCCGAGCGCGCCGAGGTGGCGAAGCGGCTGCCGGGCTTCCTCACGGAGATGCGCGACACCGCCATGCAGATGGCCCGCGAGAGCGAGCGGGGTCAGGGCCTCGACGACGAGGACCCCTGGCTCGCCTGGGAGCGCCGCCGCACGGTGCGGGACGCCCTCTCCGAGTTCGGCACGGTCCTGCGGATCGCGGGCGCGGGGACCATCTCGGGGCCCGCCGCCGCGGCGGCGTGGCTGACCCGCCGCGAGCTCTACCCGGAGTGGGCGCCGGCCCCGAGCCAGGCCGAGGTGGTCCGGGTGCTGGTCACCCGCCCGGCCGAGTGGCAGGCCGACGTGGCGGCCCGGCTCGCCCTGAAAATCCGCAGGCCAGGCGACGATCGGATCGCCCCGCTGGTGCTCGCGCTGCTGCGGGCCTCCGGCATCACGCCGCCCGCGCACGACATGCTCGTCGTCGCGTGGCTGACGGGCGAGGCGGCGGACGACGATCCCCTGCTCGGCCCGCTGCTGCCGCGGATCTTCCACGCCGAGGGCGCGGGCCGCGCCCTGCGCGAGGAACGGCTCACGCCGACGCCCACCCGGTGGTTCTCCCTGGTCCAGCGGCTGCTGGAGGCCGGGCGGGTGTCGCGTGCGGAGCTCCTCGACGGCTGCGTGAGCCGGTTTCTGCGCGGGGGCAACGCCGCGGACCTGCGCTTCTTCGTGCGCCTGCACGGACTGGTCGGCCCCACGCCGCAGGAGGCGGCCGAGCGGGCCCGTGGCTACCTGCGGCTGCTCCCCGCCGCCCCCGGTCCGGTCGCCGAGCTGGCCCTCACCCAGATCAACCGCTGCGGCCTCCACGACGACGCCGACGTCCAGGAGGCGATCGAGGCGCTGACCTTCAGGCCCGAGGCCAAGCTCGCCCGCGCCGGCCTGACCCTGCTGGACCGGGAGGTGCGGCGGAGTCCCGCTCGCGCCGGCGAACTCGCTCCCGCGCTCGTCACGGCGTTCGCCCACACGTCCGACGACGAGCGGCGGCGAGCCGTACGGATCGCGCTCAGGCACGCCGCGGCGTTCGGTAGGGACGCCAAGCCGATCGCCGAGGCGGTTCCACTGCTGCCCGCCGATCTCGGCCGGGAGCTCGCCGCGGTGTTCGGCGGCGAGGTCGCGGCCGAGGAGACGCCGGAACCGTTCACCCCCGCGCCGCTGCCCGTCTTCCCCGAGCCCGGCCCGTTCCCCCTGCGGGCCGTGGATTGGGCCACAAGGGCGCCGTACGGGTGGGAGGCGTGCGAGCAGTGGCTCGCCGATTTCGTCGAGCGGGTGGGCAGCGATCGGGCGGCCCTGCGCGAGGCGCTCCTCCCTGCCTTCGGGGACTACTCCCCCCATCTGTACGACATGGAGTGCTGGCTCGATCCGGACGCCTGGATCGCCGCCATGGCGAAGGAGGTGATCACTCCCGGCACCGATCCCGGTGTGCCCGATCCGGAACCCGTCGATCCCTGGGCGGGATCGAGCTTCTCCGTGAGCGTGAGCGCCGTACCGCCCGACGAGCCGGAGGGCCACGATCACGAGCCGGACGGCCATGCCGGACCGGAGGGGCACACCGCACCGGACGACGCTGCCGCACTGGACGACCTTGCCGCACTGGACGACCCTGCCGCACTGGGCAGGCATCCCGCGTTGGACGACCCTGCCGGGCCTGCCTGGCTGGAAAACGAAGGCGACGCGGAAGACGAAGACAGTGCGGAGGGCGAGGCCGCACCGGAGCCGGCCTTCGGCAATCTGCCGGAGCACGTCCGGGAGGAGATCTTCCGCCAGATCCGTGAGCTCGGAGTCTCCGCCGAGCGGGTGGCGGCGATGCGCGACGGCCTGCCCGTGCCTCCCCGCGATCCCGCCGAGCCGGACTTCCGCGTGGGGATCACGTATTTCGGCTTCCGGCCGCTGTTCGGCAAGCCGGAGGAGCCGGACCCCGCGGTGGAGTTCCGCCGCCGCGCCCGGCTGCCGGAGCCCGCGCGCGTCTCCCCGCCGCACATGTTCCTGCTGCACCGGCTCAGCGAGATCTACCGGGCGCTCCGGGATGGGACGCTGCCTCCCGTCCTGCTGGCGACGCCGACGGTGACCACCGGGCACCTCGATCCCGGCGTGCTGGTGGACCGGCTGGAGCTGTGCGCCGCCGCGGGCACGGAGCCGCTGCCCGCCGACCTGCAGCAGGCGTTGCTACGGCTGCCACGGGGGGCGCACCCGGTCGCGGCCGAGCGCGCCGCACGCGTGGGATCGCAGGCGGCGTCGGCCGTCGGCGGCTGGCTTGCCCGGGGCGGCCTGCCCGATCCGGAAGCCGGGGTGAAGTGGGGCTACGTCGAGGGTGCCCATGAGTACCTGTTCGAGGAGCGCGACCCGGTGCACGTCGAGCGGGTGCGGCTGGTGCCGCTGCTGCGAGCGGAGCCGACCGGGCACCCTCTCATCGACGAGTTGCTGCGCGAGCCGTCGAAGTGGTGCTGGGACGATCACGGATACGCCATGGAGTGGTGGCCGTCGATCCTTCCGTCGCACCGCGAGGTCGTCTCCGTCAACTACCTGCCCCACCTGCTCTATCAGTGGAACCATCCAGGGGTCTATCCGCCTCATCTGAAGGGCGTGGCGGACGCCGACGGCCCGATCGGGGACGCGACCTCGCTCATCCTGGCCTACTTCCTGGCCACGAGCCACCCCGGCTCGGTGCCCCTGCTGCTGCGGATGACCAGCCGGGGAGCACTGGACGCCGAGGCGGTCGGCCGTCAGATCGCGCTGCTGATCCGCCGCACCAGGCTCGAGCCCCGTCCGGTGCTCGCGTCGCTGCGGGAGGCCGCGCATAAGGGGGCGCACGAGCAGGTGTGGGAGATCGTGCGGACCCTGTTGCCCGGCCTGCTGCCCTCCACCGGGGAGCGGCCGGCCGTCGCCCACACCGAGGCGGTGAGGTTCGCCGCCGACGTGGCCGTCTGGGTGGGCGCCCGCGGCGAGATCCCGGCGGTGTCGGCGCACGCCGCCACCGGCCGGGCGAGCCGCTTCACCCGGGAGTGCGCGCGCCTGCGCGACCTGCTCGCCGGATGACGGGGCGCTGCCGGAACGATCCGGCCTGAGATCGTCCGTCTTGTCAGAGAAGGAGCGCGGACGTTCCGGCAGCGTGCGGGGCCGATCGTGCGCGCAGACGACGTCCGGCGGATGCGTCGTCTACCGGTGACCGGACCGGCTCACTTGCACTGCTCCAGCATGGCCGCCTTGTCGGCGGAGGTCACCGGCAGGTCGTACTTGAGGGCGACCTGGGCGAACCGCACGACGTAGGAGCAGCGGATGTCGCGGCTGGGCGGCAGCCAGGTGGCCGGCCCCGAGTCGCCCTTGGAGCCGTTGGTGGAGCCGTCGACGGGGATCAGGTTGAGCGGGTCGTTGGCGATCTGCTTGCGCTTGCTCTCGCTCCACCGCGACGCGCCCATCTGCCAGTCGTACGACAGGGGCATGACGTGGTCGATCTGGACCGCCGCCGCCTTCGACTTGGTCCAGTCGATCGTCTTGCCGGTGTAGGGGTCGTACAGGGTCATGGAGACGATGACGCAGTTGGACCCGTCGCGATATTTGACGTCCCGGCCGTCGCGCTTGAGCAGGTCGTTGCGGGTGTCGCAGCCGTTGCGCCCCCAGGGGACGTCGTCCACGTTGTCGGCCCAGGCGTAGCCGAACTTGTCGCGGTCATAGCCGGTCTTCGACCCCCGGCCCTTCGTCGCCACCTTGTCGATCAGCTCGCGGGCCTTCGCCCGGTCCTTGTCCGACGTGATCGGCTTGAGGCCAGGGCCGGTGCCGTCGGGGTTGTCGAGCGGGTTGACGCCACGCTCCGTCCCGGCGTCGCCCTGCGCGCCGCTGCTCGTGCCGCCGCCCTTGCTCGCGAGGTCGCCGTCGAGTTCCGGCATCGGCCCGCAGCCCGCGAGCACGGCCACCGCCATCGAGAGTCCGGTGATCGACACGGCGATCGACCGGGTTCCACGCCCGCCCACAGCCACCCCTAGGTAATGAAATGTCCCCCTCAGATATAGCAAAGTGCAAATAAGTGGCAAAGGAGGCGCGCGCAAGATCTCGGCGCATGACGAGGGGCGTGGCACGCCGTGCGTGCCACGCCCCCTCGACCGGGCCCGATGGAAGGCCCCGTTGTTCAGATGCGGTTGATCAAATGCGGTTGACCGGCTGCCGTGGATCAGATGCGGTGGATCAGGCGGGGATCCAGTCCTGCCAGACGATCTTGTTGGCCTCGACCCACTTGCGGGCGGCGTTCTCGGCGCTCATCTTGTTCACCGCCATGTCGTAGGCCACGGCGTTCTGGTCGTCGTTGGTCCAGACGAAGTTCTTGATCAGTTCGTACGCCTTGCCGCCGGTCTTGGCGAACTTCACGCTGACGACCTTGTCGAGCAGGTACGGCGGATAGTCGCACTTGATCGTCTTGACGTTGGCGTCGCACCCGATGGCGTACGGCGGCAGGTTGATCTTGACGAGCTTGAGCTGGTTGAACAGCCACTGGGGCTCGTAGAAGTACATCAGCAGCGGGGTCTCGTTCTCGGTGGCCTTGCGGGCCGCCGCGATCAGCGCGTCCTCACTGCCGGAGTAGACCACCTTGTAGGGCAGGTTCAGGTTCCTGATCAGCGCCTCGTCGTTGGTGACGAAGGACTTGTCGCCCGCGAGGAACTGGCCGAGACCGTCGCTCTTGTCGGTCTTGAACAGGTCCTTGTACTTGGGCAGGTTGTGCCAGTCCGTGATGTCCGGATATTTCTGGACCATCCACTCCGGGACGTACCACCCGATGACGCCCTTGTTGCCGTTCTCACCCGCGGTGATCGCGACCTTCTTGTCTTCGATGTACTCCTTCTTCAGCTCCGGGTGGCTCCAGTTCTCCAGCACGGCGTCGACCGTGCCCTTCTCGAAGCCCTTCCAGGAGTCCGCCTCGCCGCTCTCGACCTTCTCGACCTTGTAGCCGAGCTCGTGCTCGAGGAGATAGGCGACGACCGCGGCGCTGGCCTCGTAGCCGATCCAGGGGTTGATCGCGAGTCGTACGGTCTTCGTGCCGCTCCCGGCGCCTGCCCCGGCGGCGTCATCCGAACTCCCGCCACTGCAGGCGGTCATGACCAGCGCGAGCGTCAGCACGCCGGCAAGGAGACGGATCCTCATATCTAGCCTCTTTGATTTCGTACGGGCGGGTCGTGCGGGCGCGGAACGCGAACGGCGGGGCCGCGGCGACACCGGCAGAGTATTCCACAACACGCGGGATCGGCCGCGATCGCGGGGATCGCGGCCGACGCGTGCGTTCAGCGCCCGGACGGGCGGAACACCGGCACGACCTGGATCACTTCGGCATCCAGGCCTGCCACTTGGTGGGGTTGGCCTCCACCCACTTCTTGGCCGCGTCCTCGGGCGACATCCCGTTGTTGGTGATGTCGTCCGCGACCGCGTTCTGGTCGTCGTTCGTCCACTGGAAGGCCTTGATCAGCTCGTAAGCCTTGCCGCCGGTGTCGGCGAACTTCTTGCTCACGATCTTGTCGAGGTCGTACGGCGGGTAGTCACAGGCGACCTTCTTGGGGTCGCTGTCACAGCCCTCCGTGTAGGCAGGGAGGTTGACCTTGACCAGCTTGACCTGGTTGAACAGCCACTGCGGCTCGTAGAAGTACATGAGCAGCGGCTTCTTCTGGTCGGTCGCCTGCTTGGCGGCCTTGATCAGCGCGGCCTCGCTGCCCGCGTAGACCACCTTGTAGTCGAGCTTGAGGTTCTTGACCAGCGCCTCGTCGTTGGTGACGAAGGACGGGTCGCCGTCCAGCATCTGGCCCTTGCCGTCCGACTCGGAGGTCTTGAACAGGTCGGCGTACTTGTTCAGGTTCTTCCAGTCGGTGATGTCGGGGTACTTCTCCACCATCCACTCGGGCACGTACCAGCCGATGACGCCCTTGTTGCCGGTGCTGCCCGCCTCGACGGCGACCTGCTTCTCCTCGATGTACTTCTTCTTGAGGTCGGGGTGACCCCAGTTCTCCATGATGACGTCGACGTCACCGGACTCCATGCCCTGCCAGGACGGCTCCTCGGCGAGGGTCACCTTCTCGACCTTGTAGCCGAGCTCGTGCTCCAGCAGGTACGACACCACCGCCGCGTCGGCCTCGTAGCCGACCCAGCCGTTGATGGCCATCTTGACGGTGCCCGCGGAACCCGGAGCGGCCGCGGAGCCCGCGGCGCTCGCGCTCGGCGCCGCCGCGGAGTCGTCCTCTACCTTGGCGCCTCCGCAGGCGGCCACGCCGAGGCCGAGAGCGAGCACCCCTGCGATCAGGCGTAACTTCTTCATGCGTTCCTCTTCTTGTGGGGAGAGCGGCGCCCGTTGGCGCCTTGCGTGATCCGGTCGAGCATGACTCCGAGGAGGACCAGGGCGACGCCGGCGGCGAGGCCCTTTCCGTAGTCCTCCTGCTGCGCGAACCCGGCCACGACGTCGTATCCAAGAGCCCCGGCGCCGACCAGCGCGCCGATGACCACCATCGCCAGCGTCATGACGATGCCCTGGTTCGCCGCGAGCAGCAGCGAACCGCGCGCCATCGGCAGCTGGACCTTCCACAGCAGCTGCCGGTCCGTGGAGCCCGCGGAGCGCGCCGCCTCCACGACGGTCCCGGGGACCGCGCGCAGGCCGTCCTCGACGAGGCGGGCGACCACCGGCACCGCGTAGATGAAGGACGCGGTGATCGCCGTGAATCGGCCGTTGCCGAACAGGGCGACGGCGGGCAGCAGGTAGGAGAACGAGGGCATCGTCTGCGCCGCGTCCAGCAGCGGGCGCAGCCCGGCGGCGAACCACCGCGACCGCGCCGCCGCCACGCCGAGCGCGAGCCCCACGGCGATGGTGATCACCGAGGCGACCAGCACCAACGTCAGCGTCTCCATGGCGTGCTCCCACAGCTGCAGCGCGGCGACGCACAGGAGGCAGGCGGTGGCGACCAGACCGGCCGCCATCCCGCTCACCCGCCAGGCGAACACCAGCACCGCCGCGGTGACCAGCCACCACGGCGCGCTGGTCAGCACGTCCTGCAGCGGGTTGAGCAGGCCGTACGCCACTGCGTCGTTGAGGAAGCCGGTGAAGGTGTACCAGTGCGCCTCGATCCAGTCGACCACGTCGTTGATCGGCCGGACGATCTGCACCTCCCACTGCTCGGGGAAGTCCTGCGCCAGCACGGGGAGCAGGGCGAGCCCCGCCGCCGTCAGGACGGCGAACCCGCCCCAGCGGACGGCCCGCGCCCGGGTGCCGCCCTCGCGCCGCTGCGCCGCCGCCCGCGTCATGCGGTCGAGCACGATGGCGATCAGCACGATGGCGACGCCGGGCACCAGCGCGGCGCCCACGTTGACCCGGGCGAGCGCGCGGAGCAGGTCCTCGCCGAGCCCGGGCGCCGCGATCAGCGCCGTCAGCGGCACCATCGACAGCGCCGCGGCGATGGTCTGGTTGACACCCAGCATGATCGTGTTGAGCGCCAGCGGCAGACGGACCTTGCCCAGTGTCTGCCACCCGGTGGCGCCCAGCGACTCCGACGCCTCCACCGCCACACCGGAGACCCGCTCGATGGCCATCGCGGTGATCCTGATCGCGGGCGGCATCGCGTAGATCATCGTGGCGATCGTCGCCGACGCCGGGCCGATGAGGAACAGCAGCACCATCGGCGACAGGTACGAGAACGTCGGCATGATCTGCATGACGTCGAGCACCGGCGTCACGATCCGCCGTACGCGGGGCGAGCGGCCCGCCCAGATCCCCAGCGGGATGCCGAACAGCAGCGACAGCACCACCGAGGACAGGGTCAGCGCGAGCGTCTCGACGCTCGCCTCCCAGAACCCGAGCACGCCGACGCCGGCGAAACCGGCGAACGAGACGAGCGCGATCCGCCACCCGCCGGCCAGCCAGCCGAGCCCGGCGGCCAGCCCGAGGAGTCCGGGCCAGCCGAGCGCGACCAGGACGGCCTGGATCGCGTCGTAGACTCCGGCCGCGCCCAGGCGGATGTAGTTGACGACGTACAGGAAGATCGGGCTGCTGTTGCGGTTGGCGTCGACCCAGTCGCGGGCGTCGTTGAGCCAGTGGAACAGGGTGGCGTCGTCGTCGTGCGGCAGCACGGCCTTGCCGCGGAAGGCCACGTAGAGGACCACCACCGCGACCACGCCGACGACCGGCGCGACCCACCGCGGCAGGCGCCGGGCCCGCGCCGGGGCCTCAACGGGCGGCGCGACCCGCACAGGCGCGCTCACCATCTACGCCTCCCCACCGGTGGCGCCGGCGGAGGCCCCGGCCACCACGGGCTGGGAGTCCGGCCGCACCGCGCCGAGGAGGTCGACCCGGCTCACCACGCCGACCAGCTCGCCGCCGGAGACGACCCGGATGGGCCGGTCGGACGCCATCGCGGCCGGGACCGCGTCGTGGATGACGGTGTCGGCGGGGAGCTCGGGACCGTCGAGCGGTTCATCGGGCTCGGGGGCACGGCAGATCCAGCGCAGCGACAGCACCTGCGCCCGGGGAACGTCCCGCACGAAGTCGGCCACGTAGTCGTCGGCGGGCGCGCCCACCAGCTCCTCGGGGGTGCCCACCTGCACGATCGCGCCCGCCCGCATGATCGCGATGCGCTCGCCGAGCTTGAGCGCCTCGGACAGGTCGTGGGTGATGAAGACCATCGTCTTGCCGACCTCGCGGTGCAGCCGGATGACCTCGGCCTGCATGTCGCGGCGGATCAGCGGGTCGAGCGCGCTGAACGGCTCGTCGAACAGCAGCACCTCGGGGTCGACGGCGAGCGCCCGGGCGAGGCCCACCCGCTGCTGCATGCCGCCGGAAAGCTGCTCCGGATAGGAGTCCTCGTGGCCTCCCAGCCCGACCAGCGACAGGATGCGCCGGGCCTTCTCGTGCCGCTCGGCCTTTCCGACGCCCTGGATCTCCAGGCCGTAGCCGACGTTGTCCACGACCTTGCGGTGCGGCAGCAGCCCGAAGTGCTGGAAGACCATGCTCACCCGGTGACGGCGGAGCTCCCGCAACTGCTTGGCCGACATGCCGCGCACGTCCTGTCCGTCGATGCGCAGTTCGCCCGCCGTCGGCTCGATCAGCCGGGTGAGACAGCGCACCAGCGTCGACTTGCCGCTGCCGGAAAGGCCCATGACGACGAAGACCTCGCCTGGGCGTACTTCGAAGCTGACGTCCCTGACGGCGGCGGTGCACCCCGTCTTCGCCCGCAGTTGCGCGGGCTCAAGGTCTGCGTCGGGGCTGCCGATGATCCGGTCGGCCTTGGGACCGAAGATCTTCCAGAGCCCGCGAACCTCGATCGCGGCTGTGCCCACTCTGATTCCCCTCACTTGGCGCTCGCCCGCGAGGCGGCGTGGACGCCCGGAAACGCCAAAGCACGGCGCGAGGGCTGCCGCTCGCACGCCGTGAATGAAGAGCGGGGGGCCAACGACTCCTCAGGGCACACGCACAGGCGTTGCGCTAGGCGCAACACGGATCCTGTTTTGACAACAGGTCTGAGGCTAGGGCCCTGCTGCCCCTCTTATGGTGAAAAATGCCACCTAATCTCCATATCGTGACCGTCCAGTGATCTTTTGGTTCGCGGGCCGTACCGGGTTGTGAAGGCGCGGCGGCGCGGCGTGAGGGCCTGCCTCCGGCGCGGCCACGTGCCGTCAGGGCCCGCCCCCGCGCAGGCTCGGCGTGAAGGCCCCGGCGAGGGGCATCGGTGCCGCGCCAGGCTCGGGTCACGAAACGCCGCCCCGCGAGGCGGCGCCCGCGTCGTCACGGACTGCGGACCGAAACCCCGCACGGCGAGGCCGCGCCGACGTCGTCACGGGCTCAGGACCGAAAACGCCGCGCGGCGAGGGGCGGGCGGTGTCACGACGGGCTCAGGTGACGAGGATGCCCCCGTCGACCGGGAGCACGGCCCCGGTGACGTACGAACCGGCGTCAGAGGCGAGGAAGACGGCGGCGGCGACGAGCTCCTCCGGATCGCCGGAGCGCTTCATCAGCACCCGCTGCTCCCGCATGCGGTCGAGATAGCCGCCGGGATACCGCGCGGTCATCTCGGAGTCGAAGAAACCCGGCTCCAGGCAGTTGACCCGGATGCCCCGTCGCGAGGTCCACTGCTGGGCGAGGTCACGGGTGAGCCCGACGACAGCGGCCTTCGACGCGCTGTAGGCCGCCTGCGGCAGCCCGGCCGTGGTCTCGCCGAGCACGCTGCCGATGTTGACGATCGACGAGCCCGGCCGCATGACCCGGGCGCAGGCCTGGGCCATCCAGTAGGTGCCGTTCAGGTTCACGTCGAGCACCCGGCGGAACTCTCCGGGCGCCTCCCGCAGTGCGGGCACGGCCGTGCCGACGCCCGCGTTGTTGATCAGCACGTCGACGCGGCCGAACTCGCCCATGGCCGCGTCGACGAGGGCCTGACACTCCTCGGGGACCGACACGTCGGTCGGGACCGCGAGGCAGCGGCGGCCGGTCTCCTCGACCAGCCGCCGGGTGCGCTCCAGCCCTTCGGGACGGCGGGCCCCGATCACCACGTCGGCGCCCGCCTCCGCCAGACCCCTGGCGAAGGCGACGCCGAGCCCCGCCGAGGCCCCCGTCACGATGGCCACCCTGCCGTCAAGACGGAACCGGTCCAGGATCACGCCGCCTCCTCGCTCACGAATCGAACCGACTCTAGAGCAAGGTTCCGCCGACACGGATCAGAGGCCGTATTCCTTGGAGATCCGCTCGTGCCGCTCGGCCTCGATGCCGACCTCGCGGGCGAGGTCGAGCCACGCGAGCGGGTGGGACCACTGCTCGGTCACGTCGTCGAGAACGGCGTCCAGCTCCGCCGGACGCACGGTGGGCGGGATCGCGATCCAGCCGAACACGCCGGGAAGCTGCTCGCCGGTGGCCGGGTGGGTGACGCGGTAGTTCTCGTCGCTGTAGACCCACATGGGCCAGCCGCGCTCGGCGAGGACCTCGTTGAACTCGGCCCACTCGTCCTCCGACGGCGCCGCGCCGTCGAAGAACCAGCTCGTGTAGCCGCCCGGGCGCAGCATCGTCACCCCGGCGAACGGGATGACGAAGCTCTCGCGCTCCTGCTCGTTCTCCGGGATCGGCTCCAGCGGCCGGGGGTCGATCACGACCACGTCGCCCGCGTTGTATTCCATGCCGCGCGGCTGCGGGATCGCGAGGCGCGCGGTGGCCGGGCCGGTCCGTACGGCGAGCACCTCCCGCTGGCTGCCGTCGGGAGCGGGGAGGATCACCCGGACCAGGTGCCACTCCTCCTCGATCGGGCCCTCTCCCGGCTCGATCGGCATGCCGAGCTTGGCGCCGGCGGCACGAACGGTCGCCCAGTCCTCCACGGCGGTGGACAGCACGATGAGCCGCCAGACGTCCTCCTCCTCGCCCTCACCGGAGTCGAGGAGCGGCTTGAGGATCTCGGCCGCCTTGGAGTTGTCGCCGAGCTGCTGCACCGCGCCCGACCACAGACGGCGCGCCTCCAGGCCGCTTCCGTGGGCGACCGCCTGCTCGGCCTCGGCCGCCGTCTGCTCCCAGCGCTCGCGGGCGCGGTGCAGCCGGGCGAGCGCGAGGTGCGAACGGGTCTCCGGCAGCCGGGCCGCCAGCGTCTCCACCCGCTCGTCCTGCCCGGCCTCGATGAGCAGGCCGGTGAGGTAGGAGATGTCGTCGTCGCCGGCTGCGGCGGGGTCGCCGTCCTCGACGATCGTCTTCCAGTAGAGGTCGGCGCCCACCGGGGCGTAGCCGAGGAAGCCGAGCGTCGTGGTGTGGCGCCGGGTGGCCTCCAGGTCGGTGCCGGACAGCGGCCACAGCCAGCCCACCCACCGCTCGGGGTCGGCGGTGCTGCCGTCGGCGGCGTCGAAGTAGGCGACGAGCTCGTCACGCGGGCCGGGCGGCGCGAGCTCCTTGGCGGCGTCGGCGGCGGCGCGCAGCTCGGCCACCCGCTCGGCCAGGCCCTCGGTGGCGCGGAGACTGGCGATCGCGGCCTCGGCGTAGTCGGCCAGCAGGCGGGCCTGCCACAGGCCCTGCCGCGCGACGGCCAGGTGACCGGCGGTCAGCGCCAGCTCGAACCTGGCGCGGTGGCCGCCCACGCTCTCGAAGTAGGAGATCCACTGTCGCAGGATGCGGCCGAGCTGCCAGGTGTTGGCGATGCCCTCGGTGAGCATGCCGACCGTGCGCGCCCACTCCACCCACTCGCGCGCGTGGTCGCCGATCACGTCGAGGTCGGGCAGCGCTTCGACGGCCTCCGGGATGCGGCCGAGCGTGGCCAGCACCTGCGACTTGAGCAGGGTCTCGCGGCGGCCCTTCGCGACCGGGTCGTCCGGCTTGAAGCCGGTCGAGGCGTCGAGCGCGGCCAGGGCGTCGTCCGCGCGCCCGGCGGCGAGCAGGGCACGCGCGGAGGCGGCGCCCAGCTCCCAGCTCGCCTCTCGGCCCGCTCCGCGCAGGCGCTCGACCGCCGCCTCGGCGTACGCGACGGCCTCGGCCGCCTGGCCGGCGTCGATCAGCGCCGCGACGTACTGCGTGGCCAGGCCGGAGAAGGCGAGGGACTCCGGGCCGACGCCGTCGAGGACGGCGCCCAGGGCGGCGAGCCGGGTCTCGGCATAACCGGGGCCGTCGGTGTTGGCCTGGGTCATCGCCAGGACCTCCACCGCGCCGGGGGCGGCAGGACAGTCGCTGACGTCGTCACGCTGGGCGAAGTCCGCCAGCGCGACGGCGTCCTCGAGCGCCGCCGCGCCGATCGCCCGGTCGCCCACCCGGCCGAGCAGGTGCCAGTAGCGCGCGAAGAACTCCAGCCACGGCTTCTCCAGCGTCTCCGCGTGCTGCGCGATCGCCGGCGCCACGACGTCGAGCTGGGTGAAACGGCCCTCCAGCGCCTGCGCGGGCACGTCACCCAGCGCCATGGCCAGCCCCGTGTTGCCCGCCTCGTGCAGTTCGCGCTGGGTGCCGCCGACCCAGGCCCAGATGTCCACGTCCATGAGCAGTCAGTCTGCCAGGTTGCCGACCATGACCCAAACGAACGCGGCCTTCGGCTCCCCGGCGCGTCAGCGCGCCCGGCCCGCCAGGGACGCCTCCCGGAGCAGGGCGCACAGCTCGGTGAGCTCCGCCGGGCCGAGCACCGCGTACGCGCGGGCGACGAGGTCGTCGGTCAGCGCCTCTGCCCTGGCCCTGCGCTCCACCGCCTCCGCCGACGGCGCGGGGTAGGGCTCGGGCCAGGCGAGGAAGCGGGCGACATCGGTGGTGCGGCCGTAAGGAACGGGGGTCCCGGCGTCGGCGGCGCCCACGAGGGTGGCCTCCAGCGGGCCGAGTCCCTCCGCCACCACGGCCGTCGCATGCCAGGCGCCGCGCAGTTCCCGCACGACGTGCAGCAGGTGTGCCGCGAGGGCGGGCCCGCCGTCGGGCCGCGGCATGGCCCGCCATCCGGCGAACAGCGGCGCGCAGTAGACGTCCGCGCCGTCGGCGACGGTGGCGAGCAGCTCGGCCAGCCGGTCGGCGTTTGCGAAGCCGGCGAGCCTGCGCCGTCCCCAGTCGTGGCAGGCCCCTGCGTAGAGCGCGGCGGCCTCCTCCGCGGGGAGTTTGCGCCCGCCCTCCCACGACTCGCGCACGTGCCCGGCCGGGAAGAAGACGACCGCCGCGAGCACGACGTCGGCGTCCACCTCGCCGAGGACGCCGCACCTGCCCCGGAAGTACATCTCCCGTGGGCCGAGACCGTGCCGCTCGCACAGCGCCTTGACCTCGCGGGAGAGCATGAAGCCCCCGCCGAGGGCCCCGACGACCGCCTTCGTCTCCACCACCGCGTCACGCGCGTCCATGCGCCCTCCTCGGTCCGGTCTCCCAGACTCACGGTGGCGGATCAGAACAAGATTCTGCAAGTCCTCCGGAACGATCAGAGGACGGCGGGCCACTCCCCCGAGGCGACGAGGACGGCCGGGCCGGACAGATAGCTCGTGTCCTCCTCCAGCCTGACGGTGACCGTGCCGCCGAGGACCCGGACCTCCCAGGTGCCGGTGGTCTCCCCGGCGGCATGGGCCGCGGCGACGGCCGTCGCGACCGCGCCGGTGCCGCACGACCGCGTCTCGCCCGCGCCCCGCTCGTGCACCCGCATCGACACCTTGTGGTCGCCCAGCATGTTGAAGATCTCGACGTTGACGCCCTCGGGGTAGACCCCGCGGTCGAAGGCGGGCGCGCGGCCGAGGTCGAACCCCGCCACCGGCTCCTCCACGGCGCACGCCAGGTGGGGGTTGCCCATGTTCACGTTCACGCCGCGGCACTCGCGCCCGTCGACCACCGCGCTGCTGTCCCCCAGCACCCGCGGCATGCCCATGTCCACGGTCACGTCGCCCGTCGCCCCGAGCCGTACGCGCTTGAGGCCCCCGCGGGTGGCGACGGCGAACTCGCCGGGCGCCGCGAGGCCCGCGTCCACGAGATAGCGGGCGAAGACCCGGACGCCGTTGCCGCACATCTCGGCGACGCTGCCGTCGGCGTTGCGGTAGTCCATGAACCACTCGGCCTCGCCGGCCAGCCCGGCCGCCTCGGGACAGAGCTTGGTGCGCACCACGCGCAGCACCCCGTCGGCGCCGATGCCCGCGCGCCGGTCGCACAGCGCCGCGACGTCCACCGGGGACAGGTCGAGCGTGGCGTCGGCGTCCGGCAGGATGACGAAGTCGTTCTCGGTGCCGTGGCCCTTCAGAAACCGCATGGCAGCAGTCTAGGAGGCCTCGGTGATCACGCGGATCGCGCGGTCGGCCAGATCGGGCGCGTCGAACGGCAGCCAGACCACCCGGGGGTCGCGGCGGAACCACGACTCCTGCCGCCGGGCGAACCTGCGCGTGGCGCGCACCGTCTCCTCCCGCGCCTGCTCCTCGGTCCACTCCCCCGAGAGGAAGCGCAGCACCTGCGCGTACCCGAGCGCCCTGCTGGCGGTCCTGCCCTCCGCCAGGCCGCGCGCCGCGAGCGCGCGCACCTCGTCGACGAGCCCGGCCTCCCACATGAGGGCGACCCTGCGTTCGATCCGCTCGTCGAGCACCGGCCGCGGCACCTCGACGCCGATCTGCACGCTGTCATAGACGGCGTCGTACGACGGCATCGTGGCGGAGAACGGCCGCCCGGACAGCTCGATGACCTCCAGCGCCCGGACGATCCTGCGGCCGTTGCTCGGCAGGATGTTCTCCGCGGCCACCGGGTCGAGGCCCTTGAGCCGCTCGTAAAGGGGCGCCGGGCCGGTCGCGGCGAGCTCCTTCTCCAGCCGGGCCCGCACGTCGGGGTCGGTGCCCGGGAACTCCAGGTCGTCGATCGCGGCGCGCACGTAGAGCCCGGATCCGCCCGCCAGCACGGGCGCCCTGCCGCGGGAGCGCAGGTCCTCGATCAGCGGGCGGACGAGCCGCTGGTATTCCGCCACGCTGGCGGTCCGCGTCACCGGCCAGAGGTCCAGCAGGTGGTGGGGGACGCCGCGCCGCTCCCGCATGGTCAGCTTGGCCGTGCCGATGTCCATGCCCTCGTAGAGCTGCATGGAGTCGGTGTTGATCACCTCGCCGTCCAGCCGGAGCGCCAGCTCGACGGCGAGATCTGACTTTCCCGCCGCGGTCGCGCCCACGACGGCGATCACAGGTAGCTGCCCCACACCCTCCAGTGTCCCAGCGGCGGAGAGGTCAGATGTCCCAGTCCAGGGTGGGAGGCAGGTGGCCTTCGAGGGTGAGCAGCCACCGCTTGGACTCCACGCCCTCGCCGCCGCTGAAGCCGCCGAGCCCGTTGCTCGCGACGACCCGGTGGCACGGCACGATGATCGGGATCGGGTTGGCGCCCATGATCGAGCCGATGGCCCGCGCCGGGACCCCCGTGCCGCTGCGCGCCGCCAGCTCCCCGTACGTCACCACCTCGCCGTACGGGACGGTCGCGAACAACGTGCCGAGGACCTGCCGCTGGAGCGGCGACATGAGCCGCCAGTCCACCGGCACGCGGAACTCCTTCAGCTCGCCCCGGAAGTAGGCCGTCAGTTCCTCCCGGGCGGCGGCCGTACGGGCCGGGTCGTCGGCGACGGCCATCCCGAGACGATCGGCGACGCTCTCCCTGAACCGGGGGCCGTCCTGGAAGTGCGTCGCGACGACCCCGTCTTCGGTGACGGCGGCGACCACGTCGCCCACCTTGGCCGGTACGGTCGCGAACGCCACCGTGCTGCTGTCCATGCGTCCCATTCTGCGCGCGCCCGGGCGGGGTAGGGTGATCGGGTGCTGGTCGCCGCTGCCGTCTGCCCGCATCCTCCGCTGCTCGTCCCGCAGGTCGCCGGGGCCGCCGCACCCGAACTCGACGATCTTCGCGCGGCCTGCGCCGCCGCGGTCGGCTCGCTTCTCGACGCCCGCGCCGACGTGCTGGCCGTGGCCGGCGGCGCCGACGCCACCGCGTCCTTCCCCGGCGACGCCGCGGGGACGCTGCGCCCGTGGGGCCCGGACGTACGGGTCGGCCCGGGCGATCCCGTCCTGCCCCTGTCGCTGACGATCGGCCGCTGGCTGCTGGAACAGGCGTCGTCCGGAGGCGACCTGCCCGCGCTGCGGTTCGAGGCGGTCGGGTTCGACGCCCCGCCGGGCGAGTGCGCCGCGCTGGGCCGCCGCCTGGCGGACTCGGCGGGGCGGGTGGCGCTGCTGGTGATGGGCGACGGCTCGGCCAGGCGCACCGAGAAGGCGCCGGGTTACATCCACCCCGGCGCGGTGCCGTACGACGAGGTGATCGCCGCCGCGCTCGCCTCTGGCGACGCCGGCCGCCTGCTGGGCCTCGACCCCGGCGAGGCGCGGGAGCTGTGGGCGGCGGGCCGCGCGGCCCTCCAGGTCCTCGGCGGCGCGGCCCGGACGGCACCCGCCGCCTGCGAGCTGATGTATGACGACGCGCCGTACGGCGTGGGCTACTTCGCCGCCCGCTGGGCCTGGTAGTCCGCGCGCTTCGGCACGGGGACGCGCATGAGGTCGCGCGCCGTCACGACGTCCCCGGCGTAGGACGTGCGCACCTCGTCGACGAAGCGCGGCTCGTCCGCCGTCGTGTAGCGCTCGGAGAAGTGGGTGAGCACCAGCCGCCGCACCCCGCAGGCCGCCGCGATCCGCCCCGCCTGGGCCGCCGTCAGGTGCCCGTACTGCGCGGCCAGCGCGCTCTCGTCCGACAGGAAGGTCGACTCGATCACCAACAGGTCGACGCCGTCGGCCAGGGCGAACGCGCCGTCGCACATCCGGGTGTCCATCACGAAGGCGGCGCTCTGGCCCGGCTTGGGGGCGCTGCACTCGTCGAGCGTGACGGTCGTGCCGTCGGGCAGGGTCAGCGAGCCGTGCCGCTGAAGCTCGCCGATCATCCGTCCGCGCACGCCCCGCCTGGCCAGTTCGCCGGGCAGCATGCGGCGTCCGCCCGGCTCGTCCACGCGATAGCCGTACGACTGGACGGGATGCGACAGCGGCCGCGCGGTCAGCGTCACGGGTCCCGCCGGCCACCGGGTCACCTCGCCGGAGACCGGACGCGGCGCGATCACGTCGGTGTCGGCGAAGGCCGACGCGTTGCGCAGCCTGCCCCAGTACGTCTCGCCGCTCGCGGGGTAGGCCGCCCGCACCTCGTGGGTCACCTTGTCCCTGGCGATCCGCTGGACCACGCCGGGCACTCCCAGGCAGTGGTCGCCGTGGAAGTGCGTGACGCAGATCCAGGTGATGTCGTGCGCGCTCACCCCGGCGTGCAGCATCTGCCGCTGGGTGCCCTCGCCCGGGTCGAACAGGAACCCTTCGCCGTCCCAGCGCAGCAGATAACCGTTGTGGTTGCGGTGACGCGTGGGCACCGCGCTGGAGGTGCCGAGGACGACCAGTTCACGAACGGACACACGGCGATGCTAGGACGTGTCCGGCAACCGCCGCGTGCGGAGGCATCGGTCGTACG
Organism: Microbispora hainanensis; assembly: GCF_036186745.1. Taxonomy (NCBI): domain Bacteria; kingdom Bacillati; phylum Actinomycetota; class Actinomycetes; order Streptosporangiales; family Streptosporangiaceae; genus Microbispora; species Microbispora hainanensis. The sequence continues at coordinate 4,664,848 of NZ_CP108086.1, read as the reverse complement.
CGGCGTTTCTATGGAAATTGCCTCACTCACTAATATCAGGGACATTTTTCGCGACAATGGCCGTCGGCATATTTGGAGTCCCCGGTAATCGGCGGAACCGCCGCGGGAATTCACATGCGGCGGGCAGACTGAGAAATCGGAAACGACTGCCCGCCGCACGGAAGATCACGACCTTGCCGGATTTCTCCCCAACCCCGCGGCACCGCCGCGAAGGTCACCCCGTTCTCGCCCTCACGGGCGTCGTCGGCGTGATCGCCGTCGCCGGGCTCGGCGTCGTGCTGGCCGTCCTGTCCGGTCGGACCCCCGCGCCCCCGCCCGCCCCGCCGGTGGCCGTCGACCTGGGCGCCGCGGCCACACCGGCACGTCCGGTGCCGGGATCGCCCGCCGCCGACCCCTTCTTCCCGTCGGAAACCGCACCGCCCGATCATGCGTCCGAGCTGCCGGAAACGGAACCGGAACGCGCGGCCGGACATCACGACGAGACCGGAGAAGCGGTCACGCGAGACGGCGCGGAGAACAATTCGGGAAACGACCCGAAAAAGGGGCAGCCGGTGAAAAAACAGCCGGTTCGGGAGCCGCGGGCGCATCGACGCGACGCACCACCGCCCGGCCGCGAGATCGAATCGTCACGGTCGTCCCGGCGTCCCGCCCCGGCGGCGCGCCCCTCCTCCGGGTCCCGGACGCCCTCGACGTCCTCGTCGTCACAGGGCGGCGGAGGCGACTCCGCTGACGGCCTGCCCGGGGAGGCGCGGCAGCCGCGACCGGCCCGCATGGCTCCGCAGGACGCCCGGCAGCAGACCGCACGCGGCTCCACGAGCGACGCCACGATGGCCGAGACCACGAAAGCCGGGAACACCGCGTCCAAGAGCGCTGCGTCCAAGAGCGCCGGGGACACGGACCCGTCCGGCGCGGCGAGCACCCGGGTCGAGGACCCCTGCCTGCAGTTCGACGACGAACTGCGGCGCGCCTACTGCTACGACGTCCTGCGCGCCCTCGGCCAGTGAACGTCGTGTGCCCGCGCGATGGCCGGAATCAGCGGCCGGCCCAGCGTCCCGGAGCGTGCCCCGACCCGCGCCCTTGCCCTGACCTGCCCGACGGCCGGCCCAGCATCCGGGAGCGTGACCTGCCCGGCGACCTGGCCCGTGCCTGACCCGCGCCACTGACTCGCCCAGCGGGCCGGCCCACGGCCTGCCCGGTGCTCCGCTCAGCGGCGCGGCCGGTGACCCCCGTTGAACGCCCGGTGACCCGGCCGTCGCCGGACCCGACGCGTCAGACGGCCGAGCAGGCGGACGGCTCGGCGGGCAGCGGAGCGGGACGCCCGATGGTGGGCATTCCCAGGCTGACCGCGTTGCCCCGCTGCGGAGCGGCCTGCCGGGCCTCCCACGCGTCGCCCGCGCGGGTCCGCCGTACGGACAGGACCTTGTCGGCCACCAGGTGGTGCGGCGCGGCATAGGTCACCTCGACCGTGACCATGTCGCCGGGGCGCGCGTCGGCGGCGGCCTCGCCGGCGAGGTGGACGAGGCGGTTGTCGGCCGCCCGGCCGGACAGGCGGCGGGTGGCGTCGTCCTTGCGGCCCTCGCCCTCGGCGACCAGCACCTCCAGGGTGCGGCCGACCTGCTTCTTGTTCTCCTCCCAGGAGATCTCCTCCTGGAGGGCGACCAGGCGCTCGTAGCGCTCCTGGACGACTTCCTTGGGCACCTGGTCCTCCATCGTGGCGGCGGGGGTGCCGGGCCGGATGGAGTATTGGAACGTGAACGCGTTGGCGAAGCGCGACCGCCGTACGACGTCGAGGGTCTGCTGGAAGTCCTCCTCGGTCTCGCCGGGGAAGCCCACGATGATGTCGGTCGAGATCGCGGCGTCCGGCATCGCGGCCCGGACCCGCTCGATGATCCCGAGGTAGCGCTCGGACCGGTATGACCGGCGCATGGCCTTGAGGATGCGGTCGGAGCCGGACTGCAGCGGCATGTGCAACTGGTGCATCACGTTCGGCGTCTCGGCCATGGCGGCGATCACGTCGTCGGTGAAGGCGGCCGGGTGGGGCGAAGTGAAGCGGACCCGCTCCAGGCCCTCGATGTCGCCGCAGGCCCGCAGCAGCTTGCCGAACGCCAGCCGGTCGCCGAACTCCACGCCGTAGGTGTTGACGTTCTGCCCCAGCAGGGTGATCTCCAGGACGCCCTGGTCGACGAGCGTGCGCACCTCGTTGAGGATGTCGCCGGGACGGCGGTCCTTCTCCTTGCCGCGCAGCGACGGCACGATGCAGAACGTGCAGGTGTTGTTGCACCCGACCGAGATCGCCACCCAGGCCGCGTACGCCGACTCGCGGCGGCTCGGCAGCGTGGAGGGGAAGGTCTCCAGGGACTCCTTGATCTCGACCTGGGCCTCTTCGGCGATCCGGGCCCGCTCCAGCAGCACCGGCAGCGACCCGATGTTGTGAGTGCCGAAGACCACGTCCACCCACGGGGCCCGGCGGACGATCTCGCCCTGGTCCTTCTGCGCCAGGCACCCGCCGACCGCGATCTGCATGCCCTTGCGGGCCATCTTGATCGGTCTCAGGTGGCCCAGGTTGCCGTAGAGCCGGTTGTCGGCGTTCTCGCGTACGGCACAGGTGTTGAACACGACGACGTCCGGCGTGTCGCCTTCGGCCGCGCGGACGTATCCGGCGTCCTCCAGCAGCCCGGACAGCCGCTCCGAGTCGTGCACGTTCATCTGGCAGCCGTAGGTCCGCACCTCGTAGGTCCGGGCCGCGCTTTCGGCGCCCTGGGTCGTCGCAGTCTGTGTGGTCGCAGTCATCGCACTACCAGGGTAGGCGCTTCGCCGCCCCTGCCCGTACCCGAACGTCGCACACCCGGCTGCGACGTGACGCATGGCGAGCCCTGCCGGACCATGCCGGGCGCGGACCCAATCGCGGACCCAATCGTGGACACGGAGCCGCCGTCATGACCCCGGCTCGCTTCTTTCATTACCCAGGCTTGTAACAACGGAAAGTTTCGTTTTATTGAGTCATTCATGTCTATGTGGTGCCCTTGTGAGGGCAGAAACCAACGCTCCCCACCGATTGGCCGAAACGATGCCCAACTGGAACCGATCATCCATTCTCGTCCGCAGGACGGTCGGTTACTCCATCGCCGCAGCGCTGGTCTGCACCGGGGTCAGCCTGCTCTTCCTCTTCGTCGTGGGCAGCAAGGACGCCGACATGGCCCGGGACCGGGCCACCGGGGCGTGGGACCGCACGGTGCCCTTGATCAGGGAGGGATACCTCCCCTCCATGCTGCCGGCGGGCCGCGACATCGCGATCCAGGTCCTGAACACGCAGGGACAGGTCGTCGCGTCCACGCCGCAACTCGCGCACAAGCCCCCGATGGCCACCTTCCGCGCGCCCAGCGCGAGCGTGCACGCCGAACGGGTGCTGTGCCCTCCCGCCGGGCTGAAGGACTGCATGACCGTCTTCTCGTACAAGGTCTATCAGCCGGACGGGCCGTGGCTCCTCTACATCGCGGTTCCAACCGTCCCCTGGTTCGGGAACACGGCGGCGTTGTCCTTCGCGATCGGCATGTCCCTGCTCGCGACCGCGATGACGGCGGCCGGGACCTTCCACGTGGTCAAGAGGGACATGACCGCGGTGGACGCCATCCGCACGGAACTGGCGGAGATCACCGCCACCCATCTGCACCGCCGGGTCCCCGTGGCGTGCGACAACCAGGAGGAGATCAACCTCCTGGCCGGAACGGTGAACGACACCCTCGACCGGCTCGAAGGCGCGTACAAGCAACTGCGGCAGTTCACCTCGGACGCCTCGCACGACCTGCGCAGCCCCCTCACCGCCATGCGGACGCAGCTCGAAGACGCCCTCATGCATCCGGACGACACCGACTGGCCGAGGATGGCCGGGGCGGTGCTCACCGGCGTGGACCGGCTCCAGGCGATCGTGACCGACCTGCTGACCCTGGCCAGGCTGGACGCCCGCGCACCGCTCGACCTCAGTGCGACCGACCTCGGCCGGTTGGTCGGCGAGGAGCTCGACCGCCACGACTACCGGATGCGGATCGTGCGGGATCTCCGGCGGAACGTGTTCGTCGACTGCGACCCGCTGCGGATCACCCGCCTCCTGGTCAACCTGCTCGACAACGCCGAACGGCACGCCACCTCGCTGATCACCGTCAGCGTGCGGGCCGACGGGCCGACGGCGACGCTGGAGGTCCTCGACGACGGCGCCGGGATCGCCCCGGAACACCGGGAACGGGTCTTCGACCGCTTCACCCGGCTGGACGCCTCACGCGACCGAGACTCCGGGGGGACCGGGCTGGGGCTGGCGATCGCACGGGAGATCGCGGAAGCGCATCACGGCACGCTGACCATCCAGGACAGCGAAAAGGGAGCACGGTTCGTCCTGCGCCTGCCCGTCCGCGAAGCGCCGCAGACCTCCGGCCGCAGTTCGCACGGCACCGGTCATGCCGGCCTTTTCAGCTTTCCGGTCATTCGGTGAGTTCCCCGTCAGTCGATCAAGCCGCTCTCCGGCCCCGATGAGCCCCGTCCCACCGCCGGCCGCCGGAGCCGTACGGACAAACCGGGAGTGATGTCCTGAGCAGCCGGGATGTGATCTATTCGGTACCGCTCCGTTAGTGACGCGGCGACGTTGACCCCCCTACGTTGTTGACCATGACGGAGATCAGTGGTTCCGACCCGCTTGTCAGACTGGAGGGAGTCAACAAGCATTTCGGTCCCCTGCATGTGCTCAGGGACATCGACCTGAGCGTGGGCCGGGGCGAGGTGGTCGTCGTCATCGGCCCGTCCGGCAGCGGCAAGTCCACGCTGTGCCGGGTGATCAACCGGCTGGAGACTATCGACACCGGGACCATCGTCTTCGACGGGCGGGAGCTGCCCGCGGAGGGCCGGGCCCTGGCCCGCCTGCGGTCCGAGGTCGGGATGGTGTTCCAGTCCTTCAACCTCTTCTCGCACAAGACGATCCTGGAGAACGTCACGCTCGGCCCGACCAGGGTGCGCAAGGTCGCCCGGCAGCAGGCCGAGCAGCGGGGCATGGAACTGCTCGAACGGGTCGGCATCGCCACGCAGGCGGGCAAGTATCCCGCCCAGCTTTCCGGCGGCCAGCAGCAGCGCGCGGCCATCGCCCGCGCGCTGGCGATGGACCCCAAGATGATCCTTTTCGACGAGCCCACCTCGGCCCTCGACCCCGAGATGGTCCAGGAGGTGCTCGACGTGATGACCGGTCTGGCCAAGGACGGCATGACGATGATGGTCGTGACCCACGAGATGGGCTTCGCCCGCCGGGCGGCCAACCGGATCGTGTTCATGGCCGACGGCCAGATCGTCGAGGAGGGGTCGCCCTCGGAGTTCTTCACCCAGCCGAGCACCGAGCGCGCCCGCGACTTCCTCTCCAAGATCCTCACTCACTAGATCCCAGCTCACGACAAGCTCCACAAGAAGCGAAAGGTGACGCGGATGCGATTCGGAGCCGGCCTGCTCGCGCTGGCCGCCCTGGCCACCGGCCTGACTGCCTGCGGCAACTCCGGTGCGGACTCGATCGTCGACAAGGCCAAGAACGACAAGAAGCTCGTGGTCGGCATCAAGATCGACCAGCCGGGCTGGGGGCTGAAGAAGCCCGACGGCAGCTACGGCGGATTCGACGTCGACGTGGCGAGGTACGTCGCCAAGGAACTCGGCGTGCCGGAGAGCGGGATCACGTTCAAGGAGGCCCAGTCGGCCAACCGCGAGCCGTTCATCCAGCAGGGCCAGGTGGACATGGTCGTCGCGACCTACTCCATCACCGACGAGCGCAAGCAGAAGATCTCCTTCGCCGGGCCCTACCTGGTCACCGGACAGGACATCCTCGTCCGCGCCGACGACACCTCGATCACCGGGGTCGAGTCCCTCAAGGACAAGAAGGTCTGCGGCGCCCAGGGCTCGTCGTCGCCGAAGCGGCTCGCCGACAAGTTCGGGCCCGAGTGGGAGTCCAAGAACCTCACCCAGCAGCAGGGGTACGGCGCCTGCCTGCCGCTGCTGGAGAACAACCAGGTCGACGCCATCTCCACGGACGCGACGATCCTCGCCGGGTTCGCCGCCCAGTTCCCCGGCAAGTTCAAGCTGATCGGCCAGCCGTTCAGCGAGGAGCGGTACGGCATCGGCATCAAGAAGGACGACAAGGCCGGCCGTGACGCGATCAACAACGCCATCGAGAAGTTCTTCAACGACGGCAGCTGGCGTGCGGCCCTCGACGCCAACCTCGGCGAGTTCGGCAAGTACTTCACCACGCCGCCGGCCGTCGACCGCTACTAGGACGGCGCGGAAGCGGCACTGAGAGGAGGCCGGCGGTGGAGGCCGTCGTCGACGAGCTTCCCGTCATCCTCGGCGCGTTCTGGCTGACGGTGAAGCTCACGGTGGTCAGCGGGGTGATCTCGCTGGTCTGGGGGATCGTGCTGGCGGCCATGCGCGTCAGTCCGCTGCCGGTGCTGCGAGGGGCGGGCGCGGTGTACGTCAACGTGCTGCGTAACACGCCCCTCACGCTCATCATCGTGTTCTGCGGCCTCGGCCTGGGCACGGTGATGAGCGTCCAGTTCTCCCGGGACGACCTGTCGCTCAACAGCTTCTGGCTGTCGATCATCGGGTTGTCCGCCTACACCTCCGCCTTCGTGTGCGAGGTCGTGAGGTCCGGGATCAACACCGTGCCGCTCGGGCAGGCGGAGGCGGCCCGGGCGATCGGGCTGACGTTCCTGCAGACGCTCCGCCTGGTGATCCTCCCCCAGGCGGTGCGCACGGTCATCGCTCCGCTCGGCAGCCTGCTGAACGCCCTGGTCAAGAACACGACGGTAGCGGCGGCGATCGGCGTCATGGAGGCGGCGCTGCGGATGAAGAACCTGTTCGACGCCCACGGAGACGCGATCATTCCCATCTTCCTCGGCTTCGCCGCCGGGTTCGTCGTGCTGACCCTCCCCTTGAACCTGCTGTCCGGCCGGCTGGCCCGGCGCCTGGCGGTGATCCGATGAGCGGACGCGGCGCCACCGTCCTCTACGACGTCCCGGGCCCGCGCGCCCGCCTGCGCAACAACGTGCTGACCCTCGTGTTCGGCGTCGTCCTGCTGCTGGTGGCGTACTTCGTCTGGACGAAGTTCGACGAGAAGGGCCAGTGGGACGGCAAGCTGTGGGAGCCGTTCCTGCGGGGCGAGACCTGGACCGAGCTGATCCTGCCCGGGCTGCTCAACACGCTGGTCGCCGCCGCGCTCGCCGCGGTGCTCGCGCTGCTGTTCGGGGCCGTGTTCGGCATCGCCCGTCTGTCGGACCACCGCTGGGTGCGGATCCCGGCCGGGGTGGTCGTCGAGGCGTTCCGCGCGGTCCCGGTGCTCATGCTGATCTTCTTCGCCCAGTACGGCGGGAGCCTCGCCGGGCTGGTCGTGACCGAGTTCGCGGCCGTGGTCTTCGGTCTCACGGTCTACAACGGGTCGGTCCTGGCCGAGATCGTGCGCGCGGGCATCCTCGCCGTGCCGCGCGGCCAGGCCGAGGCGGGATCCGCGATCGGTCTGCGCAAGAACCAGGTGATGCGGCTGATCCTGCTGCCGCAGGCGGTGACCGCGATGATGCCCGCGATCGTCAGCCAGCTCGTGGTGCTGCTCAAGGACACCGCGCTCGGGTTCGTCGTGGCGTACGCCGACCTGCTGAACGCGGGCGCCCGCGTGGTGCCGGCCAACTACGCCAACCTCATCCCCTCGGTCATCGTGATCGCGACGGTCTACATCATGATCAACCTGGCGCTTGGCTACCTCGCCAACTGGCTGGAACGGCGCAGCAGGCGCAGCCGCAAGGTCGCGGCCGACCCGGCCGCCGCCGAGGCGGCCGCGGGCGGCGAGGTCGCGCTGATGCGCTGACCTGCGGGAGTCCCGGGTAAAGGGAGCTTTGCCGTGTCGCTGCTGGCGGGGGGACAGGCTCGACCTCGATATTGAGCGCGTGTGGCGTGGCGTTGCCGTGGTCGGCGTCCTTGCGGCCGCGTTCCTGACCGGTGGATGCGGGAACGCCGGCACGCTGGTGGTCGGCGTGCGCTCCGGGCAGCCGGGCCTGGTCACCCGGCTCCCCGACGGCCGCTACAGCGGCTTCGACATCGAGGTCGCGCAATACGTCGCCAGGGCGCTCGGCTACCGCGACGACCAGGTCGTCTACACGCTCGACCCCACGCGGGCCGATCTCGTCGTCGGCGCCACCGGCCCCGCGGGCTCCCGGTATGTCGCCGGCCCCTACCTCGTCACCAGCACCGACATCCTCGTACGGGCCGGCGACCTGTCCATCCGCCGCCCGCGTGACCTCGCCCGCAAACGCGTCTGCGCCACCCGGGAGTCCGCCGGGCCGCTCGTGAAGCGGTTCGGCACCCGCTGGCGCCAGGTCTTCCTCGCCGAGGCGAACCTGCCCGCGGCCTGCGCGCCGCTGCTGGCCTCCGGCAGGACCGACGCGATCGTGGCCGACGCCCCCGTGCTCGCCGGGCTGTCGGCGCAGTATCCCGGCAGGTTCCGCTTCAGCGGCGGGTCCCTGGCCACCGAGAAGTACGGCATCGCCGCCGAGACGCCCGCGCTGCGCGACCAGGTCGAGGAGGCGCTGCGCCGGATGTTCGACGACGGCACCTGGAAGCGTACGGTGATCGACCAGCTCGGCGCGCTCGCCACCCGCTACACCACTCCCCCGTCCCTCGACTGACGCGTTGCCGCATTCACGCCCCCGGAAGCGGGCTCGTCCGGCAGGATGCGGTCATGCCCCCCACGCCTGGCCCGAGGCCGTTCTCGCCACGGCCGTCGTCCATCTCCACCGCCGACGTCGCACGCGCCGGCCGGCGGCTCGGCTTCCCGACCGTGCTGGGCGGGGAGACGTGGTGGGAGGAGGACCGCCCCGCCGAGGGCGGCCGCCGCACCGTCGTCCACCGGGCCGCCGACGGCTCCCTCACCGACCTGCTCCCCGCGCCCTGGGACGCCCGTACGCGCGTGCACGAGTACGGCGGCCGGTCCTATGTCGTCGTCCCCGGCCACGGGATCGTCTTCGCGCACCACGCCGACCAGAGGCTCTATCTCGCCAGGCCGCGCACCGGCGGCGGCCCGGGAGTGGAGCGGCCCTCTCCGGTCACGCCGGAGCCCGACGAGCCCGGCACGCTGCGCTACGCCGACCTGCGGGTCCAGGACGGCGCGGATGGTCTGCGGGTGTGGTGCGTCCGGGAACGCCACCACCACGATGCCAAGGTCACCCGCTCGATCGTGGCCATTGATCCGATCGGCGGCGAGATCGCCGAGGTGGTCACCGGCAGCGACTTCTACGCCTCGCCCACGCCGTCCCCCGACGGCCGGCACCTCGCCTACATCTGCTGGAACCATCCCCACATGCCCTGGACCGGCACCGAGCTGCGGGTCACGCGGCTGTCCGACGGCGCCACGCGGACGGTGCTGGGCGGCACCGCCGAGTCGGTCCTCGCGCCGGTGTGGTGCGACGAGCGGCGCCTGTACGCGGTCTCCGATCGGTCGGGCTGGTGGAACCTCTACCGGGCCGACATCACCGGCTCGTCGTGCGAGACCCTCTGCCCGGCGGAGGAGGAGTTCACCGGCCCGCTGTGGCAGCTCGGCGGCCTGCCGTACGCCGTGCTGGGCGACGGGCGGCTCGCCGTGCTGCACGGACGCGGCGACCTGCGCCTGAGCGTCCTCGACCCGGAGACGCGTACGCTCTCCGATCTCGACGTCCCCTTCCAGGGCTGGGCGCCCATGCTGGACGCGGACGGCGACGTGCTCGTCGGCCTCGGCTACCGGGCGGGCGCGCCGCGTTCGGTCGTCCGGATCGACACCACCGCAGGCCCCGGAGACCCCGCCGACGGCCATGCCGACCGCGGCGAGGGCGAGGCCGACCACGGCGGGAGCGGCCTCGACCGACCTGCCGATCTGAGCCCCGGAGACCCGGCCGACGACCGCGCCGACCGTAGCCCTGGTGCCCTGGCCGCTCGGGTGGCTCGGGCCGCTCGGGTGGCTCGGGCCGCTCGGGTGGCTCGGGCCGAGGAACTGCGCCGGGAGATCGACGACGTCCCCGCCGATGCTCTTCCCACGCCTCGTGCCGTCGAGTTCGGGGCGGCGCCCGGCGTCCGCGTCCACGCGTACCTGTATCCGCCGCGACAGCCGGATGAGGGCGGCGCGCCCTACGTCGTGTTCGTGCACGGCGGGCCCACCGGGCACGCGACGAGCGAGCTCAGCCTGGACAAGGCGTTCTTCACCAGCCGCGGCATCGGCGTGATCGACGTCAACTACGGCGGATCCAGCGGATATGGCCGGGCCTACCGGGAGCGCCTGCGCGGCCGGTGGGGCGTGACCGATGTGGAGGACGTGATCGCCGCGGCCAAGTGGCTGGTCGTGGAAGGTCTCGCCGACCCCGCGCGGATCGCCGTACGCGGCGCGAGCGCGGGCGGGTGGACGGTCATGGCCGCCTGCGGCGCGTCGGACGTCTTCGCGGGCGGCGTCTCGGTGGCGGGCGTCAGCGCGCTCGGGCCGCTCGTCGCGGCCACCCACGACTTCGAGTCGCGCTATGTGGAGTGGCTGGTCGGCCCCGAGGACCGGTATGGCGAGCGCGAGCCGCTGGCCCGGGCCGACCGGGTGAACTGCCCCATGCTGCTCATGCAGGGGCTCGCCGACCCGGTGGTGCCGCCGGCCCAGTCGCGGGCGTTCGCCGAGCGCCTGCTGGCGCGCGGCGTGCCCTGCACCTATCTGACCTTCGAGGGAGAGGCCCACGGATTCCGGCGGCTGGAGACCAGAGCGGCGGCGCTCGCCGCCGAGTTGTCGTTCTACCTGCAGATCTTCCGCTGAGCGGAGCCGGTCATCCGTCCGTCCCGGCGAGAAGCGTGCGCATCCGGTCGATCTCGATGCGCTGGTCCGCATCGACATGGGTGACGAACTGGTTGATCTCCGACTCCTCGCCTCCCCCGTCACCGAAGAGCCGCTCCACCATGGTCAGCGCTCCCAGGTGGTGCTGGATCATGTACTCGTAGAAGAGCCGGTCGAACCGCGCTCCCTTGGCCTGCTCCAGCTCGGCGAACTGCGCCTCGCTGAGCATGCCGGGCATGAGCTCCCCGCCGCCGTGGTCGTGTCCCCCGCCGGAGCCCACGCTCGGCACCTGCTGGAGCCGGGCCCTGAGCCAGCGCACCATCTGGTCGATCTCGTCCTGCTGGGAGATCTCGATCCGCTTGGCGAAACGCGGGAGGTCGCTGCTCTCGCTGCGCCCGGCGACGAGCGCGGTCATGCGCAGGGCCTGCGAGTGATGCCGGATCATCCCCTGCATGAACCGCACGTCGGCGTCGGTGTACTCCCTGCTGTCGGAGCTCGGCACCTCACCGGCCGGTAAGACCTTGCTGCCCTGTCCCGGTGCCCCCGGCTGCACGACGTTCACCGTGGCGGGGGGTGCGGCGGTCTCGGCCGTACAGGCACTGATCGCGGCGGCGGCCAGCGCGAGCGCGAGAAGCTGCCGTAACGACGGGGAGGAGATCATGGCCTGCGCTCGCTTCGTCGGCGGTTGGGGGGATACCGGCCAAACCGGAGGATGTGAAGGGGTATAGCACATTCGCCCCATATTCAGTTAGTGTCCCCCAAACGCCGCGTAGATCTTTTGGGTCGGGCCGGGCCCCGAGATCTGTCGCACGTCGCAATGGGTCACGCCGGCAAGATCAGAAAAGGAGGGGTGCGACCCTTGAGAATCAGTCGTGCGGCAGCACGTTGGGGGCGTGCTGGATTGAGGAAGATCGGAGTCGTCGCCGCAGGGGCGGTCCTGGTGGGCCTCCTGCCCGCCACGGCCATGGCGGACGACGCCGATCCACGAACCGGCCTGGGAGCAGGCTGGCTGGACGCTCAGCAGGCGAGCCAGGGGCTGGAACTCCTGGCCCACCGGGACAAGCCTGAAGGCTTCTATCAGGCCTCCAGCCCGGGCAACTCGTCGTTCGCGAACTCGGACATGGCCTTCAGCGGCAAGTACGCGTTCGTCGGCAACTTCACCGGTTTCAACATCTACGACATCTCGACGCCTTCCAATCCGGTGCTGACCACGTCCGTGGTGTGCCCGGGCGGCCAGGGCGACCTGTCGGTGTACGGCAACCTGCTGTTCATGTCGGTCGAGGAGACCCGGGGCAGGATCGACTGCGGCACGCAGGGCGCGAGCGGCACGGTCAACCCGGACCGCTTCCGCGGCGTCCGGATCTTCGACGTGAGCGACATCAGCAGGCCGGTCCAGGTGGCGGCCGTCCAGACCTGCCGCGGCTCGCACACCCACACCCTGGTGACCGGCAAGAACGACCCGGACAACGTGTACGTCTACGTGCAGGGCACGGCGAGCGTCCGGTCGGGTTCGGAGCTCGCGGGCTGCGCCAACACCGCGGCGACCGACCCGAACACGTCCCAGTGGCGTATCGAGGTCATCAAGGTGCCGCTGGCGGCCCCGCAGACCGCGGCGGTCGTCTCCACACCGCGCCTGTTCACCGATCCGGAGACCGGGGCGATCAACGGTCTCCAGAACGCCCCGCAGTCCCCGCAGCACCCGTCCGGCTCGTCCTGGTCGCCGTCGCCCGTCACGACACACTGCCACGACATCACGGCCTACCCGGAGATCGGGCTCGCGGCCGGGGCGTGCGCGGGCAACGGCCTCCTGATCGACATCTCCGATCCGGCCAACCCCAAGCGGCTCGACGCGGTGACGGACCCGAACTTCGCCTACTGGCACTCGGCCACGTTCAACAACGACGGGACCAAGGTCGTCTTCACCGACGAGTGGGGCGGCGGCACCGGGGCGCGGTGCCGTGTCACCGACGAGCCCTCGTGGGGCGCGGACGCCATCTTCGACATCGTCGACGGCAAGCTGAAGTTCCGCAGCTACTACAAGCTGCCCGTGCCGCAGACGAACCAGGAGAACTGCGTCGCGCACAACGGGTCGCTCGTTCCCGTGCCCGGCCGGGACATCATGGTCCAGGCCTGGTATCAGGGCGGCGTCTCGGTGTTCGACTTCACCGACTCGGCCAACCCGCACGAGATCGCGTACTTCGACCGCGGCCCGGTCAGCGCGACCTCGCTGCTCCTCGGCGGTTTCTGGTCCGCGTACTACTACAACGGCAACGTATACGGCAGCGAGATCGCCCGCGGGATCGACGCGTTCAAGCTGACCGCGAGCCAGCACCTGGACCAGGCCGAGATCGACGCGGCTGCCACGGCCACCTTCGACCGGTTCAACACCCAGCAGCAGCCTCGGGTGACGTGGCCGGCGAGCTTCCCGCTGGTGCGCGCCTACTACGCGCAGGCGCTGCGCACCGGCACCATGAAGAAGAACACCGCCGACAACGTACAGAAGTTCGTCGACCGGGCCGAGCAGTTCACGAACGGGCCACAGAAGAACGCCGCGGTGGCGCAGCTTCGGGCCGTCTCCCACCAGCTCGACACCTCCGTCAAGGCGCAGGCGACGCTGGCGAAGGCGCTCAACGACCTCGCCGACGCGCTCAGCCTCAAGGCCTGAGCCGACGGGGGGCGCCCCACCGGGGCAGTCCCCGCACGACCGGGGCCCCCGTCCAGCATTGGACGGGGGCCCTTCACCGTGGGTGCCCCGGGCTGTGGGGCATGAGGGCCGGGACTATGCCGGCCGAGGCTTCACGCGGCGATGCTCACCGGAGGGGCGCCGCCTACCGGGCAAGGTGGGGAGCGGACGGGGCGTCGCCGAGCGACCCCGGCAGGGCAGGCGGCACCGGGCAAGGCGTACCTGCCGGGGCTTCATGGGGTGAGGCTCTCAGATGGGGCTTACCGGGCGAACTCCGTGGCACGGGACTCGCGGACCACGGTGATGCGGATCTGGCCGGGGTAGGTCAGCTCCTCTTCGACCTGCTTGGCGACGTCCCTGGCGATGACCTGGGCCTGGATGTCGTCCACGTTGTCGGGCCGGACCATCACCCGGATCTCCCGGCCGGCCTGCATGGCGAAGACCTTGTCCACACCGTCGTACGACTGGGCGATCTCCTCCAGACGCTCCAGCCGCTTGACGTACGCCTCCAGGGACTCGCGCCGGGCACCGGGGCGGCTGCCGCTGATCGCGTCCGCGGCCTGGGTGAGGACCGCCTCGACGGTCTTGACCTCAACCTCGTTGTGGTGCGCCTCGATGGCGTGGACGACGTCCTCGTGTTCGCCGTACCGGCGGGCGATCTCCGCGCCGATCATCGCGTGGCTGCCCTCGACCTCGTGGGTGAGCGCCTTGCCGATGTCGTGCAGAAGCGCGCACCGCTTGACGAGGTCACGGTCGAGCCCCAGCTCGGAGGCCATGATTCCGGCGATGTGCGCCGACTCGATCAGGTGCTTGAGCACGTTCTGGCCGTAGGAGGTGCGATAGCGGAGCTGGCCCAGCAGCGTGACCAGCTCGGGGTGCATCTCGGTGATGCCCAGCTCGACCAGGGCGTCCTCTCCCGCGCGCACGCACAGGTCCCGCACCTCGGCCTTGCTGCGCTCGTACGCCTCCTCGATGCGCTGGGGGTGGATCCGGCCGTCGAGCACCAGCTTCTCCAGCGTCAGCCTGGCCGTCTCCCGCCGGACCGGGTCGAAACACGACAGCAGCACCGCCTCCGGCGTGTCGTCGATGATCAGATTGACCCCGGTGGTGGACTCGAACGCCCTGATGTTGCGGCCCTCGCGGCCGATGATGCGGCCCTTCATCTCGTCGCCGGGCAGGTGGAGGACGCTCACCACCGACTCGGCCGTCTGCTCGGTGGCGACCCGCTGCACCGCCAGTGTCACGATCTTGCAGGCGCGCTTCTCGCCCTCCTTCCGGGCCTCGCTCTCGATCTCCCGGACGATCAGCGCGGCCTCGCGCTTGGCCTGGTTCTCGATCTCCTTGACCAGCTCCGCCTTGGCCTGCTCGGCCGTCAGGCCGGCGACCCGCTCCAGGATCTCCTGCCGCCGCTCGGCCACCCGCTCCAGCTCCTCACGGCGGTCGGCCAGCTCGGTCTCGGTCTCGGCCAGCTTGCGGGCCCGCTCCGTCTGTCTGCGCGCCTCCTCGTCAAGCCGCTGCTCACGCTCAGCAAGCCGGTTCTCGCGACGCTCGAGGTCGGAGCGCAGTTCCTTGAGCTCCGTCTTGAGGATCCGCGCCTCCTCCTCGACCTCCTTGCGCATCAGCGCTGCGCTTTCGGCGAGTGTCTCCGACTTCTTGAGGATCTCCCCCGCGTCACGCTCCGCCTTCGTGCGGATCTCCTCGGCCTCGCGTCTGGCCTGTTCGAGTTCCTCGTTGACCTCGGCCTTCACCTCGGCGAGCTGCTCGGGCGAGGGGCCGGACGGTGCGACGACGCCGGTGCGGCGCATGACTATGACGAGGGCGGCGATCATCACGAGAGCCAGCAGCACTACCGCAACCGCAAGAACGATCACGATCGTGTCCATGCGCGCTCACCCCTCACGACAACTATTGGCAGAGGTCACACGCGCAGCACGGCAGCGCCCGGTGGCGTCACCAGGACAAATATCGTCGCAATGCCCGGACGCCCCAAGGGGCGGCCGATATGGCCCGGAGGCCGGTCAATGTCTCTCGTCCGTCGTGGTTCACCGTTATGGCAATCCGCGCTGCGCGGAGTAACTCCTCACTGCGGTCGAGATTAAGCGTCAGAGAGGTAACGAGCAAGCAAAGATGCCCTGTCAAGTGACTTTTGCGTGGTGCGATGGCTCACTCGAAGGTCTCCGGAAGCCCATCTGACGGGCTGCCTTCGGCCTCGATCGCCTCTCGGACCACGCGGAAAGCCAGCCCCGGCGAGTAGCCCTTGCGGGCCAGCATGCCGACCAATCGTCGCATGCGAGCCTGCGGCTCCACCCCACGGGTGGCGGCCAGCTTCCGGTCGACGAGCCTGCGTGCGGTCTCGGCCTCCTCGTCCGGATCAAGCTGCCCGACGGCGTCCTTGACCGTCTCCTCGGCCACGCCACGCTGCCGCAGTTCCTGCGCGAGCGCGCGGCGGGCCAGCCCGCGACCGGTGTGCCGGGAGCTCACCCACGCGGCGGCGAACGCCTTGTCGTCGATGAGCCCGACCTCGGAGAACCGCTCAAGCACGGCGTTCGCCGCATCCTCGGGCACGTCCCGCTTACGCAGGGCGTCCGCTAGCTGAGCCCGGGTCTTGGGGGCCATCGTGAGCAGCCTCAGGCAGATGGCCCTGGCCACCGCCTCCGGGTCGGCCGGCGGCCCCGCGCTCGCCGCGGTGCCCTCCTCCGGCCCGTCAGGAAGCCACCCGTCGGACCTCCTACGCTTCCCCCGGCGTCCCGGCGTGCCCGGCTCCCCCAAGCCGGCCCAATCTCCACGGCCTGCCAGGTCTCCCGGCACGCCCGGTCCCTCCGAGCCTGCCCAATCTCCACGGCCTGCCCGGCGTCCCGGCGCGGCCGACTCCCCCGGGCTCGCCCAGTCTCCCGGCGCGGGCCGGTCTCCCCGTGCGCCCGGCTCTTGCAGCCTTGCCCGGTCTCCGCGCGTGCGGCCACGTCCCTGGCGTCGGCGGCCGACAGGGCCGGCTTCCTGGCCCGCCTCCGCCCGCCCGCTCGCCTCGCGGCCGATCTCCTGCCCGCCGATCCTCGAACGCCCGTTTTCCGCACGCCCGGTCTCCGTACGCGCGTTGCCCGCACGCCCGGTCTCCGCACGCCCGCCGTCCGTACGCCCGCTTTCCGCGCGCCGGATCTGCTCGCGGAGGGCGGCGATCGTCGCGGAGACGTCCTCAGCGGGCCTCTGCGGCTCTTCGGCCGGCGCCCAGGGTCCCGAGTTCCAGTCCCCCGGCCCGATCTCGCCGTCCGGGCCAGGGGGCTCGTCGCGCCTCATGCCTGCGCTCAGACGTCACCCGGCTTGGGCGCACTGGCCGCCTTGCTGCCCCGGCCGGAGGTGGGGGCGGCCGGCGTCGCCGGGGCTGCGGGGGGCTCGCTCGGCGTGTCGAGCCGCGGCCCGACTCCGAGCTTCTCCTTGATCTTCTTCTCGATCTCGTTGGCGATGTCGGGGTTGTTCTTGAGGAAGTTGCGGGCGTTCTCCTTGCCCTGCCCGAGCTGGTCGCCCTCGTACGTGTACCAGGCGCCGGCCTTGCGCACGAACCCGTGCTCGACGCCCATGTCGATCAGCCCACCCTCGCGGGAGATGCCTACGCCGTACAGGATGTCGAAGTCGGCCTGGCGGAAGGGCGGGGCCATCTTGTTCTTGACGACCTTCACCCGGGTCCGGTTGCCGACCGGCTCGGTGCCGTCCTTGAGCGTCTCGATCCTGCGCGCGTCCAGCCGCACCGACGCGTAGAACTTCAGCGCCTTGCCACCCGTGGTGGTCTCGGGGCTGCCGAACATGACACCGATCTTCTCGCGGAGCTGGTTGATGAAGATGGCGGTGGTCCGGGTCTGGTTCAGCGCACCGGCGATCTTGCGCAGGGCCTGCGACATCAGGCGGGCCTGGAGACCGACGTGGCTGTCGCCCATCTCGCCCTCGATCTCGGCCTTCGGCACGAGGGCCGCCACCGAGTCGATCACGATGATGTCGACGGCGCCGGAGCGGATCAGCATGTCCGCGATCTCCAGCGCCTGCTCACCGGTGTCCGGCTGGGAGACGAGCAACGCGTCGACGTCGACGCCCAGCTTCTTGGCGTACTCGGGGTCGAGGGCGTGCTCGGCGTCGATGAACGCGGCGATGCCGCCGCCCTTCTGGGCGTTGGCCACGGCGTGCAGGGCGACCGTCGTCTTACCGGAGGACTCTGGGCCGTACACCTCGACGATCCGGCCGCGGGGATAGCCGCCGATGCCGAGGGCGACGTCGAGAGCGATCGAACCGGTGGGGATGACCTCGATCGGGGCACGCGCCTCGTCTCCGAGGCGCATGACACTGCCCTTGCCGAACTGCCGCTCGATTTGCGCGAGGGCGGTCTCAAGGGCCTTCTCGCGGTCGTTGATTGCCATTGGGTGCCCCCTGAAGGGTGTCGTCTGCTCGGTCACCGAAAAGCTACGGGGTGCCACCGACATTTTCCGGAGCTTCCCGCACACCGCCCCGAGAGGTGGGCCGGGAGCCTGTCGCGCCCCGGCGACCTGACGGCGCGCACCCCGGCGGCGACCAGTCCAATATAGCCGAACGACTGTTCGATCACATGCGGAACCGCGGCCGAGCCGGGGACGAACGGCGTCCCAACCGTGCCGTTACATTCCCGGGCCTTACCCTGCCGTGGTTGTCAGCGCGCTGACCTGCGACGATTCTTGTAGCGAAGCTGGATCTCCCCGCTGGAGGGGCTACGTGACGGGCACCGGCGACTACAGCCGACAGCGTCTGGCCCGCCTTGAGGCGCTCGCGGCGCGACTGTCCGGGCAGGGTCTTTCCGCGCGGCTGCTCGGCACGGACGATCCGGTCCTGTCCGTCCGGCACCCCGGCACCGGCAGGCAGACGATCGTCTTCGCGACGCCCTCCGGGGAAGGATGGATGTTCCTGTGGGCTCCGGGCGGCCAGGAGAGCGCCGACGACCCCGGCCGTGCGGCCGAGCTGATCGGTCAGGCCCTCTCCCGGCCCCCATGATCCTCCGTCCGCGCCCCGCCGGGAGCGAACGCCTCGCCCCCGCCGTCAGAGAACGCCTCACCCCCCGCCGGGAGCGAACGACCTCGCCCTGCCACCAGCGAAGGACCTCGCCCTGCCACCAGCGAACGGGTTCACCCTGCCGTCAGCGGACGACCTCGCCCAGCTTCACCCGGGCGCCGGTGCGGAGCACCGCCCGCTGATAGACGCGGGCCGCGCCCAGCAGGACGGCCACCACGGCCACGACCATGAGCACCGCGGCGATGAGGATCTCCACCAGCGGCACGTCGACGGCCGCCGTACGGACGGGCATGACCATCGAGGAGAACGGCGGCACGAACGACAGCACGCGCGCGACCGTGCCCGTCGGCTCGACGGCGGCGAAGTAGGCCGTCAGGTAGGTGAACATCATGAGCATGGTCATCGGCGTCAGGACGCTGTTGAGCTCCTCCTGCCGCGACACCAGGGAGCCGAAGGCGGCGGCGAGCGCCGAGAAGAAGGCGTAGCCCAGCACGAACCAGACGACCGCGCTGACCACGATTCCCCCCATTCCGGGCGGCAGGTCGGCCGTGAAGCCGGTCGCGGACGACGCCGACAGACCGGCGGCGATGACCACGACAAGGTTGACCAGCCCCAGCGCCCCCAGCCCGACGATCTTTCCGCCCAGGAGCTGCCAGGGACGCACCGAGGTGAGCAGGATCTCCACGATGCGGCTGCCCTTCTCCTCGACCACGCCCATCGCGACGAACATCGAGGAGTAGATGAGTAGGAAGAACAGCACCATCACGATCAGGGTGGCGATGCCGGTGCGCACACCCTGATAGCGGGCGTCGGCGCCGACCGACTCCACCGTCAGCGGCGTGATCGTGAGACCGGCCGCCTTGATCTGCGCGTCGCGGTGGGCGCTCTCCAGGATCAGTCCCAGCCGCTGGTCGAGTTCGCCGTTCGCGAGGACCTTGTTTCCATTGATCAGGGCCGCGTCGAGGTCCCCGTCGACCACGGCCTTCCGCGCCGCCGCCTCGTCCGGCAGCCGGGAGTACGCGAGTTGGGCAGCGGGCGGGGGCGCCTCGCCCACCACGCCGACGTCGTAGGTGTCGTCGCCACCCAGGACCTTCGGCAGGAACGCGAGCGCCGCCACCAGGACCGCGCTGACCGCCAGACTGATCAGGTACGACTTCGTCCTGATGCGCGTGCGGATCTCCCGCTGGGCCACCAGCCACAGGCCGTTCATGCCACCGCCTCCCTGAAGATCTCGGCCAGCGTCGGCTGCCTGCGGCCGAAGTGCTCGACCCGGCCGGCTCCCATCGCCGTACGCAGGATGTCCTGGTCGTCGCCCTCGTCGCACAGCAGGACGTCGCGGTCGCCCTCGCGGGTGAGCTCGCCGGGCAGGCCGTCGGCCCAGCCGGGCGCGGCGTCCCTGACCACGACCCGCAGCACCCCGCGGCCCTCCCGCTCGCGCAGCTCGCCGACCGGTCCGTACGCCACCATCCGGCCCGCCGAGATGATGCCGACCGAGTCGCAGAGCTGTTCGACCAGGTCGAGCTGGTGACTGGAGAAGATCACCGGCACGCCCGCGGCGGCGCGGTCCTTGAGCACCTCCGCGAGCGCGTCGACCGCCAGCGGGTCGAGGCCCGAGAACGGCTCGTCGAGGATCAGGACCGCCGGTTCGTGGACGAGCGCGACCGCGAGCTGCACCCGCTGCTGGTTGCCGAGCGACAGCGCCTCCACGGCGTCGTCGCGCCGCTCGACCAGGCCGAGCCGTTCGATCAGGGCGTCGGTGGCCGAGCGCGCGGCGGCCGGGGCGAGCCCGTGGAGCCTGCCGAAGTATTCGATCTGCTCGGCGACCTTCATCTTCTGGTAGAGGCCGCGCTCCTCCGGCATGTAGCCGAACGTCCGGCGGTCGTCGTACGTCAGGGGGCGACCGCCGAGGCGCACCTCGCCGGAGTCGGCGTCGAGCACGCCCATGACGATCCGCATCGTCGTCGTCTTGCCCGCGCCGTTGGCGCCGACGAACCCGAACATCTCGCCCGGCCGTACGGCGAAGCCCACCCCGTCGAGGGCGGTCTTGTCTCCATAGCGTTTGCGCAGGCCGTCGATTTCAAGCACGGGGGGTTGCCTCCACAATCCGTCGCAGAACGTCCATGTAGGTCTCGAAGGCCGCACGCCCCTGATCGGTCAGCGAGAGCCAGGTGCGCGCCCGCTTGCCGACGAAGGTCTTCTCCACGTGGACGTAGCCGGCCTCTTCGAGCGTGAGGATGTGCTTGCTGAGCAGCGAGTCGCTGACCTCGATGGTGTCGCGGAGGAAGCGGAAGTCGGCCTTGTCCGCCGCCGCCAGGGCCGCCATGATCGACAGCCGCACCGGCGCGTGGATGATCTCGTCGAGCTCGTGGCGTGGATGGACTCTCATCAGCTCCTCATCAGGCGGAGTCCGCCGTACACCAGGGGCAGCCCGGCGAGCACCGACAGCGCGACGAGCACCACCGTCCAGCCCGTATCGGGCCGGTCGGGACGCAGGCACATGCCGACGACGAACGGCACCATCATCGTCACCACGTACGCGGCCGAGATCGGCCTGTTGATCTGCTTCAGCAGCCGGTTGTGCACCCGCAGCCGGGCCCAGTACACGCACAGGGCGACCGTCAGGATGATCCACCCGACCCCGGCGAGCATCGGCAGCGGCCGGCCACCGAGGAACATCGCCGGCCAGTAGAGCATCGTGGCCAGTCCCACGAGCAGGTATGCCCGCCCGGGCCCGCGCGATGAATGCCTGACCTGCCGATCCACGCGCCCTATCTCCTGAAGCGCCTCATCGGGACTGAAGTGATCTCCGGTCATGCCCTTCCTCCGTGTTCATCCAGTCAACACGCTAGCAAGCACTCAACCGTCGTTCAAGTGATTGCCATAGGCGACGGAAGGCATGGGGCATGGACGAATCGGCGTGTGGCGGGACCACACCGCCGCGGCGCGGGACGGAGGCCGCCACGGAGCGACAACGCCCGCGCGGCCCGCCGCTCAGAAGGAGAGAGGAATCAGCGCAGCCTGGGGTCCACGTCGACCTCCTGGCAGACGGCCTGCCAGACCCGCTTGGCCGCCACGCCCTCCGCGAGGGCCTGCTCGACCGTACGCCCGCCGAGCCCGGAGATCACGTAGTCCTTCGCCCACGACTCCGCGTACGCCTCACCGAAGTGGCGGCGCATCCTGTTCCAGAAGTCTGTGAGGCGCATGCGTTCAGTATGACGCCGCGGCCCGGATGCTCGTCCGGGCCGCGGGCGCCTTCCACCCCGCTGTCGGGAGACGGGGTCACATGACGCGGGAGCCGTACATCTCGCCCAGGGGATCGGCGAGCAGTTCCAGGCGCGCGCCGTCCGGGTCGCGGAAGTAGATCGAGGCGCCGCTCTCCACCTGGTAGGGCACCCCGGCGGCGTCGAGCTTGCCGCGCAGGCGCTCCCACGTCGCCCGCTCCACGGAGATCGCGATGTGGTGGAGCCCGCCGAGAACCTCCTTGTACGGCTCCAGGTCGAGGCCGGGGAGGTCGAAGAAAGCCAGCAGGTTGCCGTTGCCGATGTCGAAGAAGAAGTGGTTGGACCCGCGGTAGTCGCGGTTCTCGAAGATCTCGGTCAGCGGGAACTCGAGGAGCTCCTGGTAGAAGCGGATGGTCCGCTCGACGTCGGACGAGATCAGTGCGAAGTGGTGCAGACCCCTTGCGCTGCTGGGGGCACGGCGCTCGCTCAGGTAGCGTTCGCGAATCCGCGCGCGCTCCGCCTCGATGGCCGCGTAGTCGATTTCCATACTGAGGAAGCATGTCCCGACAGCAGCATCTCGTACCAGACGCGTAAAGGGAGCAGCCGCGTTCGCCGTCTCCTCCGTTCCGGCGCGCTCCGCTCCCGGCGATGCCCGTCGCCCGGCGGCGGGATGGCGGTGCGGCGTTTTCTGTCGGTGGGGCGATGCATGATGGGCAGGTGGGTGCGCTCGACGGATTCAGCCCGGTGACCAGGGAGTGGTTCACCGGCGCCTTCGCGACGCCGACCGCCGCGCAGGAGGGCGCGTGGTCGTCGATCGCGCGCGGTGAGAACACGCTCGTGGTCGCGCCCACCGGGTCGGGCAAGACGCTCGCCGCCTTCCTCTGGGCCGTCGATCGCCTCGCCGTCGAGCACACGACGGGCCCGGCTTCGCCGGGAGCCGAGGCGGACCGTCCTTCCTCGCCGGGGGCCGAGGCGCGGGGGCCAGGCGGCCGCCGCGGTGCGCGACGCGGCCGGAAGGGCGACGCGGGGCCGCCCCGGCCCTGCCGGGTCGTGTACGTCTCCCCGCTGAAGGCTCTCGCGGTGGACGTCGAGCGGAACCTTCGGGCTCCGCTCACGGGCATCCGGCAGACGGCGCTGCGGATGGGCCTGCCCGCCCCCGACATCTCGGTTGCGATCCGTTCCGGAGACACCGCGGCCGAGGAACGGCGTCGTTTCGCGGCCCGGCCGTCCGACATCCTGATCACGACGCCCGAATCCCTGTTCCTGATCCTCACCTCGCAGGCGCGCGAGGCGCTGCGCGGCGTCGAGACCGTGATCGTGGACGAGGTCCACGCCGTCGCGGGGACCAAGCGCGGGGCGCACCTCGCGCTGACCCTGGAGCGGCTCGACGCCCTGCTGCCCGCTCCGGCCCAGCGCATCGGCCTGTCGGCGACCGTACGGCCGGTCGAGGAGGTGGCGACGTTCCTCGGCGGGTCCCGTCCGGCCACGGTCGTGCAGCCGCCCTCCGAGAAGGTCATCGAGGTCGACGTCGTGGTGCCGGTCGAGGACATGACCGAGCTGGCACCGCCTCCGCCCGGCGCCGACGGCGAGTCGCCGGAGCACCGCAGAAGCATCTGGCCGCATGTCGAGGAGCACCTTCTCGACCTGATCGAGGCCCATCGGTCCACGATCGTCTTCGCCAACTCGCGGCGTCTGTCGGAGCGTCTGTGCACCCGGCTCAACGAGCTCGCCTGGGAACGGCGCACCGCACCCGCGCCGGGCGACAGTCCGAGCCCGGGGGATCCGGCCCACTGGTCGGACGCCTTCGAGGAGTTGCACGCGCGATGGTCGGGTCTGCGCGAAGACCCCGATGCTCACCCCTCGGACACCGCGCACGCGGACACCGCGAACGGGAACACCGCGCACGGGAACACCGCGCACGGGGACACCGAGCACGCGGACGCCTCGTGGCCTGAGCCGCCCCGCGGGGACGTCCGGCGGACCGGCCAGGCGGCCATGCCGTCGGAGCTGATGGCCCAGGCGGGGGCCTCGGGCGGCGTGATCCCCGAGGTGGTGCGCGCGCATCACGGCTCCGTCTCCAAGGAGGAGCGGTCCCAGATCGAGGAGGCGCTGAAGTCGGGCCGCCTGCCCGCCGTGGTCGCCACCTCCAGCCTGGAGCTGGGCATCGACATGGGCTCGGTCGATCTGGTGGCCTGTGTCGAGGCGCCGCCCAGCGTGGCGAGCGGCCTGCAGCGCATCGGCCGCGCCGGACACCAGGTCGGGGCCGTGTCCCGTGGCGTGATCTTCCCCAAGTATCGGGGTGACCTGGTCCAGACGGCCGTCGTGGCCGAGCGCATGCGCGCGGGGCAGATCGAGGAGATCCGCTATCCGCGCAACCCCCTCGACGTGCTCGCCCAGCAGATCGTCGCGATGACCGCACTAGACGAGTGGACCGTCGACTCGCTGGAGACGCTGGTGCGCCGGGCCGCGCCGTACGCCACGCTGCCGCGCAGCGCGCTGGAGGCGACGCTCGACATGCTCGCCGGGCGCTACCCGAGCGAGGAGTTCGCCGAACTGCGGCCGCGCATCGTCTGGGACAGGGTGACGGGCACCCTCCAGGGCCGTCCCGGGGCCCAGCGCCTGGCGGTGACCAACGGGGGCACCATCCCCGACCGCGGGCTGTTCGGCGTGTTCCTGGTGGGCGAGAAGGCGTCGCGCGTGGGCGAGCTGGACGAGGAGATGGTCTACGAGTCCCGCGTCGGCGACGTGTTCGTGCTGGGCGCGACCTCGTGGCGGATCGAGGACATCACCGCCGACCGGGTGCTGGTCTCCCCCGCTCCCGGGCAACCGGGCAAGCTGCCGTTCTGGCACGGCGACACGCCGGGCCGGCCCGCCGAGCTCGGCCGGGCGATCGGCGCGTTCCTCCGCGAGCTGTCCGCCGCCGGGGCGGGCGGCCGGGGCGACCCGGCGAAGGTGCGCGAGCGCATCCGCGCGGCGGGGCTCGACGACTACGCCGTGGGCAATTTGCTCGCCTACCTCGCCGAGCAGCGGGAGGCGACGGGCTATGTGCCCGACGACCGCACGCTCGTGGTCGAGCGGTTCCGCGACGAGCTGGGCGACTGGCGCGTGGTGATCCACTCCCCCTTCGGGGCGCGGGTCCACGCCCCCTGGGCGCTGGCCATCGGGCGGCGGCTGCGCGAGCGGTACGGCATCGACGTTCAGGCCGTCCACTCCGACGACGGCATCGTGCTGCGCGTGCCCGACACCTTCGAGGACGCGCCGACCGACGTCGCGGTGTTCGACGCCGAGGAGATCGAGGAGATCGTGATCGAGGAGCTGGGGGGCTCGGCTCTGTTCGCCTCCCGGTTCCGTGAGTGCGCCGGACGCGCCCTCCTGCTGCCCCGCCGCTCGCCCGGCAGGCGCAGCCCGCTGTGGCAGCAGCGCCAGCGTGCGGCCCACCTGCTCGGCGTCGCGAGCAAGTACGCCGGGTTCCCGGTGGTGCTGGAGACGATGCGCGAGTGCCTGCAGGACGTCTTCGACGTGCCGGGCCTGGTGGAGCTCATGCGCGACGTGGCCGCCCGCCGGGTGCGGGTGGTCGAGGTGGAGACCTCCCAGGCGTCCCCGTTCGCGGCGTCGCTGCTGTTCAACTACATCGGCGCGTTCATGTACGAGGGTGACGCGCCGCTGGCCGAACGGCGGGCGCAGGCGCTCGCCCTCGACACCGCGCTCCTCGCCGAGCTCATGGGACAGGCCGACCTGCGGGAACTGCTCGATCCGGATGTCGTGGCCGAGACCGAGCGCGAGCTGGCGCGGCTGGACAGGCCGCTGCGCGACGCCGAGGACCTCGCCGACCTGCTGCGCTCGCACGGCCCGCTGCTCGCCCAGGACGTCTCGATCCGTGAGGGAGACCCCGGCTGGCTCGCCGACCTGGAGCGGGCGCGCAGGGCCATCCGGGTGCGCGTGGCGGGCCACGAGCAATGGGCCGCGGTGGAGGACGCCTGGCGGCTGCGCGACGCGCTCGGGGTGCCGTTGCCGGTGGGCGTCCCGCATGAGTTCCTCGAAGCGCCCCTCGGGGGTGGGTCCGGCGCGGCGGGCCGGGCCGCCGCCCCCGATCCGCTCGGCGACCTGGTCGCGCGCCACGCCCGCACTCGTGGGCCGTTCGCCTCCGGCACGGCCGCCGCGCGCTTCGGTGTGGGCGTGGCGGTGGTGGACGAGGCGCTGCGCCGTCTCGCGGCGGCGGGCAGGGTGGTCGCGGGCGAGTTCCGCCCCGGCGGCCGGGGCGAGGAGTGGTGTGACGCCGGGGTGCTGCGGCTGCTGCGGCGGCGGTCGCTGGCGCGGCTCCGCAAGGAGGTCGAGCCGGTCCCTCCGGAGACGCTGGCGGCGTTCCTGCCCGCCTGGCACGGCATCGTCCCGCAGAGCGGCGCACCGGCCGGCAGCGGCCAGGGCGGCAGTTGGCAAGGCGGACCCGGCGGCTGGCAAGGCGGGACCAGCGCCGGCCAGACCGGCGGCGCACAGCGCGGACCCGGCGGCCAGGGCGGCGGCCGGCAGGGTGGGACCGGCGGCGGGCAGGCTGAGGGCTGGCACGCCGGAGGTCGGCAGGGCGGCGGCGCGCAGGCTGGTGGCTCGCAGAGCGGACCGGGCGGCTGGCAGGCCGGCGGCGGGACCGGGCTCGCGGAGCCCGGCGCCCACGGCGGCCAGGGCCACGGCTCGGCGCGGGCCATGGACGCGCTGATCACGGCGATCGAACGGTTGCAGGGGGCGGCCGTCCCCGCTTCCGCGCTGGAGTCGCTGGTGCTCCCCGCGCGGGTGCCCGGATACTCCCCCGCGCTCCTCGACGAACTGACCTCGTCAGGAGAGGTCGTCTGGGTGGGCCAGGGGTCCCTGCCCGGCGGCGACGGATGGGTCGGTCTCTACTTCGCCGACACCGCGCCCCTGCTGCTCCCCGAGCCGTCGGAGATCAGCATGACTCCGCTGCACGAGCAGATCCTGGAGATCCTGAGCGGGGGCGGCGCGCTGTTCTTCCGCGAGCTGTCCAACCGGATCGCGGCGGCGGCGCTCGGCGATGCGGTGCCGCCTCTGTCCGGCCCTGACGCCGCCTCGGCCCGCCGGGCCAGAATCCTCGGCCGCGCCACCGGCGCCCCGCAGCCGGGAGCCATCGGCCCGACGCCGGGGGTCACACCCGCGAACACGACACCGGACGTCACGCCTGGAAACGCGGCGGCGGGTACCGTGCGCGGGGACACCGAGCGGGGTGTCACACCCGGCCGTGCGACGCCGGGTGGCGCACCCGCGAGCACGACACCGGATGTCAGGCCTGGAAACGCGGCGGCGGATACCACGCCCGGGGACACCGCACGGGGTGTCACACCCGGGAACGCAGCGCCGGACGATACGACGCTGGCGGCGGCCCTGTGGGACCTTGTCTGGGCCGGCCGGATCACCGGCGACACGCTCGCCCCGCTTCGCTCGACGCTGGGCACCGGGCGGCCCGCCCACCGGCCACCGGCGACCAGGCGCCACCGCGCGGTGCTGCCGACGAGAAGCGGCCCGCCGACCGTGAGCGGCCGATGGTGGCTGCTGCCCGCACCGTCGGCCGACGGCACTCAGCGGGCCCACGCCCAGGCCGAGGTCCTGCTGGAGCGGCACGGCGTGCTGACGCGGGGCGGCATCACCGCCGAACGCCTGCCCGGCGGCTTCTCCGCCGTCTACCAGGTGCTGCGCGCGTTCGAGGAGAGCGGCCGGTGCCGCCGGGGCTACTTCGTCGAAGGTCTGGGCGGCGCCCAGTTCGCCCTGCCGGGCGCGGTCGACCGCATGCGCGCCATGTCATCCACACGGTCCTCCGCGCAGTCGTCCACACGCCCCGATCCGGCCGAGGACCTGTGGTCGATCCCCGCCCCGCCGCCGCCCCGCCGTGCGGTCGTGCTCGCGGCGACCGACCCGGCCAACCCCTACGGCGCGGCCCTGCCCTGGCCGGACCGCGCCGACGACGTGGCCCACAAGCCGGGCCGCAAGGCGGGCGCGCTGGTGGTGCTGGTGGAGGGCACGCTGATCCTCTACGTGGAGCGCGGCGGGAAGACCCTGCTCTCGTACGGGCCCGAGGAGGACCTGCGGCCGGCCGTGCAGGCCCTGGCCGTCGCCGTGAAGCGGGGGGCCCTGGGGAAGCTGACGGTCGAGCGGGCGGACGGCACCGCCATCACCGACTCGCCCCTGGCGCAGGCCCTGGAAGCCGCCGGGTTCCATCCCACCCCACGCGGCCTGCGCATCCGCAGCTAGCCGAGGGCCCGACCCACCGGGCGATACTCGGCGGGGTCCGTCGCGTCCAGCAAACGTGATCACGTCCGTGGCCCGGCGGGGCTCCGGCCCGGCACGGGTCCTGGCACAGTCCCGGCGCAACTCCGGAACGCGTCCGGGCACGGCGCAGGCACGCGGCCGGGCACCGTGCTGCGCACGGCGTTGGGCGCACGGTGTCCGTCAGGCACTGTGTCAGGCACGATGCTGGGCACGATGCTGGGCACGGTGCCGCGCCAGGGCCGGCAGCAGGGTGCCGACCGAGACGGCGACGATGCCCGCGCCGAAGATCTGGAACGTCGCCTCCGCTCCCAGCCGCTGTGCGACGAACCCCGCGGCGACGGCGGGCAACGAGATCGCGGCATAGGCGACGATGTAGAAGGCGGCCATGACCCGAGCCCGGCCGTCCGGCGGCGCGGCGGCACCGACGGTGCGCAGTGCGCCGAACATCGCGAAGCCGACGCCGATGCCGATCACCACGCTGGCCGCGACGAACAACACGGCGCTGTCGGCGGACAGCGACCACGCCATCGACGCGATGCCCCCGATGAGCGCGAGCGTCCCCCAGACGATCTGGACGGCCGGGGGCAGCGCCCGCGCGACCAGGGGCGGCACCGCCGACGCGCCTCCCAGAGCCAGGATGGCCAGACCGGCCGCGAGCGAGCTCGCGGTGTGGAGGAGAGCGGGGGCCAGCGTGCCGGCGAGTCCCAGGTAGATGCCGATGATCGACCAGGCGCAGGTGATCGCGAGGCCCGCGACGACGAACGGCGCGCGGATCTGCCGTGGCACGCCCGGTGTCGCGATCCGGAGCCCGGAGCGTGACACCCGTGGCACGGTCTCGGGGACCGTCGTCATGCCCAGCAGCAGAACGGCGACCAGCACGGCGAGCACGACGAACGGGGTGACCAGCGGTGCCGGCGCGAACTGCAGGAGCACCGCGCCGAGCAGACCGCCGGCCCCGACGCCCAGGGCGCTGGCGACGACGTTGGCGAGACTGGCCGTGGCCGGATCGCGGCCCTGCCGCAACTCCAGCAGGGCGGCGCCGGACGCGCTGATCGCGATGCCGGTGGCCAGCCCCTGCACCGCGCGGGCGGCGAACAGCCAGGCGGCGCCGGACGCGAACCCGAACAGGCCCATCGCGACGAGCAGGCCGGACAGGCCCGTCATGACGACCGGCCTGCGGCCCCAGGTGTCGGAGACCCGGCCGAAGACCAGCAGCGAGGCCAGCACCCCCAGGCAGTACGTGGCGTAGATCAAGGTCACGGTGGAGGTCGGCAGATGCCATCGGACCGCGTACAGCCTGTACAGCGGAGACGGCACGGCCGACGCGGCGAGGCAGAGCCCGATGACCCCCGCCGTCAGCGCGAACGCGGGCCCGGACGCCTGCCGTCTCGCCGACGGACCAGCCGACGCGGCAGCCGTCGAAGCAGGCGACGTAGTGGGCGACGTAGTGGGCGACGTAGTGGGCGACGTAGTGGGCGACGCGGCAGCCGACGGATCAGGCGACGAAGCAGTGGAAGTCGCGTTGTTCACGCCTATCAGGTTCGCCGGGGCGCCGCGCGCGGACGAGTGGCAGAACTGCCGCCATCCATCAAAATCCTGCCGTTATGGTGATCGCATGAGAGCCGTTCCCGGCATCGTGGCCCTCGCCGTCATTGCGGACATGCCGATGTTCGAGCTGTCCATCGCCTGTGAGATCTTCGGAACCGACCGCCGCGAGCTCACCGATCCCTGGTATGAACTGCGGCTGTGCGCCGCCCGGCCCGGGACGACGCGTACGCAGAACGGGTTCGCGCTGCACACGCCCTACGACTTCCACACTCTCACCACGGCCGACACCGTGGTGGTCCCCGCGATTTCGGCCGACGCCGTGCTCGCGGGCGACGTGGGCCGCACGGGCGGCACGCGCAACGCGGACGACACGGGCGGCGCGGCCGGCATCACCGAATCGGGACTGCCGGAAGCCCTACGTGAAGCGCACGCGAACGGCGCCCGGATCGTCTCACTCTGCACGGGCGCCTTCGTCCTGGCCGCAGCGGGGCTCCTCGACGGGCGGCGGGCCACCACACACTGGATGTACACCGGCATCCTCAGCGCGCGTCATCCCCGCGTCCGGGTCGATCCCGCCGTCCTCTACGTGGACGAGGGCGACGTGCTCACCAGCGCGGGACGCACCGCCGGGATCGACCTGTGCCTGCATCTCGTCCGGACCGACCTCGGCGCCGAGGTCGCCAACCAGGTCGCCCGGCGCATGGTCACGCCCGCGCATCGGCCCGGCGGGCAGGCGCAGTACATCGAGGCTCCGGTGCCGCGTTCCGGTGACGACGGGCTGGCCCCCGTCCTTCAGTGGGCGCTGGAGCGCCTGCATGAGCAGCTCACCGTCGCGCAGATGGCCGCGTGGGCATCGGTCAGCGCGCGCACGCTGGTGCGGCGGTTCCATGCGGCCACCGGCACGACCCCGCTGCGATGGCTGCACGCCCAGCGCCTCGCGCGGGCCCGGCACCTCCTGGAGACGACCGATCTGCCGATCGAGCGGATCAGCCGGATGTGCGGCATGGGCACGGCCGGGAACCTGCGGCACCATTTCGTCAGGTCGGTCGGCGTGACCCCGGCCGACTACCGCCGGACGTTCCAGAGCGGGCGGGCGGTGTCCACGAGCGCGCCCGCCCGGATTCCCTACAGCTCGACGGGGCCGTAGATGGCGGCGGGGGCGCGGCGGGTCATGGCCCAGTAGCGGTCGCCGTACGACCAATGCCACCACTCGGTGGGGTAGTTGACCAGCCCGGCCGCCTCCAGGGCGGCGCCCAGGACGTCGCGGTTGTGCCGCGCCTCGGCTCCCACGGGGGCGGCGGTGTAGCACGCGCCGCCGCTCTGCTCGGGGGTGGCGTTGACCGCCGTGCCCATGTCGAGCTCCACTCCGTCGTCGTCACAGAGCGTGAGGTCGACGGCCGCGCCCGCGGTGTGCGGAGCCACCTCGATCGGCGAGACGTACCGGCTCGCGGCGACGTGCAGCTCCGCCTCCGTCAGCCGGGGGTACGCCGCCCGCAGTTCGTCCTTGTACTCCTCGAAATACTTCGTCTGCAGCGACGGCGGGCGATAGCCCTCGACCACCACCAGATGGCACCCGGCGGGCAGGAGGTCCTGGGCCTCCTCCAGACGGGCGAGCAGGCCCTCGCGCAGATGGGCGTAGGCCCCGGCGGGGTCGGCGAGCCGCTCGTCCACCCGCAGCCGCCCTCGCACGTCGCTCAGTTTCTCCCCGCATTCGTGCACCTCGATCGAGGTCACGCGGGGGTCGGAGATGAGCACCGGACCCTCGTCGAGGGCGGGCACGGCGGAGCGATCACGCGAGAAGTCGGACATGGGCATCAACCTACCGTCAGACGGTGTCCGAAAAGACCTCTTCACGTGCTCGGTCCAATGCCGCGACGATCGCACCCATGAGAACGGGATTGCCCTCCACTCCGGTCGCCACCACCGTGGGACGGCTCGGACACACCCGCGCCACCGCCTCCTCGACGCGCTCCGCGAGATGACCGCCGCCGGCCCTGCCCACGTCGCCGCCGAGCACGACGAGCCCCGGGTCGAGGACCACGGACACCGCCGCGACCCCGACCGCGAGCCGTCCCGCCAGGTCTTCGACGAAGTCGTCGTTGCCTGTGTCGATGGCCGTACGGACCAGGTCGGCGACCTCCGCGTCCCGCGTGTCCGGGGTGGTGAGGCCGTGCGCGCGGGCCAGGTTCCACAGCGCCTCTCCTCCGACGAGGCGCTGGAAGGAACCGGTCTGCGGCGCGGTGACCGCGCTGGGCAGGGGTTCGCCCGGGACGGGCAGCCAGCCGATCTCGCCCGCGCCGCCCGTGATGCCCCGGTGCAGCCGGTTGCCGAGCATGACGCCGAGGCCCTGGCCGACGCCGGTCCAGAGGATCACGAAGTCGTCGGCGTCCCGCGCGGCGCCGTACGCCTGCTCCGCGAGCGCCGCGAGGTTGACGTCGTTCTCGATGATCACGCTGTCGCCGAGCAGCGTGCGCAGCCCGGCGAGGATGCCGACGTGCCAGGCGGGCAGGTCGACCGAGTAGCGCACGTCGCCGGTGAGCGGGTCGACCACGCCGCGCGTGCCGATGACGAAGCAGCGCAGCCGGGTGAGCCCGATCCCGGCCGTCCCGCAGGCCCGCTGGACGGCCTCGTGGACCAGGCCCACGGGGTCGCCGGCCTCGCTCGGGTCGACGGTCACCTGGGCGACGACCGTGCCGGTGATGTCCGCGACGGCGGCCGTGACGCTGCCGGGCAGCACCTCCAGCCCCGCGACGTACGCGCTGGAGGGGTTGACGCCGTAGAGGGCGGCGTTGGGGCCGCGCCCGCCGGGGCGCTCCCCCGCGGCCGTGACCAGGCCGCGCGTCTCCAGACGGGCCAGGAGCTGGCCGGATGTGACCTTGGACAGCCCGGTAAGCTCTCCCAACTCGGCCCTGGTCAGCGGGCCTCTGGAGATGAGGAGTTCCAATGCCGCGCGGTCGTTGATCTGCCGGAGCAGGCGAGGCGTACCCGGTCGTTGAGGCACCGGCTGGTTCCCCTCTCGTCACGATCCGCTAACGCGGTCTTTTTTATAAGAAAGTTTCTTGTTAGTTTATCGCCAGCCAGCCCGGAGGCAACCGATCAGCCTCGGGACGCCAGAGCGCCGACCGAAAGGAGAGCGCCTTCCAGCAGGTGAGCGGCCCGCCGACACCCCCCACGAGGCGCACCCCCGACGCGAAGCCGGGAAGGGAGAGACCAATCGTGAAGATCGTGAAGCTCGCGGTCGCAACCACCGCGACCGCTGCCCTGGCCCTGGGACTCGCCGCTTGCGGAAGCGACGACTCCGGAAGCACGACCGCCCCGTCGGCCTCCGCCGCCGCGAGCGGTCCGAAGTTCGCCGGCCAGACTCTTACCGTGTGGCGACTCGGTGCCCCCACCGACGTCTTCACCAAGTACATGGACGACCTGAACGCCAAGTTCAAGGAGCAGACGGGCGCCGAGGCGAAGGTCCAGTGGATCCCCTGGCCCGACGCGCAGAAGAAGTGGACCACCGCGCTCGCCGGCGGCGAGGGCCCGGACGTCACCGAGTTCGGCAACGACCAGGTCGCCGCCTGGGTGGCGCAGGACGCGCTCACCGACATCACCGACGCCGTCAAGAACGACCCCGAGCTCCAGCAGATTCCGCAGAACCTGTGGAGCTACGAGACGATCGACGGCAAGATCTACGCCGTGCCGTGGGGCGGCGGCACCCGCGCCGTGCTCTACCGCAAGGACTGGTTCGAGAAGCTCGGCATCGAGGTCCCCAAGACCTGGGACGACCTGGTCGCCGCGGCCAAGACGATCGTGGACAAGCAGGGCAAGGACGTCGACGGCTTCGCCTTCAACGGCGGCTCCGACGCGAACATGTCGCTGTCGCCGTTCGTCTGGTCGGCCGGCGGTGACTTCGCGAAGTTCGAGGGCGGCAAGTGGGTGGGCCAGCTCACCCAGCCGGGCTTCAAGGAGGGCTTCCAGTTCTACACGGACCTGGTCGCCAAGGACGGCGTGTCCGGCAAGGGCCGCCTGACGCAGAACTCCGTCGACATCGCCCAGCGCTTCGCCGCCGGCAAGGTCGGCATGTACGTCACCGGCGGCTGGGACATCGCGGCCATCAAGGAGCAGAGCAAGGGCAAGGTCGACGAGTCGAAGATGGGCTTCTTCTCGCTGCCCGCCAAGGACGGCTCCGGTCCGGCCCCGGCCTTCCAGGGCGGCAACGACATCGCCGTCTGGAAGGACGCCAAGAACCCCGAGCTCGCCCTCGAGTACGTCAAGCTCGCCGCGGGCAAGGAGTTCGGCGTCCGGTACGCCAAGGAGGGCGGCCTGCTCCCGCTCTACCCCGACGCGCTGGAGGAGATGGGCAGCGACCCCGCCCAGAAGCCGTTCACGGACACCTTCAAGGTCGCCAAGGGCTTCCCGGCCAGCCCCAACTGGGCGGAGGCCAACGACACCAAGGCCGTGCTGCAGAACGCGGCGCGTGAGGTGATCGAGGGCAAGAAGAGCGTCGACCAGGCTCTGACGGACGCGAACACCGAGCTTGAGACGATTCTCAACCAGTAGATCATGACTCAGATGTCAACCCTCGCCCGGGGCGGAGCCGACACCTCCGCCCCGTCGCGGCGCAGTCGCAAGGGGGCGCGCGGGCCGGGGCTGTCCCCCAAGGCCGTCCCCTACGTCCTGCTTCTGCCGGGCCTCCTGGTCATCGCGGTGCTGCTGCTCTACCCGCTGTACCAGATGGTCGAGATGTCCTTCCACAAGGTCGGACTCCGGCAGATCAAGGCCGTCAACCCCGCGCCCGCCGACTTCGTCGGCTGGGACAACTACACGCAGATCCTCGACTCCGACCTGTTCTGGTCGTCGCTGCGCAACACGGTGGCCTTCGCCGTCGTCACCGTCGCGCTGACGCTCATCCTCGGCACCCTCGTCGGCCTGCTGCTCAACAAGCTCGGCCCGAAGATGTCGACCTTCGTGGTCGTCGGCATCATGGCCGCCTGGGCCACCCCGCCGACCGCGCAGGCGATCGTGTGGAAGTGGCTGTTCGACTCCGACTCGGGCATCGTCAACTGGACGCTGAACCTCCTGCCCGACTGGCTGTCGAACCTGGTGTTCGGCCACGCCGACTGGAGCGGATATCCGTGGTTCAACGACACGCTCACGCTCTACTTCGTGCTGATCGTGGCCGTGGTGTGGGCGTCGTTCCCGTTCATCGCGGTGTCGGTGCTCGCGGGGCTCAAGAGCATCCCCTCGGAGCTGTACGAGGCGGCGAAGATGGACGGCTCGGGCGCGGTCCACACGTTCCGGAGGATCACCCTTCCGCTGCTCAAGCCGGTGTTCTCGGTGCTGGTCGTGCTGTCGATCATCTGGGACTTCAAGGTCTTCACGCAGCTCTACCTGCTGGCCGGCGGCACGGTGAACCGTGACGCGTTCAACCTGTCGCTGTGGAGCTACGCCGAGGCGTTCAGCAGCCCGCCGAAGATGGGCCTGGGCGCCGCCATCGCGGTCGTGCTGACCGTGATCCTGCTGCTGATCACCTTCGTGTACGTGCGTCAGATCGTGAAGACGGAGGACGACATCCGATGAGCCCGCTCGCCCGCAGGAGGCTCGGACAGGCCGCGCTGAACGCGGCCGGGGTCGTGGTGTTCCTCTTCGCCGTCTTCCCCGTCTACTGGATGGTCACGACGGCCTTCAAGCCGAACGACCAGATCTTCACCACGAGCTTCATCCCGTTCCCCAGCCCGCCCTCGATGGACCACGTCTCGCGGGTCTTCACCAAGGGCGTCGCCGGCCACTCCATCTGGCAGTACCTCTTCAACAGCACTCTCGTGGCGCTCAGCGCCGTCGTGATCGGCGCGGTGTTCGCGCTGCTCGCGGCGACCGCAGTGGCGAGGTTCCGCTTCCGGTTCCGCACGTCGTTCCTGATCCTGCTGCTGATCGTGCAGATGGTGCCGGCCGAGGCGCTGCTGATCCCGCTGTTCACCATGGTCAAGCGGCTCGGCCTGTACGACCAGCTGCCCGGCCTGATCATCATCAACGTCGGCCTGACGCTGCCGTTCTCCGTCTGGATGCTGCGCACGTTCGTCGCGGCCGTGCCCAAGGAGCTGGAGGAGGCCGCCTGGATCGACGGCGCCGGCCGCTTCACCACCTTCTGGCGGGTGCTGTTCCCGCTGGTCGCCCCGGGCCTGGTCGCCACCAGCATCTTCGCCTTCATCACCACCTGGAACGAGTTCGTGTTCGCCCTGACCCTCATCGGCGACCAGGGCAAATACACGATGCCGGTCGCGCTGCAGTTCTTCGTCGGTCAGCGGTCGACCGACTGGGGCGGGATCATGGCCGCCTCCACCCTGATGACCATCCCGGTCCTCATCTTCTTCCTGCTGGTCCAGCGGCGGATGGTCTCCGGCCTCGTCGCGGGTGCGGTCAAGGGATAACCCGACCGCCACCGGCACACCCCTCGTACGGCCCCCCTGGTACGGCCACCGGATCCGGTGGCCGTACGGGCCCTGCACGCGCGCCCTCACTCCACCGTCACCTAAGGAGCCGAGACACCATGTCCGCCACCCGCGACCCCCTGCCGGGGGCCGCCGACCTGTCCACGCGCACCGGCGACCCGGGCCTGCACCGGCTCGCGGCGGGCGCACTGCTGATCTCGTTCCAGGGGACGACCGCGCCGGACTGGGTCCTGCGCGGCCTGGAGGACGGTCTGGGCGGCGTCTGCCTCTTCGGGTTCAACGTCGCGGACGGCGAGCAGATCGCGGCGCTCACCGCCCGTCTCAACGAGGCGGGCCGCCCGGTCGTCTCGCTGGACGAGGAGGGCGGGGACGTCACCCGCCTGGCCTACCACACCGGGAGCGTCTACCCGGGCAACGCGGCGCTCGGCGCCGTGGACGACGTGGCCCTGACCGAGCGGGTCTACCACGCGATGGCCGCCGACCTGGCGCGGTGCGGGGTGAACTTCGACATCGGCCCGGTGGCCGACGTCAACACCGCCGACGACAACCCGATCATCGGCACCCGGTCGTTCGGCTCCACGCCGGACCTGGTGGCCCGGCACACGGTCGCCGCCGTACGCGGCCTGCAGTCGGCGGGGATCGCCGCCTGCGTCAAGCACTTCCCCGGCCACGGCGCCACCCTTCAGGACTCCCACCTGGAGATTCCGCTGGTGGACGCGCCGCTCGACGTGCTCAGGGAGCGCGAGCTGGTCCCGTTCGTCGCGGCGATCGAGGCAGGAGCGAAGTCGATCATGACGGCGCACGTGGCGGTTCCCGAGCTGACCGGGGACCTGCCGGCCACGCTCAGCGCGCGGGCGCTGACCTGGCTGCTGCGCCGCGAGCTGGGCTACGACGGCGTCGTGCTCACCGACGCCCTCGACATGCACGCGATCAGCGGGAGCGTGGGGCTCGCGGAGGGCGCGGTGCGGGCCCTGGCCGCGGGCGCCGACCTGCTGTGCCTCGGGCCGCTGCCCACCGCGGAGGACGTACGCGGCATGGTGGACCACATCGTGGACGCCGTCGCCGAGGGCAGGCTCGCCGCCGAGCGGCTGGAGGAGGCCGCCGCCCGGGTGGAGCGGCTGCGCGACTGGTTCGACGGCACGCGGCCGTCCCCGAACGGGTCGTCGGTCAATGGGGAGGCCGCGAACGGCGAGGTCGTCGGCCTGGACGCCGCCCGGCGCGCCGTGTCGCTGACGGGCTCGGCGGGGCCGCTGACCGACCCGTTCGTGGTCGAGATCGACACGCCGCCGACGATCGCGGTGGGCGAGGTGCCCTGGGGCATCGCGCCGTGGCTGCCGGAGGCCGAGATCGTCCGGGTCAAGCCGTCGGAGGCCGACGCCGGAGAGCTGCTCGGCCGGGCCCGGAAGCGTTCGCTGATCGTGGTCGTCAAGGACGCCCACCGCCACCCCGACAGCCGCGAGCTGGTCTCCGCGCTGCTCGCCGCCCGCCCGGACGCCGTCGTGATGGAGATGGGCCTGCCGATCTGGCGGCCCGGCGCCGGGGCCTACATCGCGACGTACGGCGCGGCCCGCGCCAACGCCCGGGCCGCGGTGGAGCTGCTGAGCGGTGACCCCTCGACGGCCGGGCTGTAGAGGGCGGGCTGTAGACAGCAGGATGTAGAGGGCCGTTATGAGGCAGGAGCCGACCGGCCCATCGGCCGGTCGGCTCCTGTTCACTTGTTCACCGCGGCGGCGTCCCCGGTGCCGCATACCGTGACGTCAGCCGCAGCTGATCGCGTTGTATGCGGCCTCGTAGGACGTGGTGACCTGCTCGCCGTTGATGAGCGACGTACCGGTCACGGTGGCCTTGCCCGCGCCGATCTGCCCGGCCCGGGTGTTGAAGGACTGGTAGGCCTGCTTGCCCGGGGCCACGTCGGCCACGGTCTTGGTGCCGTACGGGGTGGTCAGTGTGATCGTCGCCGGCACGTCGCCGTCGTTGACGGCCGTGACCGCCACGTACGCCGACGAGCCCACACAACGAGACGCGGCGGTAACGGTCAGCGGTGTCTCGGCGGGCGGCGTCGCGACCACCGTGAACGTCACCGACTGCACCTCGGAGGTGTTGCCGGCCTTGTCGGTCGCCCGGTAGCGCACCGTGTGCTCGCCGACCTGATCCACCGGCACCGGAGCCGAGTAGGCCTGGAACGCACCACCGTCCAAGGCGTACTCCACCGTCTCCACCCCCGACTCGCTGTCGGTCGCGGAGATGGTCACCGTGGCGGAATCCACGTAGTCGCCGTCGGCGTTCTTGTCGCCCGACACCGACGCCGACACCTCGGGCGGGGTGGTGTCCTCCGGCTGCGGGGCCACTACCGTGAACGTCACCGACTGCACCTCGGAGGTGTTGCCGGCCTTGTCGGTCGCCCGGTAGCGCACCGTGTGCTCGCCGACCTGATCCACCGGCACCGGAGCCGAGTAGGCCTGGAACGCACCACCGTCCAAGGCGTACTCCACCGTCTCCACCCCCGACTCGTCGTCGGTCGCGGAGATGGTCACCGCGGCGGAACCCACGTAGTCGCCGTCGGCGTTCTTGTCGCCCGTCACCGACGCCGACACCTGCGGCGGCGTCGTGTCGGTGGGTTCGGCGCTGGTGACCACGAGCTCGCCGACCATTCCCGCGTGACCGGGGATCTCGCAGTAGTAGCGGTACGTTCCGGGGGTGAGGGTCACCTGAACCTCGTGCCTGCCCCCGCTCGTGTCGAAGGGGCTGGCCATGATGTTGACGTCGACGTCGTGGTTGTAGCCGGGGCTGTCGTCGTCGAACGTCAGCGTGTGCGTCATGCCGTAGGTGTTGCCGGTCGACGCGTTGGTCTCGAAGACGATCGTCACGAGGCCGGCCGTCGCCGTGGTCGGCGCGGACTTGTATTCGGTGTAGCTGTTGTCGGCGGTCCAGACGAGCGTCTGCTCCGCCGCCAGGCCGGCCCGCTGACCCTGGTCCTGTGCCGCGGCACCGACTCCCGACAGCCATACCGTCGGCAGTGCCACAGCCAGGATCACCAACGCCATGCGTCCGAACGTGGCCGGGGATCTGAGCGCCTTCCGCAGAGCACGGACGAAGCCCGATGAAGATCTGATGCGCATATACCGTGTACCTCTCATGATCTGATGCTCGGCCGTCGGACATCGCACTTCGGCCGACGTCACTCGGGGGGCGTGCCGGGCGGGAGAGCTCGCGTACACGGGCGTCGCGGAACTCGGCCAGGCGGTGTCGGCCTCGGAGCTGTGGTAGGTCAGGCGGCCATGACGGGCGGCGTCGCCACGCCCAGAGTCAGGGCGACGTCTCCCTTGTGATCACGACACGGCACCGGGCGGGTGGCCGGGGTGTGCGAAGAGGTCTCTTCGGCCCATCGTCCGCTCCTTCGGTTGTAGGGGGGGCAACAGCAACCTTCGGAAGAACTACCTGGTCAGCGGCAGTGGTCACCGGGCTCGACGATGTCGGACGTGGCACCGGCCCCGGCGATCTCCTCGTCTCTGCGCCGATCGATCGTTTCCGGAGACGGCAGCGGTGCCGTGACGTCCACATCCCTTCGGAGACCGGTGGTCACTCCTCCGACGCTTCGGCGGAAACGTAACATTCTGGCCGTATTTAGTCCACATCTATGACTAAGTAGACTCGTTCGTTACCATACTTCCTGAAGAAACCCGCTAAAGGATGGGTCTTATCGACAGAAGTCCCCCCACGTCTGTACAAAGTCCTCCGGATCGGCATGGCCGGCTCACCGCCGGCGTCACGGACCACCCCCCAGCTCGCCACACGTTGCCGCACGTGGGCGAGCGCCGTCACCGATTGGGAACCATGACCGAGAAGACCAGCGACGTGACGCGACGCCTGCTGTCGCGGCGCGCCTTCGCCACCACCGCGGCCGCAGCCGCCGCGATCACACCGTTCGCCGTGGCAAGTCAAGCCACCGCGGAACCCGCCGGCAAGACCACCCGTAAGACCGCAGGGGAGCCGGGCGAGGTCCGCCGCATCACCCTCTACGTGGACAAATTCCCCGATGGGCAGATGGGCTACGGCCTGGAACCCGGCAAGCCCACCATCCCCGGCCCCCTCATCGAAATGATCGAGGGCGAGACCCTCGAAATCGAACTCGTCAACAACACCGACGTCACCGCCAGCCTGCACGTGCACGGCGTCGACTACGAGACGAGCAGCGACGGCACGCGGATGAACGACAGCGTCGTCCAACCCGGAGGCCGCTACGTCTACACCTGGCGCACCCACGCCCCCATCACACGCGCGGACGGCACCATCGCCCCCGGCAGCGCCGGCTACTGGCACTACCACGACCACGTCGTCGGAACCGACCACGGCACCGGCGGCATCCTCCTCGGCCTCTACGGACCACTAGTCGTACGCCGCACCGGCGACACCCTCCCCGACAAAACCTTCACCGTCGTCTTCAACGACATGAAAACCAACAACCTCACCACCGCACCCGACTTCACCGCCAAACTCGGCGAACGAGTCGAATTCATCGTCATCGCCCACGGCAACCTCTTCCACACCTTCCACATCCACGGACACCGCTGGGCCGACAACCGCACCGGCACACTCACCAACCCAGACGACCAAAGCCGAATCATCGACACCAAAACCACAGGACCCGCAGAATCCTTCGGCTTCCAAATCATCGCCGGCGAATACGTCGGCCCGGGAATGTGGATGTACCACTGCCACGTACAAAACCACTCCGACTCGGGAATGGCCGGGGTGTTCAAGGTCACCGGCGGCGCGAGCGAAAAGGTGCCGCTGACCGTTACCGCCACGTCTCGTTGCGTGGGCTCGTCGGCGTACGTCGCGGTCACGGCCGTCAACGACGGCGACGTGCCGGCGACGATCACACTGACCACCCCGTACGGCACCAAGACCGTGGCCGACGTGGCCCCGGGCAAGCAGGCCTACCAGTCCTTCAACACCCGGGCCGGGCAGATCGGCGCGGGCAAGGCCACCGTGACCGGTACGTCGCTCATCAACGGCAAAGAGGTCACCACGTCCTACGAGGCCGCATACAACGCGATCAGCTGCGGCTGACCCTGCATCTTTCCGCGCAGATCTCCGGATCGGCATGGCCGGCTCACCGCCGGCGTCACGGACCACCCCCCAGCTCGCCGCACGTGGGCGAGCGCCGTCACCGATTGGGAACCATGACCGAGAAGAACAGTGATGTGACGCGACGCCTGCTGTCCCGGCGCGTCTTCACCACCAGCGCGGCCGCAGCCGCCGTGATCACACCGTTCGCCGTGGCGAGTCAGGCCACCGCGGAACCCGCCGGCAAGACCACCCCCACGACCACCAGTAAGACCGCGGGCGAACCGGGCGAGGTCCGCCGCATCACCCTCTACGTGGACAAATTCCCCGATGGGCAGATGGGCTACGGCCTGGAACCCGGCAAGCCCACCATCCCCGGCCCCCTCATCGAAATGATCGAGGGCGAGACCCTCGAAATCGAACTCGTCAACAACACCGACGTCACCGCCAGCCTGCACGTGCACGGCGTCGACTACGAGACGAGCAGCGACGGCACGCGGATGAACGACAGCGTCGTCCAACCCGGAGGCCGCTACGTCTACACCTGGCGCACCCACGCCCCGACCACTCGCGCGGACGGCACCATCGCCCCCGGCAGCGCCGGCTACTGGCACTACCACGACCACGTCGTCGGAACCGACCACGGCACCGGCGGCATCCTCCTCGGCCTCTACGGACCACTAGTCGTACGCCGCACCGGCGACACCCTCCCCGACAAAACCTTCACCGTCGTCTTCAACGACATGAAAACCAACAACCTCACCACCGCACCCGACTACACGGCCAAACTCGGCGAACGAGTCGAATTCATCGTCATCGCCCACGGCAACCTCTTCCACACCTTCCACATCCACGGACACCGCTGGGCCGACAACCGCACCGGCACACTCACCAACCCAGACGACCAAAGCCGAATCATCGACACCAAAACCACAGGACCCGCAGAATCCTTCGGCTTCCAAATCATCGCCGGCGAACAGGTCGGCCCGGGAATGTGGATGTACCACTGCCACGTACAAAACCACTCCGACATGGGAATGGCCGGAATGTTCATCGTGACCGACGCGAACGGAAACGTGCCGGGCCACTCCATGGACGACATGCCGGATCACTCGACGAGTGGGACGCCGAGTCCCTCCACGAGCGACATGCCGGGCCACACAATGAGTGGGACGTCGGGTCACTCCATGGACGCCATACCGGACCACTCCATGCACGGCATGTGACGGCGCCACCGCCGTACGTCCGGATCGGGACTTCGGCCGGGAGCACTCCCTATGCCGTGAAGATCTCCTCGCGGGCCTGGTCGAGCGCGGCGAGAACGGCGCCGCGCAACACCGGGTTGCCCTCAACCTGGCTCGTGACGACCTTCGGGGGGACCGGGCAGATGCGCGCGACCGCCTCCTCCACCCTGCTGGTCAGCGCCGCCCCACCGGCGCGGCAGACCTCTCCGGCCAGCACCACGAGGCCGGGGTCGAGCACCACGCACACCGACGCCACACCAAGGGCGAGCCGCGAGGCGACCTCGTCGAGCAGCGGCTCGCCCGCGGTCCCGGCCGCGACGGCCGCGGTGACGCAGTCGGCGGCGGTGTCCCCGGCGAAGCCGTGCCCACGGGCCAGCTCGGTGACGGCCTCGGAGCTGACCAGCGACTGCAGGCCGCCCCCGAGGGACGGCAGGCGCCCGGGCACCGCTCTGACGTCGTCGGCGAGCGGCACCCCGGGCACCGGCAGGTAGCCGATCTCCCCCGCACTGCCCGACCGGCCACGGTGCAGCCGTCCGCCCAGCACGACGGCCAGGCCGATGCCCCGGCCCACCCACACGAGCACGAAGTCGTCCACCTCCCGGGCGGAGCCCTTCGCGCGTTCCGCGATCGCGGCGAGGTTGACGTCGTTCTCGATCGTGACGTCCCTGCGCAGGTCGCGCGCGAGCGCCTCATGGATGCCCTCGTGCCATTGCGGCAGGTCGAAGGAGAACCGCACGTCCCCCGTGCGGGGATCGACGACGCCGGGCGTGCCGATGACCACGCCGCGCAGCCGCGACAGCGCGACCTTCGCACTCCTGCACGCCTTCACAACGGCCGAGTGCACCAGCGAGACCGGGTCATCCTGCCCCTCGGGGGAGGCCGTCACCTCGGCCACCACGTCGCCGTTGATGTCGGCGATCGCCGCCGACACCCGGTCGGGGCCGACCTCCAGCCCCGCGACGTACGCGCAGGAGGCGATCACGCCGTACAGCGCGGCGTTGGGTCCGCGGTTGCCCGCCTGCTCCCCCACGACCTCCACCAGGCCGCGCTCCTCCAGACGCGCCAGCGTCTGGGACGCGGTGACCTTGGACAGGCCGGTGAGCTCCCCGATCTGGCCGCGGGTCAGCGGACCCGAGGCGAGCAGCAGTTCCAGGGCGGCCCGGTCGTTGATCTCCCGGAGCAGCCGGGGCACGCCAGGACGTCGCTCCATGCTCCTGCTTCCCATCGTCTGAAGTCTCCGGCTCGCCGTCGGTGCGCCCACCCACGCCTCTCCGGTTCGCTCGGCCCCCGGCGGCGCTTCGACCATGTGCGCCCGTGAATGAACAACAAGGTTTCCAGCAAGCTTAGCGAGCCGACACGTGCGAGGAACGCCCCAGGTCGAACGTATTGGTAACGCTCCCATCTTTCGTGAGGATGGCTCATATGAGCCCGAAGGGAGCGCCATGACCGAGACGTCCGGGCAACCGCACACCCCACCTGCCCGCGGGCTTCCCGCTCCCCCGTGGCCGCTGGTCATGCTGGCGACGGGCGTCACGCTCCTGATCGACGTGGTGCGGGTGTTCCTGCCGTCCCTCATCACCCTGTACGGCAGGGCGGGCGAGACCGCTCCCGCCGGCATGGGGACGTACGCCGCGCTGTGGTTCGTCCTGCCGTTCGCCGCCGTCCCCGCGGCGCGGTTCGCGTCGCCCCGGATCGTCGGTGTGGTGGGTGCGGTGGCGCTCGTCGCGGCCCGGCTCGGCCTCCAGGCGGCGGACGGAGGCACGCCCCAGCTCCTGCTCGCCTCCGCGGGGGTCACGGCGGGGCTGGTCTTCCTCTACGGCTGCGCGCGGACGACGGCGGGCACGTGGGTGCCGGCCGGGCTGATCGGCGGCCTGGCCGGTGCGTCGATCCTCCACCTGGCCCTCGACCGGGTGGACCTCGTCTGGCGGGACGGCCCGCTCCCCTGGATCGCCGTCGCCGCGCTCTGCGCCGCCTTCCTCTGGTCCGTACGGCTCTCGCCCGCGTCGCCCGTCCCCGCCCCGGCGGCCGTCTGGTTCGTCTTCGGCCCGGTGCTCATGCTCGCGGGCATGTACTGCGGCGGCGCGGCCACG
Organism: Microbispora hainanensis; assembly: GCF_036186745.1. Taxonomy (NCBI): domain Bacteria; kingdom Bacillati; phylum Actinomycetota; class Actinomycetes; order Streptosporangiales; family Streptosporangiaceae; genus Microbispora; species Microbispora hainanensis. The sequence goes on along the minus strand of NZ_CP108086.1, from coordinate 4,620,423 downwards.
CTCGCGCAGGACGCCGGGCAGCACGGTGCGCCCTTGACCGCCCTGGCGGTCGCGCTCCAGGCCGCGGCGCTGTGCGCGGCCGTCGTCTGCGCATGGACACTGTCGTCGGGCCGGCCTGTGCCGTGGGGCCGAGCCGTGTCCTGGAGCCGGATCGCGTCGTGGGGCCGGGTGGCCGGGGTCCTCCTCGTCGCCGGGGTGGCGGCGGCCGAGGCCGGCGTGCCGGGCGTACCCGCCCTCGTGGCGACGGTCGCACTCGGGGCCTGCGCCGGCATCGCCGGACGCCAAGGGGGCACCGCCGCCGCAAGCACAAGCGGGCGCGCAAGCGCTGCCGACGACACGGCCGGAGGCGTCCCGGAGCGCAGAGCCGGGCGCGGGGGCGTCGCGGTGCTGGGCGGGATGCTCGTGTTCCTGGTCGGGGCGTTCCTCTACTACGCGTCCTTCGACGCCGACCTGGGCTTCCCCAACGCGCTGGCCCCGCCGGCCGTGGCCGTCCTCGTCGCCGCCGTCGTCTTCTTCCGGGAAGCCCCACCGCAAGAGACCACCCCGACGAGGCGAGTGCCGCGCCGGTGGGTGGCGATCGGGCTTGCGGCGGCCGTCCTGACCGGCCTGCTCACCTGGCAGTCGCCGCCCGCGACGAAGACGATCACCGGGAACGAGTTCACCCTCGTCGCGTACAACATCCGGATGGGCTTCGGGCTCGGCGGACGGCTCGACCTCGACCACATCGCCGCCTGGGTCGCGACGCGGCGTCCCGACGTGGTGCTGATGAGCGAGGTCGACCGGGGCTGGCTGCTGAACGGCGGGCACGACGACCTGGCGAGGATCGCCCGCGGCCTGGGCATGCGCTACTACTTCGCGCCCGCCGCCGACCGCCTCTGGGGCGACGCGCTGCTCACGAACCTGCCCGTCGCCGAGATCGGCTCGACCCGGCTCGGACGGCACGGGTATCCGACCGGCGCCCAGGCCCAGTCGATCGTGCTGAGGATCGGCGACCGTGAGGTGGGCATCGTCAACACGCACCTGCAGGAGCCGCGCGGGCAGGCGCCCGAGGCGGCGGCGATCGCCCGGCGGCTCGCCACGGGCACCCTCCCGTCCGGCACCGCAGGCGCCGGCCCGCGACCGGTGATCGTGGCCGGCGACCTCAACACGACGCCGTCCGACCCCCAGATGCGCGTGCTGGAGGCCGCCGGCCTGTCCGATCCGCTGCGGGCGCTCGGCGACCCGCCGACCTCTCCCGCCGACGCTCCCGTGCGGCGCATCGACCACGTGCTGATCTCGGACGGGCTCACCGCCGTGGCGGCCGAGGCACCCCGCGTGCCCTACTCCGACCACCTCCCGCTCGTCGTACGGCTCCGGCTGAATTAGGGTCTGCGGCCGGAAAATCAGGGCTCCGCCGGGCCGTGATGGCAGGCGGGCGTCCTACCGATGCCAACCAGGCGGGATAATCGACTACATGCGACTTTCTGCCCGTGTCGACTACGCCCTCCGTGCCGCCGCCGAACTCGCCGCGTCGGGCGAGGGACCCACCACGGTGGGCGAGCTGGCCAAGGAGCAGGAGATGCCCCCCAAATATCTGGAGAACATCCTCCTGCAGATGCGCCGCGCCGGACTGGTGCGCGGGCAGCGGGGCCCAGAGGGGGGCTATGTCCTGGCACGGCCGGCCAGCCAGATCTCGCTCGCCGACGTGATCCGCGCGGTGGACGGACCTCTGGCCAACGTGCGGGGCGAGCGGCCCGAGCACGTCGGATACCAGGGCGCCGCCCAGGCGTTGCAGCAGGTGTGGATCGCGCTGCGGGCGAGTGAGCGGGCCATCCTCGAAGAGGTCACGCTGGAGCAGATCGCCAAGGGCGAGCTGCCGCCCCGGGTGACCGAGCTCGCCGCCGACCCGGCGGCATGGGACTCGCACATGCCCGTGTGAGCCGCCTGTACCCGATCCTCACGGGAGGAGAGCCGTGCCGGAGGGTGACGCCGTCTATCGGACCGCCAAGCGGCTCAGACAGGCCCTCGACGGCCGGAGGCTGACCCGCAGCGACTTCCGGGTGCCCCGGTATGCCACCGCCGATCTGCGCGGCCGGACCGTGCTGACGACGGTCTCGCGCGGCAAGCACCTCCTCACCCGGGTGGAGGGTGGGCTCACCGTCCACACCCACCTGCGCATGGAGGGAAGCTGGCGCGTGGGCCCGGCGGGCCGTCCGGCGCCGAGGGGCGACGTGGTCCGGCTGATCCTCGCCAACATCCAGTGGCAGGCGGTCGGCACCCGGCTGGGCATGGTCGACCTCGTGCCGACCGACCGCGAGGAGCGGGTCGTGGGGCATCTCGGCCCGGACCTGCTCGGGCCGGACTGGGACGCCGCCCTCGCCGTACGGAACCTGCTGCGCGACCCGCAGCGGTCGATCGGGGAGGCGCTGCTCGACCAGCGCGACCTGGCGGGCATCGGCACGATCTGGCGGGCCGAGACGCTGTACGCCGCGCGGATGTCCCCGTGGCGTCCGGTGGGGTCGATTCCGCCGGACGAGCTGGAGGCGCTGGTCTCCGTCGCCCACCGCCTGATGGACGCGAGCAAGGACGCGCCACTCCCGGTGACGACGGGCGACGCGCGCCCCGGGCGGTCGCTGCTCGTCTACGGCAGGGCACGCCGCCCGTGTCACCACTGCGGCACCCCTGTCAGCCGCGGGGAGATGGGCCCACAGCCGGCCGAGCGGCTCATCTACTGGTGTCCCTCCTGCCAGCGCGACTGAGAACCGGTACGCACACGAAGGGGATCCCGTGCCGCCCACCGCCGCCCGCGTCATGCTGCTCGTCCTGTACACCGACCGGCTGGAGGAGTGCCGCGCCTTCTATGGCGCACTCGGTGTCGAGTTCACCCTGGAACGGCACGGCCAGGGCCCGCGGCACCACGCCGCCGTCCTCGCCGACGGCACCGTGTTCGAGCTGTATCCGGCGACCGCAGAGCGCAGGACCGGGTCCGTACGGCTCGGCTTTGACGTGGACGGAGCCGCCGCCGAGCCGCGGCTGGAGCCCGGCCGCCACCTCATGACCGACCCGGACGGCAGGGTGGTCGAGATCCACGCATCGTGATCGCGGGCGGCCGCAAGCGCGCGCCCGAAGGCCGAGGGCAGGTCCACGAGACCGCGAGCAGCGGTGAGCACGTTACGGGAGCGCGGCAGGCACCACGGAGACGAAGTGGCGAACACAACCCGGCGGAACCGCTGAAAACGGGCCCACGACACAGAGACGGGGTCAGACGAGCGTGTCGAGAACGGGTGAGACAGGCGCGCCAGGAGCAGGCCACGCGACACGGGGACGGGCCAGACGCACGCCGGAAACGGCCCAGGCGACACGGAGACGGGGCCATACGGGCGCGCCGGGACGGGGCCGTACGAAACGGAGACCCCATCGGGAGCGGGCCGCACGAAGTCGGAGACGGAGCCCGGTGGGCGCGTCAGGGAACGGGGCGACACCCGAGGCGACACCAAAGGGAACGGGCGGAACGGGCCGCACGATACAGAAACGGGCACGGAAACGGGCCTGCGGGGGCCAGGCGCCCGCCCGTGGGATCGGGACTGGGCACCCGGGTCCGGGTCGACCCGGACTGCGGGCGCGGAGGTCACGCCCTGGCCTTCGGACCGGGCGTGCCCTATCGGGCCGTGTCTTATGGGGCCTACGGGGACAATCGGGCGAGGTCGCGGAGACGCCGTCCGCCGGCACGGCGGGGCGTCGAGACGCCGCCTAGGCGGCGACCATGTCCTTGACCTCCGGGAAACCCTCGAAATCCGGCCCGGCGGGGACGGTTTCGGGTATGGGCAGGCGCTCGTGCTCGGGCACATCTGCCAGCACGGGGGCGGCCTGCAGCTCGGCCAGTGCGAACTGGTCGGACACTTCACGCAACACCTGGGACAGCGGCACCCCGAGCGCGCCGCAGATCGAGGCGAGCAGCTCGGAGGAGGCTTCCTTCTGGCCGCGCTCGACCTCGGACAGATAGCCGAGTGAGACACGCGCCAGCGTGGAGACCTCGCGAAGGGTGCGATTCTGCCGCACCCTCAGCCGCCGCAGTACGTCACCGAGCAGCTGACGCAGCAGGATCATCTGTCGCTCCCTCCCCAAGGGGGGCGCCTTCACGACGCCTCTCGCGGTGGGCTCATGTCGCCCCTTCTTAATCTGCCCTTCGTACATACGCCTCGCCGTCATCATGGGTTCGCTCGGCCCCTTCGCCGGGCGTGCGCCTGTCTTGCTCCTCGCCTTTGGCTCACGGACCTCACTCACAGCTCCACCGTACCTGTAGAGGGCGACACCGCGGCAGACCGAGGCGAGCATGTTCGCTGGGGACGTAACGCGGTAATCACCCCAGATGTTCCCCCGAATTTGCCTTCAGCACACCTTCCAGCAGCAGCAACGCCTCCTGGCAGGTGGCGGTTCTGATCCCGTCCCTGTCTCCGGTCAAGCGCAGGTCACGGTGCCAGAGGCGCTCTCCCGGTCCCGCCAGGGCGATGTGGACCGTGCCGACCGGCTTGCCGTCCTGGGGATCGGGGCCGGCGACCCCGGTCACCGCCAGGCCGTAGCCAGAGTCGGCGAGCTTGCGAACGCCGACCGCCATGGCCGCGGCCACGTCGGGATGCACCGCTCCCTCTCGTTCAAGGAGATCGGACGGCACGTCGAGAAGGCTCGCCTTGAGGTCCGTGGCATAGGCGATCACGCCGCCCCGGAAGGCGGCCGAGGCGCCCATCGGACCGGTCAGCGTGGCCCCGATCAGGCCGCCGGTGAGCGACTCCGCCACGGCGACAGTCGCGCCCTGCCGCACCAGCAGGGACAGCACCTCGCTCGCCACACCCCTCATCAGCCTTGCGCACTCCTCGCCACCTGCCGCAGCCGCACCGCCCTCACCACGTAGTCGGCGCCGGTCCCGACCGTGACCACCAGGGCGAGCCCCATGGCCACCCACCTGATCACGTCGGGCACCCCCGGCACGATGTAGAGCGCGATGGCCACGATCTGCAAAACAGTCTTCACCTTGCCCCCGTAACTGGCCGGGATAACCCCGTGCCGGATCACGAGGAAGCGCAGCAGCGTCACTCCCGCCTCGCGGGCGATGATCACCACGGTGACCCACCACGGGATCTCGCCGAGGTACGACAGGCTGAGCAGCGCGGCGCCGATCAGCGCCTTGTCCGCGATCGGGTCGGCGATCTTCCCGAAGTCGGTGACCAGCGCGTACTTCCTGGCGAGCCAGCCGTCGAGCTGGTCGGTGAGGGAGGCGAGCAGGAAGACCCCGAGCGCCGCCAGCCGCCAGCCCTCCCCCTCGACGAACAGGAAGACGGTGAAGACGGGGACGATCGCCAGCCGGGCGATGGTCAGGACGTTCGCGATGTTCCAGGTGCTGACCCGGCGCACCACGCCTTCCCCCGCACCTCCGGCGATACCTTCCCCGGCGCCTCCGGGGACGCCTTCCGCGGCGCCCTCGCCGGCGCCTTCTCCTGTGCCTTCTCCGGCGGACGGCGGCTCAGCGGCCGTACGGTCGCCGGTCACGGCCCCGGAGCCCGGCTCCCCCGCGACGTCCTGCCCCGCCTGCGGGACACGCGGAGCGGGCGCCGGGATCGCCACCGGCGTGGCGGGCACGGCGGCGACCGGCGGCGCCGCGGACTCCGGTGTCATCTCCCCCGGGCCCGCCACGTCCATCGGCGGCTCACCGCGCTCCGTCATGTGCCTGCCTTGATCCGGGCGATGAGGTCGACCCCCTCGGAGTCGACGGCGACCGCTTGGACGATCTGGCCGGGGACCAGGCCGATCCCCTGCACCGTGACGGCGCCGTCCACCTCGGGACCCTGATGCGCCGCACGGCCCTCGTATCCGCCGTCGCCGAGGTCCTCCTCGATCAGAACCTGCAGCTCGTCGCCGATGCGTTCCTCGGCCCGCTGGGCGGTCAGCTCCTCGGCCAGCTCGGTCAGCATCGCGACCCGCTCGTCGATCACGTCCTGGTCGAGCTTGCCCTCGAAGCCGTACGCGTCGGTGCCCTCCTCGTCGGAGTAGCCGAAGACACCGATGACGTCGAGCCTGGCCTTTTCGAGGAAGGCCACCAGCTCGTCGAACTCCTCCTGGGTCTCCCCCGGGAACCCCACGATGAAGTTGGACCTGATGCCCGCCTCGGGCGCACGGTCGCGGATCTGCGCGAGCAGGTCGAGGAACCGCTTGGGGTCGCCGAAGCGCCGCATCCGCCGCAGCACGGTCCCGCTGGCGTGCTGGAAGGACAGGTCGAAGTAGGGCGCGACCCCCTCCGTCGAGGCGATCACGTCGAGCAGCCCGGGCCGCAGCTCGGCGGGCTGCAGGTAGCTGACCCGCACCCGCTCGATGCCCTCGGTCGCGGCCAGGAGGGGCAGCAGCTTCTCCAGCGCGCGCAGGTCGCCCAGGTCCTTGCCGTACGACGTGGAGTTCTCGCTGACCAGCACGAGCTCCTTGACGCCCTGCCCGGCCAGCCAGGCGGCCTCGGCGAGCAGGTCCTCCGGGCGGCGCGAGACGTACGAGCCGCGGAAGGCCGGGATCGCGCAGAACGTGCAGCGCCGGTCGCAGCCCGACGCGAGCTTCAGCGACGCCACCGGCCCCGAGCCGAGCCGCTTGCGCAGCATGCGCGGGCCGCTGGCGGGGGCGACGCCCTCCGGCAGCGGGTCCGCCTGGGCGTGACCGGGAATGTGGGCGTGGGCGGCCGAGCGCTCCACCGGCGTGATCGGCAGGAGCGTGCGGCGGTCCCGCGGGGAGTGCGGGACCAGCGGCCTGCCCGCGATGACGTCGTCGAGACGCTCCCCGATCTCGGCGTAGTCGTCGAAGGAGATGACGGTCGCCTCGGGCAGGGCGTCGGCGAGCTGCGCGCCGTACCGTTCGGCCATGCAGCCCGCCGCCACCACCTTCGCGCCCGAGTCGGCCGCGGCGAGCAGGGTGTCGATGGAGTCCTTCTTCGCCGAATCGATGAAGCCGCACGTGTTGACGACGACGACGTCGGGATCGTCGTCATCGGTGTGCCAGCCGGCGGCCTCCAGCCGCGCGGCCAGCTCCTCGGAGTCGACCTCGTTGCGGGCGCAGCCCAGCGTGATCAGCGATACGGTTCGGCGAGAAGACATGATGCGAACTACGGTATCGGCAGTCGGCGATTAACGGAGACTCGGGCCGCCCGCCTCGAAGGTCCGCCGGATCATCTGGCCGTCCTTGCCGGGCGTGCCGAGGTCCTTTCCGTTGACCTCCAGCCGCACCGCCCCCGCGTCGCCGATGGTCACCCGCATGCGGTCCTTCGCCGAATAGGTCGAGGTCCTCCCCTCGGGCAGCGTCCCCTGGAAGATCTCCTTGCCCTTGGCGTCCCGCACGTTGATGTACGACGGCTTGCGCGCGGTGACCTTCACGACCACCGTGCCGGGCGCGAGGGCCTCCTCCAGGGTCTTCTTCTCGTGGCCCTTCTCGTTACGCGCGTGCTGGTGCGGCGCGGTCACCGGGAGCTGGGCGGCAGTCGTGCCGGCCTTCTCGCCGGAGCCCCCGAGCATCCGCGCGATGACGACGACCGCGACGATGGCCAGGGCGACCGCGGCGGCCTTCGTCCAGCCCGTGGCCCAGCGGGCCCGCTCGCTCACGTCGCGCCTGAACACCGCCGAGGCCTTGACCGGTGACGCGATGTCGGCGTTCTCCTGCTCGTACTGCCGCAGGATCTCGTCCGCGTCCAGGCCGAGGTCGGAGGCGATGGTACGGATGTGCCCGCGTGCGTAGAAGTCGCCCACCGAGAAGTCGTCACGCTCGAAGCGTTCGATGACGGACTCGCGGACCCGCGTGCGCTCGCTGAGCTGACGCACGGTCAGCCCGGCGCGCTCACGGGCTTCGGCCAAAACAGCACCAACGCTCATTGGTCACGCCCCCCTGTTCGAGCTTGCAGCTCGCCCCACAATGCGTAGTTAGTCACATTCAATCAGTAACTGGCTACGATGTGTACCCGGGGGTGTGCCAAATGTTCACGGAGAGTGCGCGCGGGGAGCGGCCGGGGCCTGTTCAGCGCCGCAGGGGCTTCAGCGCGAGATAGAGCCCGGCGGCGATGAGGAACCCGGCCTCGAACGCGATGTCCCCCACCTGGGGCACGCTCCGCGGCACCAGGCCGACGTACTGCTCCTGGTTGGAGAACAGCCAGACCGACAGGACGACCCCCGCGACCATCGCGACGGGCCCGGCCCAGTTGGTGTGCCGCCGGTCGAACATGAGCGGTTCGAGCGCGCGGATGTCCTGGCCGCGCCGCAGCAGCATGTCCGTCAGCACCACGCCCAGCCAGGGGCCGATCCAGTACGCGATGACCAGCAGGAACGCCTCGTACTTGTGCCCGGCGTCCTCCAGGCCCGAAAGCGCCACCACGAAACCGATCACGCCGCAGGCCAGCGCGACGATGGCCCGGCGCATCGTCAGCGGCAGCCGTACGCCGAGGGCGAGCAGCGACATCGCGCCCGAATAGACGTTGAGCGCGTTCGCCGACACGGCCCCGAGGGCGATCGCGAGCAGCGTCAGGTTCGCCACGAGCGCGGGCAGGTGGCCGGTGAACGCCGAGGTGGGCTGCCCGAGGGCGTCGCCGCCCCCGATCGTCACGGACGCCGCGCCGACGACCTCCAGCAGCACGCACGACACGAACACGCCGAGGCCCGCCGACAGGCCGGTGGCCCGCCTGCTCGCGTCCTGCGGAAGGTACCGCGTGTAGTCGGCGGCGTACGGGTTCCAGCCGGCCGCGTAACCGAACGTCGCGCCCACGGTCAGCAGGAAGCCGCCCAGCCCTCCCCCGCTGCCCGCATAGCCCGGCTGGGCCTTCGACAGGATGATCACGGAGGTGACCGCGAAGATCGCCGCGAGGACCGGGAACGCGTACTTCTCGAAGGCCTGCACCAGGTTGTGGCCGAAGAATCCGAGCACCACCATGACCGCGACGACGATCAGCAGGCAGGCCCAGCCCGGCAGGCCGGTCAGCGTGTTCAGCGCGAGCGCGCCGCTCACGCTGTTGACCGCGAACCAGCCGATTCCGGCGGCGACGGAGTTGAACGCCGAGGGGATGACGTTGCCCCAATAGCCGAACGGCAGCCTGCCGAGCACCATCTGCGGCAGTCCCGCGCTCACACCCCTGGCCGACAGCACGCCGTGGGTGAGGGCCCCGAGGCCGCTGCCCACGACGACGGCGAGCACGGCCTGCCAGAAGCCGAGCCCGAACGCCGCCACGGCGAGGACCCCGAGGAAGATCGTGGCGAACTCCAGGTTCGGCGAGGTCCACGTCCAGAAGAGCTGCCGGGGCCTGCCGTGACGCTCGGAGAGGGGGATGAACTCGATGCCGCCGGGCTCGATCGCGGCGACCTTGTCGCCGTACCGGCCCTCGCGTACGGCGACCTCGGAGGGTTCCAGAACTGTCATACGGTGATCGCCCTCAGCTTCTCGAGGAGGTAGTCGGACGCGCGGACGGGCTCGTAGGAGACCCGGCCGACCGGGGGGCCGAGCGACTCCACCTCGGCCAGGGGATTGCACTCGTAGAAGTAGATGAGCGAGATCAGCTCCTCGTCCGGCGCCGACGGGTCGGGCGGGAGCACCCGATGCCGGGTGGAGCGCCAGCGGTCGCCCGTCCAGCGGGCCAGCAGATCACCGATATTGATCGTGAACGAGTCCGGCACGAACGGCGCGTCGATCCACTCGCCGTCAAGGGTGTAGACCTGCAGGCCGCCGACGCCCCGCTGCCGGTCGAGCACGGTCACGGTGCCGAAGTCGGTGTGCGGCCCGATCCGGAACTGCCCCGGCTCCGGCTCGCCCACTTGCGACAGCGGCGGATAGCGGTTGATGTTCATCGTGTACGACGGGTGGTCGGCCCGTGAGGCGAAGAAGTCCTCCTCGATCCCCAGGGCGGCCGCGCAGATCACCAGGAGTTCGCCGGCCAGCGAGCGCATCTCCGCCAGGTAGCGGGTGAGCAGCGCCTGGAGTTCGGGCACCTCGGACGGCCAGACGTTGGCGAGGAACCACTCGGCGTCGATCTCCGGGACGCCGATCGGCCGGTCGGCGCCCACGGCGAAGGTCTCCTTGAGGTCGGGCGGGGTGGGCGTGCCCTCGGCGTAGCCGTTGGCCTCGACGCCCGGCGGCAGCCAGCCCCGCTCCCCCACGACGGCCGCGTACCGCTGCTTCACCTCGGCGGGCAGGGCGAAGAACCGCCGGGCCGCGGCGCGCACGTCCTCGCGCAGCTCGGCCGGCACGCCGTGCCCGGTGACCAGCAGGAAGCCGATCTCGCGCAGCGCGGCGTCGACCTGGGCGGCCACCCGCGCCCGGCCGTCCGCCTCACCGGAGAACCAGGGAGTCAGGTCGACGACGGGAACCGAATTCATGCCTCATCTCCGATGTCCTCGTTCCAAACGGCCGGGTTGGCCGCGATGAAGGCCGTCATGAGCCCGGCGCACTCCGGATCGTCGAGCACGACGACCTCCACCCCGGCCTCGGCGAGCCACTCGTGCGCGCCCGTGAACGTGCGGCACTCGCCGACCACCAGGCGCGGAATGCGGAACTGCCGGATCAGGCCGCTGCAGTACCAGCAGGGCGACAGGGTGGTCACCATGGTGGTCCCGCGATAGGAGGGCTGGCGGCCCGCGTCGCGGAAGGCGGCGGTCTCCCCGTGCACCGAGGGATCGCCGTCCTGGACTCGGCGGTTGCGCCCGCGCCCGAGCAGGCGGCCGTCCGGGCCGAACAGGGCCGCGCCGACGGGCACGCCGCCCTCGGCGAACCCCTTCCTGGCCTCTTCCAGGGCCACGCTGAGCATGGCGGCGTCGCTTGTCATGTGCTCACTATCCCTCCGGGCGGCGCCTTCGGGAACGGACGAAACGTCCGTACTATGACGTCCCTTAACGGACGATCCGTATAGGGGTGCATCGATGCCTCTGACGCTGCGCGAGTTGCTGTCCTTCGAGGTGCTGCGGGAGGCCCGGCCGGAGGTCCTCGCCGGGGAGGGCGCGCTCGACCGGGTGGTCCGATGGGTGCACTCCAGCGAGATCTACGAGATCGGCCCCCTGCTCACGGGCGGCGAGCTGCTGCTGACGACCGGGCTCGGCCTGGCCGGCACGGACGCGGGAGCGCGGCGGCACTACCTGCGGGAGATCGCCGCCAGGGGCGTGGCCGGGGTCGCCCTCGAACTCGGCCGCACGTTCCCCGAGACGCCGCGCGAGCTGGTGGAGGAGGCCCGCAGGCAGGAGCTGCCGTTCATCGCCCTGCACGCGGTCGTCCCGTTCATCCGGATCACCGAGCACGTCAACACGCTGATCGTCGACTACGCGAGCCGGCGGCTGCGGGTGGGCGACTCGGCCACCCGCGCACTCAACGAGGCGCTCATCGCCGGCGCCGGGGTCGCCGGGGTGCTGGCGACCGGAGCCGAGGTCGTGGGGGCACCGCTGATGCTGCTGTCCGCCAGCGGCGCGCTGGTCGCCGCCCACGGCGTGGGCAGCGACCGGGACGCCTGGCGCGCGGCTGAGCGTGCGGTCTGCGAGTCACCGGTCACCCTCCACGGCCATCCCTGGGGGCGGCTGGTGGCCGGCCCCGGTTCGGCGCTGCCCGCCGACGACCTGGCGATCGCGCTGGAGCGCACGGCCGTCGCCCTCGCCCTCGCCATGCTCAGGACGGGCAGTCCGCCGAGCGAGCGCGACCGCCAGGCGTCCGCGCTGCTGCGGGACCTCATCGAGGGCACGGCCGAGGCCGACCCCGGCGTACGGGCGGTCATGGCGGGCCTGCCCACCGGGCCCGCCCACCTGCTGGTGGGCGTGGCCGTGGACGCCCTGGAGACGGCGGCCGCGCTCGCCGTACTCGACCGGGCCGCGCACATCCTGCACACGACCGCCCTGCGCGGGCGGGTGGGCCGGCTGGTGCTCGGCACCCTCGCGGTGCCGGTGGCCGTGGCGGACGCCGCCGGTGCGGCCGCCCAGGCGCTGGAGGAGGCGCTGCGGCGGCTGCACACCCCCCAGCTCAGAGTCGCCGTGGGGCACGCCGCGACCGGCCTGGCCGAGCTGGGCGGTTCGCTGCGGGACGCACGGGCCGCGCTCGGGCTGCGGCGGGACGCCCGGCTCGTCACCACCCGCGCGCTCGCCCTCGAGCTGGAGCTCACCCGCCACGCCGACACCGGGCACGCCGCCGAGCTCGTACGGCGGACCATCGGCCCGCTGGTGGACTGGGACACGGCCCACCGGACCGACCTCGTCGGCACGCTGGAGGTCTTCCTGCTGCACGGGTGCAGCGCGACCCGTGCGGCCGCCGCGCTGCACCTCGGCCGGCAGACGTTCTACCAGCGGCTGCAGCGCATCGAGACGCTGCTGGGCCACCCGGTGACCGACCCCGGCGCGCACGCGGCCCTGCTGCTCGCCACCGCCGCCCACCGGGTCGCACGCCGCTGAAATCAGGCGATCCAGGCCGTGCGGACGCTCGGCGAGGCCCGGCGGCTACTCGCCGCCGCGGAGGTCGGCGAGCAGGCCGGGCAGGTCGTCGGGCTTGACCAGCACCTCCCGGGCCTTGGACCCCTCGCTCGGGCCCACCACGTTGCGGCTCTCCAGCAGGTCCATCAGCCGTCCGGCCTTGGCGAAGCCCACGCGCAGCTTGCGCTGGAGCATCGACGTGGAGCCGAACTGGGTCGACACGATCAGCTCGGCGGCCTGGATCAGCAGGTCGAGGTCGTCGCCGATCTCCTCGTCGATCTCCCGCTTCGCGGTGGCGGGCGCGGCGACGTCCTCCCGATATTCGGCCTGCATCTGGGCCTTGCAGTGGCCGACGACCTCCGCGATCTCCTTCTCGGAGATGAAGGCGTTCTGCAGCCGCATCGGCTTGCTCGCGCCCATCGGCAGGAACAGCGCGTCGCCCTGCCCGACCAGCTTCTCCGCCCCCGGCTGGTCGAGGATGACCCGCGAGTCGGCGAGCGAGGAGGTCGCGAACGCCAGCCGCGAGGGCACGTTCGCCTTGATCAGGCCGGTCACGACGTCGACGGACGGCCGCTGGGTGGCGATGACCAGGTGGATGCCGGCGGCCCGGGCGAGCTGCGTGATGCGGACGATCGAGTCCTCCACGTCGCGCGGCGCGACCATCATCAGGTCGGCCAGCTCGTCCACGATCACCAGCAGATATGGGTACGGCTGGTAGACGCGCTCGCTGCCCGGGGGCGGCACCAGCTTGCCCGCGCGCACGGCCTTGTTGAAGTCGTCCACGTGCCGGAAGCCGCTGGCCGCCAGGTCGTCGTAGCGCCGGTCCATCTCGCCCACCACCCACTCCAGGGCCTCGGCGGCCTTCTTCGGGTTGGTGATGATGGGCGTGATCAGGTGCGGGATGCCCTCGTACGAGCTGAGCTCCACCCGCTTGGGGTCGACGAGCACCATGCGGACCTCATCGGGCGTGGCCCGCATCAGGATCGAGGAGATCAGGCCGTTGATGCAGGTCGACTTGCCCGCGCCGGTGGCGCCGGCGATGAGGATGTGCGGCATCTTGGCCAGGTTGGCCACGATCGTGCGGCCCTCGACGTCCTTGCCCAGCCCGACGATCATCGGGTGGTGGTCGGCCTGGGCCACCTGCGAGCGCAGCACGTCGCCGAGCGACACGAGGTCCTTGTCGACGTTGGGGATCTCCACGCCGATCGCCGACTTGCCGGGGATGGGAGACAGGATCCGGACGTCGGCCGACTTGACGGCGTAGGCGATGTTCTTGGTGAGCGCGGTGACCTTCTCGACCTTGACGGCCGGGCCGAGCTCGATCTCATACCGGGTCACCGTCGGGCCCCGGGTGAAGCCGACGACCTGCGCGTCGATCGCGAACTGCTCCATCACGCTGGTCAGCGCGTTCACGACCGTCCGGTTGGCCTTGGTCTCCTGTTTGGGCGCGCTGCCCGGCCGCAGCATCGCCAGGTCCGGCAGCGTGTAGGGCCCCTCCTGGCTCGACAGGACGAGCTGCTCCACCTTGCGCGGCGCGGGGGTCGGCAGCGGGGGCTGGGGCGCCGGCTTGGGCGTCTCCGGCTCGGCCGGCTCCACGATGTCGTCCACGAGGCCGGGGACGATCTCCGGCGAATGGTCCTTCTCCGCCAGCACCGGCGTGTCGTACGGCTTGACGGTGTCGCCGCCCTCGGGCACGTCGCGCCCGCCGCCCGGCTGCTTGCGCGTGCGCTTCCTCGGCGGCGCGGGGGCCCTGCGGGGCTCCCCGTTCTCGTCCGGCCGCTGGAAGAGCATGTGCTGGATCTCGGCGAGCCGCTCGGGGATGCGGTGGATCGGCGTGGCGGTGATCACCAGCAGGCCGAAGCCGGACAGCATCAGCAGCAGCGGGATCGTGATGAACGCCGGCAGGATGCTCGACGGCGGAGCCGAGACGATGAACCCGATCATGCCGCCCGCCGCCGACACGTTGTCCATGCCGTCGTCTGGACCCCCGGAGGGGTACGGCGTGCCGTGGGCGACGTGCACGATCCCGAGGATCCCGGCCAGCAGCGCGGTCCAGCCGATGCCCATCCTGCCGGTCTCGGAGTTCTGGTCGGGGTGGCGCAGCAGCCGCCAGGCGAGCAGCGCGAGCAGCACCGGCGCCGCCCAGGTGAGCGAGCCCACCGTCCCGCGCACCACGGCGTCGACGAACGCGGCGAACCCCGTCTTGGTGTCCCGCCAGGTCAGGGCGGCGAGCACGATGGCGCCTGCGAGCACCGCCAGCCCCTGCCCGTCGCGGCGGTGCGCGGGATCGAGGTCGCGGGCGCCCTGTCCGAGTGCCCGGGCCGCCGCCCCCACGCCGTTCGCCAGCAGCATCCACATGCCGATGACGAGCTTGCCGATCACGAGGAAGAACCAGCTGACCGGATCCTGGCCGGTGGCGACGGGCCGTTTGGGCGCGGATCTGGGGGCCGGCCTGCCTCGGGAACCCGACGGGGATCGCTTGGTGGAAGCCGTACGGGATCCGGAGCGCGACGCGGGGCGCTTGCCGGACCCCTGTCCGGACGTACGGGTGGCCATGATGCCGAAGTTACCCCGGATGCGGGCGATTGCCGGGGCGGCGCGCCGGGAGGCCACCCGATGAAGCGCCGCCCGGCCGAGCGCGCCGCACACGACAGCGGCCCGCGAAGCACCGCCCGGCCGAGCGCGTCCTACGAGGCGCCGCCCTCTGGGGCGCTGGAGGGCCCGCGCCGCCCGTCGAGGAGCGCGCTCACCCGCCTGCGGCCGTCCTCATTGGCCGGCACCTGCAGCACCAGCAGGAGATCGGGGTGCTCCGCCGGCCGCAGCTGGAACATCTCCAGGTCGAGCCGCCCGATCTCGGGGTGATCGATGGCGACCGTCGCGGGCCTGAAGCGGCGGACCGGGTAGTCCGCCCACCACTCCCGGAACTCCGGGCTGACCTCGCTCAGCGCCGTCACCAGCGCGGTGAAGGCGGGGTCGCCCTGCCGGTGTCCCATCGCGGCGCGGAACTGGCTGATCAGGGCGCGGGCGGCGCGTTCCCAGTGGACCATCCGGGCGCGGTTGCCGGGGTCGGTGAACATCATCCACAGCAGGTTCCGCCGGTCCGGCGGGAGCGTCAGCGGATCGTGGCGGAGCAGGGTGTAGGGGGTGTTCCAGGCCAGGTAGTCGAAGCGCGCGTCGTACACGCAGGCGGCGTTCGGAGCGGCGGCGTCCACCAGGCGCCGCAACCGGTCCCGGGGCCGCTCCCCCTCTCCTGACGGCGTGTCCGGCGGGGCCAGCCCGGCCAGATGGCGCAGGTGCCGGTGTTCGTCGGGATCGAGCAGCAGCGCACGGGCCAGCGCGTCGATCACCTGCGCCGACGCCGAGATGTCCCGTCCCTGTTCCAGGTAGGTGTACCAGGTGACGCCGACGCCCGAGAGCTCGGCGATCTCCTCACGGCGCAGGCCGGGGGTGCGGCGCAGGGCCGGATCGCCTTCCGGCAGGCCGACGTCGGACGGGCGCAGGCGGGCCCGCCGGGCGCGGAGGAACGCACCGAGCTCTGCCCTGCGGCTCGACGTCCTGGAGCGGCGGTCGGGTCCATGACTGGCAGCACGAGTGCCAGGACCGCCGGACGCCGCCTCGTTATCGTGACGCCCATGATCCCTCACACCGCGAGTCTGCCATGGAGGCATACGCCATGAGCGATCCCGTACTGGTCGTCGGAGCCACGGGCCGGCAGGGCGGCGCCGCCGCGCGCCGGTTGCTCGCCCGGGGCCGGAACGTACGCGCCCTGGTGCGCGACCCGGGCGGTTCCGCCGCCAAGGCGCTGGAGGAGTCGGGGGCGGAACTCCTCGTCGGCGACCTCGACGACGAGGAGTCGCTGCGCCGCGCGATGCGGGGCGTGGACGGGGTCTTCCTGGCGCTGACCATGATGCAGGGCCCGACGATCACCGTCGAAGGCGCCGCCGCCGAGGAGCGGCGGGGCCTGACGGTGGCCCGGCTGGCCGCGGAGATCGGCACGGGACACCTCGTGTACAGCTCGGTCCCCGGCACGGACCACCAGTCCGGAATCCCCCACATCGAGAGCAAGGCGCGGATCGAGCGCGAGATCCACGAGCTCGGGCTGCCGGCGACCATCCTGCGCCCGGTCTCCTTCATGGAGAACTTCAGCACCTACAACCGGCCGAGCCTGGAGGACGGCACGCTGGTCGTACGGCTCCCCATGGATCCCGGGACGCCGATGCAGCTGATCAGCGTCGAGGACATCGGGGTGTTCGCCGCCCTCGCCTTCGAGCGCCCCGGCCAGTACCTCGGCCGCACCGTCGATCTGGGCGCCGACGAGCCCACCCCGTCGGAGATCGCCGCCACGTTCGGCCGGGTGTGCGGCCTGCCGGCCCGCTTCGAACGGACGCCGATCGAGCACGTGCGCGCGTTCGACCCGTGGGTGGCCCGGATGTTCGAGTTCTTCGAGGAGCACCCCGCACAGGTCGATCTGCCTGCCCTGCGCGCCGAGCACCCCGGATTGATGACCCTGGAGACGTGGCTGCGCGCCACCGGCTGGAAAGCGTGAGGTGCGAGGACATGACCGATGGACTGTTACTTCCGCCGGGAGGCGGCGACTCGATCCAGGCGATGACGCTGAAGGTCGGCGCGGAGCAGGCGGCGGCGTGGTCGGTCTTCGAGGCCGTGGTCGCCCCGGGTTTCGACGTCGGGGCGCACCTGCATCACGAGGCGGAGGAGATGTTCTACGTCATCGACGGCGAGCTCGACCTCCTCGCCTTCCATCCGGCGGACTCCGAGACGGGCTCCGACTGGCGTTCCTGGCGGTCGGAGGCCGGCGCCGAGGTGCTGCGGGGCGGGCCCGGGAGCTTCATGCACGTGCCGGCCGGATGCCCCCACGCGTTCTTCAACCCCGGCAGTGAACCGGCCCGGATGCTGTTCATCGTGACCCCCGCGGGTCACGAGACCTACCTGCGGGAGCTCACCGGGATGCTGGCCTCGGGACCGCCGGACCCGGCCGAGATCACGGCGCTGCGCGCCCGGCACGACATCCACCAGCTGACCCCGCTCACGAACCGCGCCTGACCACGCTCGCCCCCGGCGCGCGGTGGCGCACCAGCCTCGCGGCGAACCCCCGTACGCGTGGTCCGTGCCTGCGGACCCACGCCCTCACCCACACGGCCTGGTAGGCGACCACGACCCCCAGCGTCAGCAGGGCGTCGGCGGCGTCGACCAGGCCGTCGTGATGCAGCAGCACGCCGAGGGACCTGGCGATCAGCGCGACCGTGAACGGGACGGAGATCAGGAGGAAGACCCCGAGGCAGAGCCCCGTCCCGGCGACGAGGAGCACGCTGTAGAACCGGACGAACCGGCGCTGCCGCGGGTCCAACCCGGTGAGCGGCTCCGCGGTGGGCCTCCGTACGGCGCGGCGAAGCAGGTGCAGCAGGAAGGCGGCGGCGTCGGCGTAGAGGTTGCGGCAGCGCGCCAGGTCCTGGAGCAGGAAGTAGAGGTCGGTGCGCATGAAGACGAAGAACTGCAACGCCAGCCCCGTCATCTCGGTGAGCGCGATGACCGACAGCAGCGTGTTCGTGCCGGACAGCGCCATCGTCAGCAGGCAGGCGGCGAGCACGCTCGCGTCCACCGCCATCCCCGCGAGATAGACGGTCAGGCGGACCCGCCGCTCGGCGAGCCAGACGCCGGAGACGTCGGTCTGCGCGGCCAGGAACTGAAGGCGCGTGTCGATCCGGATGCGGCCGGGGACGCCCGCGGCCCGCGCGGTGAGGAGGTGGGCGAGCTCGTGGAGTGAGACGAGCACGGCCACCACGGCGATCTCGCTCAGCAGGACCACCGTGCCGTGGTCGCTCCAGAGCAGGGCATGCCACCGGGGAACGACGCCGGGCCGCAGCACCGCCGCGACGACCCCGCCGAGCACGAGCAGGCCCAGCAGGCAGTGCAGCAGGGGGCTCAGCGTCCACCGCACCATTTCCCGCGTTATCCAGGGAAGCGACGGCGCCGGGGCGCCGGTGTCGGCGAAGACCCGGTCGCCGATCGAGGCCACCATCCCCACGGCCGCCAGGTCGTCCACGAATCCGGACACGTCGAGCTCCACCCCGAGCTCGGCTCTCAGCTCCTCGCGCGCCGCGCGGATCGTCCGCCCGCTGCCGAGCAGTTCGATCGCCCGTTTGCCGGCGTAGGGCACCTCGATGCAGACGCCCGTGTCGACGCGGCCGACGATCCATCCGTCCTCGTCCTCGCGGAACCCGAGAGGACGCAGCCGGACGTGCGTCATCGCGCTTGCGCGTCCGTCCGGGGCGGCGGAAGCGGGACGACCCGCTTCTCCACGTAGGCCGGCAGGTCTTCGCCCCGCTCGTACAGCGAGGAGACGACCGACGTCCATGCGGCGACGGCGTCGGCGTCGTCTATCCGGCGGGCGCCGGCACACGCGCCGCGGTCGTCGTAGCGCACGTGGTACATGTGCCTGCCGGGAAAGACGACGAGCTCCGGGAGGGGACCGTCCGCCTCGAGGCCCGCCAGCTCACCGGCGTCCAGAACCCTGCCGCGCTCCCCCAGGCGCGCGCGCAGCGCGAGCAGGTGCAGCTCCCACTGCAGATATGCGGTGAGCGGCGTCTCGACGATCCGCAGGCGGCGCAGCTCCCCCCGGGCCGGAAGGTCCGCGGCGATGGTCTCCCGCGCCTCTTCCAGCAGTTCGAGCGAGCGGTGCCAGTCTCCCGCGCGCATGGCCTTCCAGCTCGGGTTCTCCCCTTCGTCGAACGTCTGGGCGCGCTCCAGCTTCCAGATCACACCGTCGACGTCGTGGAAGACCTCAAGGAAGTCCGCCGCGTACTCCCGCATGGGCAGCATCGTGCCCGGCACGGCCTCGGGCCGGGGTATTTTCATGCCTCACCGTCATTCGTATTTCGCATGACGATGGTCCGGACGGCGACTCGGAAATCGACCATCCGGACCATCACCGGTCAGCTATTCGAGTTTCCGCTGTACGACTGCGTCGTCTCGATCTTGTCGAGCAGCCGGAACGAAATCTTTCCGGCCGCGTCCTCGGTCTCGGCGGAATCCTGCACCGCCGGCTCCTGTCGCTCCATTTCCACCCCCTTTCGTCGCGACAACTCACGACACTAAGCCGGGGCATTTCAGGCGTCAACCGCTGATTTCCGTTCCCTTTTTCCCCGCACCGCGCAGCCGGCGCATTCCGGCGACGCCGCATAGTGCGTGTACACATGCTGTTCGGGGGCGATCAGATTTATCCCGGTGACATGACTGCGCAGCGTCGCCGGAATTCCGGTCACCATCGAGATCACGGCCTGCGCGGTGAGGTGTCCGGAAATGCCGGCGGACGGCGCCAGCACTCCCGGCCCGCCGAGGTCGACGTGGACCCCCGGCTCCAGCGACGCCTCGATCGCGGCGGTGAGGCATTCGTAGCAGGGCCCGCCGGCGGCGAAGACCCCCACGCTGACGAGGGGACCCCGATAGCCGCCGACCGCCCACGGCACCCCGGCCATCAGGCATGCCCGGTTGGCCCAGATCCGGATGCTGTCCTGGCCGCGAGGTTCGTCGGCGCACAGGGCGAGCGCGTCGAACCCGGCCAGCAGCGCGGACACGTCCGCCCTGCTCTCGACGGCGCGGGTCTCCCCGGTCACGCGCACACCCGAGTTGATCGCCGTGAGGCGTTCGACCACCACGTCGGCCTTCGGTCTCCCGATGTCGGCCTCGGTGAACAGCGCCTGCCTGGTGAGGTTGGACACCTCGACCACGTCGCGGTCGACGCAGTGGATCCTGCCGACCCCCGCGGCGGCCAGCGCCCAGGCGGCGTGGCTGCCGGTGCCCCCGAGCCCCAGGACCAGCACGCGTGCGCGCTTCAGCGCGACCTGCGCCTCCCATCCATGGGCCCGGGGCACGAGATCCACCCAGCGGAAGAACGCCTTGTTCCGCGAATATCGCTCCGTCTCGGCCGCGCTGAGGTCACCCGGCGGCGGGGCCGCCGCGTCCTCCAGGTAGCCCGATCGCAGCAGCAGGTCCACCACGCCGGCGGCGTCCACCCGCTTCATGCCGGGAAACAGACGGCACAAATGATCGGCGACGTCGGCGGGCGCGCGGGTCCCGTCCATCGCCGACAACGCGGCCCACGCGTGACCATGCGGATCCGATATCTCCGCGGCGATTCCATAAATGGAGCCGCCGATGCGAATCCTGTCGCGCCCGATCCTGTACGGCCGGTGCTCGGCCTTCACTTTCGGCAGGCGCAAGCCGACCTCCATCGGCCCGAGGAGACGATCACGACACCGGGAACTTATCAGCGCGAATTGCCGCCGGTCAATGTCTATTCGCGAATACGCCGAAGACCGGGAAGAATACGGTGCGGAACGGCCCGCCGATCCGGCCGGCCCCAAAATAATCGCCACGCCCGGACGAATTCTAGATTTCTTCTATATGCGGGCGCCCCGCACGCATGTGCGTGCGGGGCGCCGCCGACGTGTCAGAAGGCGCGGCGCTGCCGCATGGCGGAGCGCTCGATGCGCTCACGTGCCTCCAGCAGGCAGGAGGCGATCTCCTTCTCCCGCTCGGGCGTGAGGCGCGGGATCGGCACCGAGCAGCTGATGGCGTCGCGCGGCGGGTCGCTGATGTGCAGCGCGACGCCGAAGCAGCGCAGCCCCTCGGTGTTCTCCTCACGGTCCACCGCGTAGCCCTGCTTGCGCACCCGGTGGAGGTCGACCAGCAGCTCGTCGGCGTCCACGATCGTGTTGGCCGTCAGCGCGGGCAGCTCGGCGGGCAGCAGCGCGCGGACCTCGTCGTCGTCGCGGCTCGCCAGGATGGCCTTGCCGAGCGACGTGGTGCTCGCCGGCAGACGGCGGCCCACCCGCGAGAACGGCCGCAGGTAGTGCCGCGAGGCGCGGGTGGCGAGATACACGATGTCGAAATGGTCGAGACGGGCGAGGTGCACCGTCTCGCCGGTGACCTCGGCCAGCCAGTCCAGCGCGTCGTGCGCGAGCTGCACCACCGGGTCGCCGTCGATGTACGTCGCCCCGACCAGCAGAGCCCGCATGCCGATCCGGTAGAGCGTGCCGGTGACGTCGGTCTCGATCCAGCCGAGGTCGACCAGCGTGCGCAGCAGGGCGTGCAGGCTGCTCTTGGGGTAGCCCAGCTTGCCCTGTAGGTCGGTGAGGCTGTGCAGTCCGGGATACTGCGCGAAGAAGTCGAGCAGCTCGACCGTCCGGAGTGCCGACTTCACGTGCGGCACGGGTTCCGCCATGTGTACCTCCCTGACCCGCCTGTTCCGCCTCCTATTGTGAGCCGGTTCCCCAGGAGGCGACCGTACGGGAGGCGATGTAGTCCATATCCAGATCATCCCCTAGTCCGGGAGTGTCCGGCATCCGCACCTTTCCGCCGGAGAGCGGGTCGACGATCGACCGCAGGTGCGGGGCGGGCGTGTCGTAGTCCGAGTGCGGGTGCAGCAGTCCCCGTTCGTACCACTGCCCGCAGAGGCTGGCGCCGATCACGGCGAGCGCGCCGGAGCCGTTGCCGTGGATCTCGCAGTCCATGCCGAACGACTCGGCCAGGTGAACGGCCTTGATCGCCGGGATGATGCCGCCGGAGCCGACCACGCCGACCCTGAGGATGTCGCAGGCCCCCGCGGCCACCCACTCCGCCCGCGCCATGTGCTTGCCCCAGGAGGTCTCCGGCCCGAGGATCGGCGTCCTGAGCTGGTCGGCGAGCCATCGGTACGACTGCACCGACGCCTCCTCCATCGGCTCCTCGTACCACGCGAAGTTCAGCTCGTCCAAGGCCCGGCCGAGGGTCAGCGCCTCGGAGCGGGAGTACCAGTGGTTGCTGTCGAGCATGAGCGCGACGTCCGGGCCGACCGCCTCCCGGACCGCGGCGCACGCCTCGATGTCGCGGTCCACGCCGTACGGCATGGGCGGCATCCAGGTGTGCAGCTTGATCCCGCGGTAGCCGCGGGAGACGAGCTCCTTGGCGAAGGCGGCGTAGTCGTCGGGGGTGGCCAGGCCGCCGGGGATGTCGTCGCCGCACATCGTGCTCGCGTAGGCGGGCACCTCGGAGCGGGCTCCGCCGAGGAGCTTCCAGACCGGCAGGCCGAGCTTGCGCCCGGCGAGGTCCCACAGTGCCTGGTCGACCGCGCTGAGCGCCCGGTCGGACAGGTTGCCCTGGGCGCCCCGCTGCCGGCGGGCGACGCGGTGCCACAGCCGTTCGCGGTCGAGGCTGTCCTGACCGATCAGCGCCGGGCCGATGTGGCCCGTGATCACCGCCTCCCTGACGGTGTCGGGCGCCGCCAGGCAGTATCCGGTCGCGCCGTCGCTGTCGGTGACGGCCAGCAGCGCCTCCCGCACCTCGCGGGGCGGGCCGGGGTGCCGGTGGCCGTGGCCGTCCACCACGGACTTGGTGACCGTGGCGAAGACCGTGACGATGACGCGTTCGACGACCGCCATGACCTCTTCCTCTCTGTCGGTGTGGAGGGGCCGGAGGGCCGGTGCGCGGTCAGGTACGCACCGGCCCGGTCCCGGGACGCGGCGGCGATCGTCAGCCGCCGGTCGCCTTCTTCCATTCGGCCTGGGCGTCGGTCAGCTTCTGCGCCAGGGTGTCGAGGAACTCCTGGGGCTTCATCTGGCCGAGCAGCACCTTCTGGAAGAGCGGCTCGGTGTCGGCCTTGGTGATGGAGGAGAACTGCGGCAGGTAGTAGGGCGGCGACACGACCTGGGTGTTCGGGTCGCTCAGCGTGTCGACGGCCGTCTTCAGGTGCTCCAGGCCCTGCACCCAGGAGTCGCCCTGCGCCTCGGTGTTGGCCGGGATCTGGCCCGTCTGCTCGTTCCAGTAGCTGTTGCCGTCGTGGGAGACCAGGAACTCCACGAACTTCCAGGCGGCGTCCTTGTGCTCGCTGTTCTTGAACACCGCGAAGCCGTCCACGGGGTTGGCGACGATGGTCCGCTTGCCGCCGGGACCGGTCGGCAGCGCGAAGGCGCCGATCTTGTCCTTGCCGTGCGCCTTGACGTGGTCGTTGTACGAGCCCAGGTTGTGGTGCATCATCGCGATCTTCCCCGTGCCGAACTGGGCGACCATCTTCGGGAAGTCGTTGGTGACGTCGGCCTCGGGGGTGTCCTTCTTGTACAGCCCGGCCATCTTCGTGAGGAACTCGGCGTTCTTCGGGTCGTTCACCGTGCTCTTGCCCGAGGCGTCGAAGAACTCGGTCACGCCCGAGTAGGAGTACATCTCGGCCAGGATCTGGAAGATCGAGCCGGCCCCGCCGCGGATGGTGTAGCCGTACTCGTCGGGCTTCTTGGTCAGCTCGTCGGCGTCCTTGAAGAACTCGTCCCAGGTGTCCGGCGCCTGCTGGAGCTTGTCCTTGAGGTACCACACCACGTCCATGTTGGAGGTGTTGGGCACCAGGTAGAGCTTGCCGTCCGGCACGGTCTTGCGGACCGAGTCGAGCATCGACGTGGCCAGCTTGCCGTTCACCGAGCTCTTGGCCAGCCACTCGTCCGCCGGCTCCAGCGCCTGCTGGCCGGTCAGGTTGGCCAGGTACGACGTGGTGACGCCGCCGACGTCGGGGGTGTCCCCGCCCGCGATGGCGGTGTCGTACTTCTGCTGGACGGAGGCGATCGGGACGCCGACGTACTCGACGTGGATCGAGGGGTTGGCCGCCTCGAACCGCTTGATCAGCTCCTGATAGATCGGGGTGCGGGCGCCCCCGTTGTTGTCCCAGAACGTGATGGTCGTCTTGCCGGAGCCCTCGCCGGAACCCGAGTCCGACCCACATCCGGTAACGGTGACGGCCAGAACGGCGAGCGCCGCCCAGGCCACTTTCATCTTCATGGTTCCTCCTGCTTACGACAGGCTGCTCTCGACAGTTCTCTGGGGGTGCTATCCCTTGACCGTCTCTGGGGGTGCTATCCCTTGACGGCGCCGGCGCTGATGCCGTGCACGAGATAGCGCTGGACCACTGCGAACACGCAGACCACCGGCAGGGCGGCGACGACGCCCCCGGCCGCCAGGGCCCCGAAGTCGGCGCTGTACTCCCCGATCGTGTAGCTGAGCCCGACCGGGATCGTGAAGCTGTCCTGCTTGCTGACGAACATCAGCGCGAACAGGAAGTTGTTCCACGTGTGGATGAAGGCGAACGACCCCACGGCGATCAGGCCGGGCCGCAGCTGCGGCAGCACGATCGCGAGGAAGCCGCGGAACCGGGTGCAGCCGTCGACCATCGCGGCCTCCTCGACCGTGAACGGCACGGCCGAGATGAACCCGCTCATCAGGATGATCGACAAGGGCAGGTTGAAGACGGTGTCGGCGACGATGAGGCTGGCCAGGCTGTTGATCAGGCCGAGCGACTTGAAGATCGAGAACAGCGGGATCAGCATCATCGCGCCGGGGATGAACTGGGTGCACAGCAGCACGACCATGAACAGGCTCCGGCCGCGGAACCGGTAGCGCGACAGGGCGTAGCCGCCCATGACCGCGATGACCGTGGTGACCAGCAGCGACCAGACCCCGACGATCACGCTGTTCTTGAAGAACACCGCGTAGCCGATGTCGTTCCAGACGGTCTCGAAGTGCTCGAACGTGATCGGCCACGGCACCGGGTCGGTCGAACCGGCCGGCCGGAGGGCGAACACGAGCATCCAGTAGAACGGCACGAGGGTGAAGACCAGATACAGCCCGAGAGGGACGTAGAGCCGCAGCACACGGCCGGGATCGCGTCTCCTCCGCCTGCGGGCCCCCTGGGGCAACGCTCGCGTGCGCGGGCGGGTCATGACGTCGGCGCTCATCGCGAAACCCCTCGCCTCTTCATCGTTCCCCGCCGAACCGGCTGAGCCGGAGGTAGAGGATGGAGCAGAACAGCAGGATCACGAAGCCCGCCATCGTCAGCGCCGAGCCGTACCCGAAGTCCTTGGAGTCGACCGCCCGCTGGGCGACGTACAGCGGCAGCGTGGTCGTGACCTGCGCCGGGCCGCCGCCGGTGAGGGTGTAGAGGAGGTCGACGTTGTTGAACTCCCAGACCCCGCGCAGCAGCGTGGCCAGCACGATCGCGTCCCGCAGGTGCGGCAGCGTGACGTGGAGGAAGCGCCTGACGCGCCCGGCGCCGTCCACCGCCGCCGCCTCGTAGAGCTCGCCGGGGATGCCCTGCAGGCCGGCGAGCAGGAGGATCGCGAAGAACGGCACGCCGCGCCACAACTCGGTCACCACCACGGCGGGGAAGACCGTGTCGGGGTTGCCGAGGACCGCCGCCTCGGGCTGCCCGAGGAAGCGCAGCACGCCGGTGCTCGGCGTGTAGAGCAGGATCCAGATGCCCGTCGTCAGCACTCCGGAGACTGCCCAGGGCGAGAAGACCAGCGACCGGGCGAGCCCCCGTCCGATGAAACTTTCATTGACGATGAGGGCCAGGGCCAGCCCGAGGATCAGCTGGAGGCCGATCTCGGCGACCACCCATTTGGCGGTGAACCCGAGGCTGTGCCAGAAGACCTCGTCCTCGAACAGCATCTGCCGGAAGTTGCCGAGCCCGGCGAAGCCGTCCGCCCATGGCCGGGTGAGGTTGCGGTGCTGCAGGCTGTAGTACGCGACGCTGGCGATCGGGTAGACGAGAAACGCGGCGATGAGCGCGACCGTCGGCGAGATCAGCAGGTACGGCACGGCCTTGCGGCGCATCGTCGTCACCGGCGCATCTCCTCTGCGACTCTTGCCGGAACCACAGCCAAGACATATTCCTGAACGTGGTTCACAAACGTGGACGGATCCACGGTGATGTTCGGGCCGCATCCCTGTCAAGGATCCGTGTCCTATTCGAAACATTCGCTCTCTTCGGGGTGCGCGTCTTGACCGCGCGCCGCCGCGCGCCGTACGGTCCCGGTGTTCACGAATATGAATCACGTTCAGATGGATGACGGAGGAAGCCGGTGACAATCGACGGCCTGCTGTTCTTCCCGGTCACGCCCTGCGACGAGGAGGAGCGGCTCGACCTCGAGGTGTTCCGCCGGCACGTGCGGCAGGGTGTCGAGGCGGGATGCGGAGCGGTGTTCGCCTGCTGTGGCACCGGCGAGTTCCCCACGCTCAGCCTGCGCGACTACGCCGCCTGCGTGGCCGCGGCCGTCGAGGAGGCGGCCGGGCGCGTCCCGGTGGTCGCCGGCACCGGCTACGGCACCGCGATGGCCCTGGAGTTCGCCAGGGCGGCCGAGGACGGCGGGGCGTCGGCCCTGCTCGCGCTGCCGCCCTACCTCCTGCAGGCGGGCCAGGACGGCCTGCGCCGCCACTACGAGGCACTCGCCGACGGCGCCCGGCTGCCGATCATCCTCTACCAGCGGGACAACGCGATCTTCGAGCCGGAGACGGTCGCGGCGCTCGCGCGACACCCGGGCGTCATCGGGCTCAAGGACGGCTACGGCGACCTCGGCCTCCTGCGCCGGATCATCGAGGCCGCCCCGCCGGAAATGCTCTACTTCAACGGCCTGCCGACGGCGGAGCTGTCCCAGCTCGCGTACCGGGACCTCGGAGTGGTCCGCTACTCCTCCGCCGTCTTCTGTTTCCTCCCCGACCTCGCGCTCGCCTGCTACCGGGCGATGCGGGACGGCCGCGACGACGTCGCGAACCGTCTGATCGAGGGCTTCTACCGTCCCCTGGTCGACCTCCGCAACGAGGGCCCGGGGTACGCCGTCTCGCTCATCAAGGCGGGCGTTCGCCTGCGTGGTCTGGACGTGGGACCCGTCCGCCGGCCGCTGTCCGATCCCAGCCCCGAGCACCTCGACAGGCTCGCCGGGCTGATCGGCCGCGGCCTCGCCCTTCTCGAAGAACTGGAGCGGTCGCCCGATCCGGCCTGAGCGCCGGCGACACGTACGACTCGTCTCGGGGGAGCGACCGCGGAACGGAGACAGTCATGCCCGGAAGATCCCTACTCCTGTCGGCCGCCCTCGCGATCACGGCCGCCGTCCCCGTGCTGGGAGCGGGCCCCGCCGGAGCGGTCACCCCGCCCGCCGGGAAGCCGGCCGACATCGGGCGGCAGACGCTGCCCTCGGGCGACGGCTGGGCCTCGTCCGGCACGGGCACCACCGGCGGCGCGGCGGCCCCCGCGTCGAACGTCCACGTGGTCACCGACCGCGCGGGCCTGGCCGCGGCGCTCGCCTCCCCCGGCCCCCGCATCATCTATGTCAAGGGCGTCATCGACGTCGACAAGACCTGCGCCGACTTCGCCACCGGCGGCTACACCCTGGCCGGCTACCTCGCGGCGTACGACCCGGCGGTGTGGGGACGCGACACCGAGCCGTCCGGGCCCATGGAGGACGCGCGGGCCGCCTCCGCCGCTGCGCAGACGAAGTACATCAAGCTCAAGGTGCCGTCCGACACCACCATCGCAGGCCTGCCGGGAGCGACCATCCGGCACGTCAACCTGCACGTGGACAAGGCCGACAACGTCATCATCCGCAACATCCGTTTCGAGGACGCGGCCGACTGCTTCCCCCAGTGGGACCCCACCGACGGCGACGAGGGCAACTGGAACTCGCTCTACGACAACATCTCGGTCACCGGCTCGACCCACGTCTGGATCGACCACAACACCTTCACCGATGGGGACAACCCCGACTCCGACCAGCCGCTCTACTTCGGGCGGCCGTACCAGGTGCACGACGGGCAGGCCGACATCACCAACGGCTCCGACTTCGTGACCGTGTCGTGGAACAAGTTCTCCGACCACGACAAGACCATGCTGATCGGCTCGACCAACAACCCCGCGACCGACCGGGGCAAGCTCAGCGTCACCGTGCACCACAACGAGTTCTCCGGAAACCTGCAGCGGCTGCCCCGCGTGCGGTTCGGCAAGGTGCACGTCTACAACAACTACTACCAGGTGCCCGACGCCGAGCCCTTCGAGTACGCGCTGGGCGTGGGCGTGGAGTCGCAGATCTACGCCGAGAACAACTACTTCCGGCTGAGCCGGAGCGTCGACCCGGCCGACCTGCTCTACAACTGGGGCGGCACGACGCTGACGGCCAAGGGCAACCTGCTGCGGGTCGGCGGCAAGGAGACGCCGATCGACCTGGTCTCCGTCTACAACGCGAAGAACGACCCCGACCTCGGCGCCGACGCGGGCTGGACGCCGGCCCTGCACACGGGGATCGACCCCGCCGCGAGCGTGCGCAGGGAGGTCTCCCGGCACGCCGGGGCCGGCGAGATCCACTGACGGCCGGCGGCGCGCGACCCCTGTACGCGACTGTGCGTGCCAGGCGCGCGGCCCCTGTGCGCGCGCACAGGGGCCGCGTGCAGAAGCCGCGTGCAGAAGCCGCGTGCAGAAGCCGCGTGCAGAAGCCGCGTGCAGAGGCGGTGTGCGGAGGCGGTGTGCGGAGGGGCCGCGTGCGGAGGAGCCGCGCGCACCCTCGTCAGGGCGGGCCGAGGCGGGACAGCGGCAGCCCGAGCTGGAGATACAGCTCAAGCTGGTCGAAGAAGATCTGCTGGTCGACGATCAGGCCGTCCTGCACGGTGAAGAACCAGCCGCACCGCACGCTGACGTACCGCCAGGAGCCGTGGAGCTCCTCACCCGTGGTGAGCGGGAAGGGCCCGGTGTGCCTGCCGGTCCCCACCGTGGTGACCGCCGCGACGTCGCCCTCCACGACCTTCCGCAACACCGTGACGTGCAGGTCGGGGAACGCGCTCCAGATCGCGGTGTGGTAGGACGCCACCTCCGAACGGCCCTCCACCGGGCCGCCCGGCCCCACCGCGACGGGCTTGAGGCAGAAGCACCCCATGACCTCGTCCAGGTCGTGGGCGTTGTACGCACTGAAGTATCGGTCAACCACGTCGGCCACGGCGAGACCCCCGATGCTCGCACCTGGTTGTCCAGGCTATCGAGACGCCGGCCCTTCACCTCGGGCGGGCGTCCGGAGCGAGCAGGCGGGCCAGCACCTCCTCCAGCCGGCGTCCCGGCCGCCCTCCGCGGGGGCTCTGCTTCGACCGCCAGGCGACGAAACCGTCGGGCCTGACGAGGGTCGCGCCGGTCCTCGTGATGCCGTACGCCTCGCAGAACCGGCCTTCGGGATCACGCAGATCGACGCCGATCCGGTGGACGTCCAGCCCGGCGCGGCCCGGGGCCTCCGCGGCCCACTCCGCGCCGTCCGGGCCGATCAACAGGGTGAACGCTCCGGTGAACAGGTCGAGCGTGGACAGCCTGGTCCCCGCGCGCTCCAGCCATACGTGCGGCGCCCGCAGGCCCGGACGCCCGCCGGGCGCCCGCGGGTCCTCGGCCGGCGCCTCGGGCGCGGGCGTCTCCGGGATGATCGCCGGGGAGTCGTAGCGGTACCCGAGGATCATGGTCAGGTCGTCGATCGCGGTGACGTCCTCGCCGGTGCCTTCGTGGCGACCGGCGAGGTGCCGCGTCGCGGTCTCCAGCGTCAGCAGCGCGACCGGCCGGCGCTCGGTCTCGTAGGTGTCCAGCAGCGCGTCTCCCGCCCGGCCGCCGATCACCGCGGCGAGTTTCCACGCCAGGTTGTGCGCGTCGGCGATGCCGGTGTTCGCGCCGTACGACCCGGACGGCGGCACGACGTGGGCGGCGTCACCGGCGATGAACACCCGCCCGGCCCGGTATCGGTGGGCGACCCACCCGCCGACCGTGCTGTGGGAGACCTTCCACGGCCATCCCGGCACCGGGGGCACGAGCGTGAGGTCGAGGTCTTCCACCCCGGTCGCGAGGCGGGCCAGCTCGGCGCAGCGCCCCTCGGAGAAGTCGCCGGGGGTCTCGCCCGGCCGGTAGGGCACGCCGAGCATCCACCGCCCGGGGGTCCGCAGCGGCACGAGCACGGTGCCGGTGACCGGCCGGTCGAGGTAGGCCAGCAGGAACCGGCGTTCCCGCAGCACGGCGGTGAGGTCGGCGTCGAAGACGAAGTACGCCACGTGGGTCACCGGTCCCGGCTGGTCCGCGCCGATGCCGAGCCGGCCGCGCACGCCGGCGCGGTGACCGTCGGCGGCGACCAGATAATCGGCGCGGACGCATCGGTCGGCGCCGGTGCGCAGGTCGCGGACGACGGCCGTCACACCGTCGTCGTCGGCGTCGAAGGAGACCAGCTCGGTGCCGAAGCGGATGTCCGCGCCGCCGCTCTCGGCATGGCAGCGCACGATCCGTTCGAGCTCGTCCTGGTCGATCATCGCCCAGTCGGCCGGGCCGACCGATGACGGCGGCCGGACGTGCGCGAGCAGGTCCACGCGGAAGCGCTCCCGGCCGGCCAGCGTGTCCGCGCCGATCATCTCCGGAAGGCCGGCGAGGATCGACTGCCGCCCGCGGATCTCCTCCTCCAGCCCGAGCGAGCGGTAGATCTCCATCGAGCGCGGGTTGAACGCCCGCGCCTGCGGTGTGATCGCCGTCGACGGATGCCGTTCGACCAGCATCGGGCGGACCCCGAGGCGGGTGAGGAAGAGCGCGGCGGACAGGCCGGTGATGCCTCCTCCCACGATGAGAACGGCGGTCCTGTCGTCGTACGGCGTGGTCATGGGTGCGTCCTCCCGTTCGGAACCTGTCGCACCCATAATCAACCGTCTATAAAATTGTGTCAATCAGATGGTTGATTGTGTTGAATGGATGGATGACACTGTCAGCGCTACGATCGGATCATGTCCACGCCGAAGCCCCGCAGATCGCCCAAGCCCCAGGAACGGCAGCGCGACCCGGAGCGCACCCGCGGGCTCATCCTGGACGCGGCCACGGCCGAGTTCGCCGCGCACGGCTACGCGGGCGCCCGGCTCAGCGCGATCGCCACCAGGGCCGGCGTCAACCAGCAGCTGATCTCGTACTACTTCGACGGCAAGGAGGGCCTCTATCGGGCCCTCGGGGAACGCTGGCGGCAGCGTCAGGGCGAGCTCGTGTCGCCCGCCACGCCGCTGCCCGAGCAGATCCGCAGGTACGCGCTGGAGGCGCTGGACAACCCGGACGGTGTCCGGTTGCTGGCGTGGAGCGGCCTGGAGTACGCGGGGCCGCACACCGATCCCGACCAGGCGCCGCGTTCCGAGGCGCTGCGGGGCTACGTGGACGAGGTCCGCGCCCGGCAGGCGGCGGGCCGGCTGCCGGACGAGGTCGATCCGGCCTGTCTGAGCATCATGCTGATGGCCGCCGCCATGGCCCCCGTCACCCTGCCACACGTCGTCGAGGGCGTCTGCGGAGCCGATCCCCACTCCCCCGAGTTCGTCCGGCACTACGCCGAGCAGGTCTCCCTGGTCGCCCGGCTCCTCGGGCTCGGCCCCGAACGGCACCCCGAAGACCGGTCGGAACAGCGACCCGAAGACCGGTCGGAACAGCACAAGGAACAGCGGGCCGAATAACAGTCCGCGCCGCTCCCCCAGAACGGGAGCGGCGCGGTAGCGAACACGCGGCGACGAGCGCGGTGGTGTCAGACGCGCAGGCGGCCGTCCACGCGTTGCGGCACGCCGAGGGGGTTGTCGTCGCGCAGCTCCGGCGGCAGCAGATCCGCCGGCCAGTCCTGGTAGGCCACGGGGGTGGTCCAGCGGCTGATCGAGGCCGCGCCGACGGAGGTGTGCGCCGGGGCCGTGGAGGCGGGCCAGGGGCCGCCGTGGTGCATCGCCCAGCAGACGGCGACGCCCGTGGGCCAGCCGTTCCAGATGAGCCGCCCCGCCAGGCGCCGCAGCACCGGCACGAGATCGCGGGCCTCCTCCGGCCCGGCCGCGTGGATGGTCGCGGTCAGCGACCCGGGCAGCCGGCGCAGCACGGCGGGCAGGTCGGCGGCGTCGCGATAGCGGATCACGATCGCCGACGGGCCGAAGCACTCCTCCGCCAGCTCGGGCAGCCCGTCCGCGAACGCCTCCAGGTCGGCGGCGAAGACCTGTGGGGTGATGCCGTCCACCTCGCTTCCGCCGGCCAGCACGGGGAGCCGCTCGGCCAGCCGGCCGGACGCCCGCAGGTAGCCCTCGCGGATCTTGCCGGTCAGCATGGGCCCGCCGCTGGTCGCGCCGACCGCCTCGGCGATGGCCTCCTCGAACCCGCCCTCGGCCGGTACGAAGACCAGGCCGGGGTTGGTGCAGAACTGTCCCACCCCCAGCGTGAGCGAGGCCGCGAACCCGGAGGCCACCTCGGCGGGGCCGGCCGACGGCAACACGACGACCGGGTTGACGCTGCCCAGCTCGCCGTAGAACGGGATGGGGTCGGGCCGCTCGTCGATCAGCCGCTGGATGGCCGTGCCGCCCGCGAGGGAGCCGGTGAAGCCGACCGCCGTGACGAGCGGGTGCTGCACCAGCGGAGCCCCCGCCTCGAACCCGTGCACGAGCCCGAGCAGGTCGGGGTCGGGCAGGGCCTGCCGTACGACGGAGGCGGTCAGGTCGGAGGTGCGGGGATGCCCCTCGTGGGCCTTGACCACGACCGGGCAGCCGGCCGCGAGCGCCGACGCCGTGTCGCCGCCCGCCACCGAGAACGCGAAGGGGAAGTTGCTGGCCGCGAAGACGGCCACGACGCCGAGCGGGTGGTTCATCCGCCGCAGGTCGGGCCGGGGCGGGGTGGCGCCGGGGTCGGGGTGGTCGATCACCGCCTCGACCCAGCCGCCGTCCCGCAGAACGTCGGCGAACAGCCGGAACTGCGCGGCCGTACGGGCGATCTCGCCGCGCAGCCGCGCCTCCGGCAGCCGGGTCTCCTCCGCGGCGGCAGGCCACAGCTCCTCGGCGTGCTTGAGCAGGGCGTCGGCGACACTTTCGAGCACGGTGGCTCGCTCGGCCGGGGGCGTCGCCCGCCACGCCTCGCCCGCCGTCGCGGCTCGCTCGACCGCCGCCTGTACGGAATCGATCACCTGATCGGTCACCTCACTTTTCCGCCGTCAGATTCCCGACATCGTAACGGGGACCGCAGAACGCCCCGCCGACCAGGGAGTGCGGCAGCTCGCCGAGATCGGGCTCGCCGTGCTCGGCGATCAGCTTCTCGGCGAACACCTCCGAGTCGTCCTTGGGCTCGTAGCCGATGGCCCGGCCCTCCTCCAGCGACCACCAGCGGCGTGTGTTGGCGGACACGCCCCACACCACGTGGAAGCCGTCGGCCGCAAGCGACGCCTCGACCAGCCGCGCGCAGTCGTCCGGGGACAGCCAGGTCGACAGCATGCGCACGTCCCTGGGCTTCTCGAAGCACGAGCCGATGCGCAGGCAGGTCACCTGGATGCCGTAGCGGTCGTGGTAGAGGGAGCCGAGCGCCTCCTTGGTCACCTTGCTCACGCCATAGAAGGTGTCGGGGCGCGGGAACAGGTAGTCGGGCGCCTCGCCCTCGCCGCGCGGGTGGAACCCGACCGCGTGGTTGCTGCTGGCCAGCACGACGTGGCGCACTCCGGCCCGCCTCGCGGCCTCCAGCACGACGTAGGTGCCGTTGATGTTGACCTGCAGGATGTCCGCCCACGGCTGTTCGACGCTGTGGCCGCCCAGGTGCAGCACGGCGTCCACGCCGTCCATCGCCGCTTCCATCGCGGCGGGGTCGGTGATGTCGGCGGTCACGGCCTCCTCGCCCGGGCCCGCCTCCAGCGGGACGACGTCGAGCAGGCGCAGCACGCGCCCCTCTCTGGCCAGCCGGGGTCGCAGCAGGGTGCCGACGCCGCCCGCCGCGCCGGTCATGAGAATTCGCATGTGCCTCCTGTCGGATCGGCCCTGCATGGAGCGCGGCCCCGGTGATGGGGATCTTGGTGCCCGCGCCGGTGCGCGGCGCTCCGTGATCGTCCAAGCGACGTATGGACCGTGTCGATGCGGAACGGCGTCAGTCTCGCAGCAACCCACAAATGTTCACAAGCACGTGCATGGTTCACATATCTGACCTGACATCTCTCCTTGACGCAACTGATGCCAATTTCTACGGTCTTGCTAGCGAGCAATCACAATTGCGGGGCCGATTCAGAACGTGAACCACCCCCAACACGTGAACCGGAGGCGGGCACATGCCGCGTCATCTGTCCGATCGGCGCACGCACCCCCCGCACTCACTCCCTGCACTCGCCCCCCGCACTCACTCCCTGCACTCGCCCCCCGCACTCGCCCCCTGCACTCGCCCCCCGCACTCGCCCCTGCCGCCGGCAGCCTGGCTCCGGAGAGATGCCGGTGACGCCCGCCTACAAGCTCGGCCCGCAGCGCCGCGGGCCGACCAGCGCCGCGGGCCGACCAGCGCCGCGGGCCGACCAGCGCCGCGGGCCGCAGCGGCGCGGCCAAAGGGTGACAAAGTTGACTTTCATCGGATGATCCGGCTAGCTTCGGGGACATATTGAAGAACTCTGTCCATATATGTGGACACCAAAGGGGGGTGGGCGGATGCAGCTCGACGGCGTTCTCTTCTTTCCGGTCACACCGTTCGGCTCGGACGGTGAGCTGGCCGAGGACGTGCTGGCCAAGCACGTGAGCCGAGGGGTGGCCGAGGGCGCGGGCGGGGTGTTCGCCGCCTGTGGCACCGGCGAGTTCAACGCACTGGGCATCGACGAGTACGCACGGGTGGTGCGGATCGCCGTCGAGTCGGCGGACGGGCGGG
The DNA here is from genome assembly GCF_036186745.1 of Microbispora hainanensis. Taxonomy (NCBI): domain Bacteria; kingdom Bacillati; phylum Actinomycetota; class Actinomycetes; order Streptosporangiales; family Streptosporangiaceae; genus Microbispora; species Microbispora hainanensis. The sequence continues at coordinate 4,585,533 of NZ_CP108086.1, read as the reverse complement.
TGCCCGTGCTGTCGGGAGCGGGCGGCTCCCTCCCGTTCGCCCGCGAGTGCGCGCACAGTGCCGCCGACGCGGGCGCCGACGGCCTGCTGCTGCTGCCGCCCTACCTGGTCAGCGCGCCCGCCGACGGGCTGGTGCGCTACGTCCGTGAGATCGCGGCCTCCACCGACCTGCCGATCATCGTCTACCAACGGGCCAACGCCCGCTTCACGCCCGCCGCCGCCGTGGCGCTCACCGAGATCCCCAACGTCGTCGGGTTCAAGGACGGCCTGGGCGACGTCGACGCCATGCAGCGCATCGTGCTCGCCGTCAGGGACGCGACCGACGGCGACTTCACGTTCTTCAACGGGCTGCCGACGGCCGAGATGACCGTGCCCGCCTATCGGGGGATCGGCGTGAGCCTGTATTCCTCCGCCGTGTTCTGCTTCCTCCCCGAGGTGGCGCTGGCCTTCCACAAGGCCGTGACCGCCGGAGACGACGACCTCGTGCGGCGCCTGCTCGCCGGTTTCTACCGCCCGCTGGTCGAGCTGCGCGACCTCGTGCCCGGCTACGCCGTCTCGCTCATCAAGGCCGGCGTCGCACTGCGCGGCCTCGACGTGGGCCCGGTGCGCCCGCCGCTGGTCGACGCGGCGCCCGAGCACGTGGCCCGGCTGGAGCGGCTGATCGAGGCCGGATTGGAGATCGTGGGATGAGGATTCGCGAGATCAACGTCACGCCGGTCGCCTTCCGCGACCCGCCGCTGCTCAACGCCGCCGGCGTGCACGAACCGTGGGCGCTGCGCACGATCGTCGAGGTCGTCACCGACGAGGGGCTCACCGGCCTCGGCGAGACCTACGGCGACCTCGACCACCTCGTGCGGGTGCGGGCCGCCGCCGAGGCGCTGATCGGACACGACGTCTACGGCCACAACGCGATGTACGCCACCGTGGCCGGCCTCGTCGGGGCCGACGTCGTCACCGACCTGCACGGCCTGACCGGCACCTCCTCGCGGGCCAAGACCGTCGACCGGATCTTCTCCCCCTTCGAGGTGGCGTGCCTCGACATCCAGGGCAAGGCGGTGGGCCGGCCCGTCGTGGACCTGCTCGGCGGCAGGGTGCGCGACGCCGTGCCGTACAGCGCCTATCTGTTCTACAAGTGGGCGGGCCACCCGGGCGCGCCGGACGACGGCTTCGGCGCCGCACTCGACCCCGAAGGAGTGGTCGAGCAGGCCCGGATGCTGATCGGCCGGTACGGCTTCCGCTCGATCAAGCTCAAGGGCGGCGTGTTCCCGCCCGAGCAGGAGATCGAGGCGACCCGCGCGCTGCGCGAGGCGTTCCCCGACCATCCGCTGCGCCTCGACCCCAACGCCGTCTGGAGCGTGGAGACCTCGATCCGGGTGGGCCGCGAGCTCGACGGCGTGCTCGAATATCTGGAGGACCCGACCGAGGGCATCGAGGGCATGGCCCGGGTCGCCGCCGAGGTGCCGATGCCGCTCGCCACCAACATGTGCGTCGTGACGCCCGAGCACCTGCCCGAGGCCGTCCGGCGCAACGCGATCGGCGTGCTGCTGACCGATCACCACTATTGGGGCGGCCTGGTGCGCTCGGCGCACATCGCCACACTGTGCGCGACCTTCGGCATCGAGCTGTCCATGCACAGCAACTCCCACCTCGGCATCAGCCTCGCCGCGATGACCCACCTGGCCGCCGCCACCCCGTCGGTCACCCACGCCTGCGACACCCACACGCCCTGGCAGGACGGCCAGGACGTGGTCGTCCCCGGCGCGCTGCGGTTCGTGGACGGCGCGGTCCCGGTGCCCGACGGCCCGGGACTCGGAGTGGAACTCGACCGCGACGCCCTCGCAATCATGAACGAGCAGTATGAGAAGTGCGGGGTACGCTCCCGCGACGACACGACGTACATGCGGTCCGTCGACCCGTCCTTCTCCGCTCGGAGGCCACGCTGGTGAACGTCATCTACGCCTACCCCTGGGACATCGTCGGCGACCCCGGCGCCGCCGCACGCCTCAAGGCGCTCGGCGTCGACGCGGTGGCGCTCGCCGCCTCCTACCACACCACCCGCGCCGCCACCCCTTTCCATCCGGCGCACCGGCTGGTCGACGCCCGGCACGCCGCCTGCTACGTCCCCGTACGCGAGGAGGCGTGGAAGGGGTCGCGGCTCGTGCCCGGCACGCCGTCGTGGGTGGACTCGGGCGACCCGTTCGGGGAGGCGAGGGACGCCCTGCGCGCCGTCGGGCTGCCGGTCCACGCGTGGACCGTGCTGACCCACAGCACGCTGCTCGGCGCGGCCAACCCCGACCTGGTCGTCACCAACGCCTTCGGCGAGCTCTATCCGTACGCGCTGTGCCCGGCGGCGGCCGACGTGCGCGACTACTGCCGCACGCTGGTCCACGAGGTCGTCGAGGCGGGCGACCCCGACGCGCTGATCCTGGAGGCGTGCGGCGCGCTCGGCTTCCGGCACGGCGGCCACCACGAGAAGACCGACGGCGCCGACTGGTCGCCCGCGCAGATCGCGCTGCTGTCGCTGTGCTTCTGCGCGGCCTGCCTGCGCCGCTATGAGGCGGCCGGGCTGGACTTCGCCGAGGTCCGCGCCAGGGTGCGGGCGGGCGTCGACGGCGCGCCGCGCTCGGTCGAGGACGCGCTCGGCGACCTCGCCGGCCCGGTGCGCGACCTGCGCACGGGGCTCGCGGGCGAACTGCGCGACCTGCTGCTGGCCGAGGCCAGGGCGGTGCGGCCCGGCCTGAAGATCGCCCTGCACGCCAACGCCGACCCGTGGGCGACCGGCCCGTTCGCGACCGTGCCCGAGGGGGTGGACGTCGACGTGCTCGTCGGCAACTGCTGGAACGCCCCCGAGGTGGACGAGGCCGGGCTGCGCGCCCTGGGCCGGCTCGGCCCCCGCGTGGGCGCGTACGTGCTGACCCTGCCCCCGCGCCCGGCGGACGGCGCGGCGCTGTCGTTCCTCGCCGAGGCCTACACGGCCGCGGGTGCCGACGAGATCCACTGGTATCACGGCGGCCTCGCCTCCGCGGCCCGGCTGAAGGCGATCGCCGAGGCGATCCGCCGCTGAGGCACCGTGCCGAGCCCGTGCCGAGCCCGTGCCGAACCCGTGCCGAGCCCACCCCAGAGACCGACACGATGCGGGACAATCATGGGCATGCGGTTCGGCATCCTCGGCCCCACGCAGGCGCGGCCCGACGGCGAGCGCCCGGTCCCGGTCGGCGGGCCGGGGGTGCGGGCGCTGCTCGGCCTGCTGCTCCTCAACGCGGGGCGGGTCGTCACCACCGAACGCCTGATCGACGGCCTCTACGGCGCCGAGCCTCCCGCCGGAGCGACCAACGCCCTGCAGGCCCAGGTGTCGCGGCTGCGCCAGCACCTCGGCGACCTCGTCGTACGGGAACCCGCGGGCTACCGGCTGGCGGTGGACCCGGACGACGTGGACGCGCCGCGCTTCGAACGGCTGGCGGCCGAGGGGCGGCGGGCGCTCGACGCGGGCGACCCCGCCGGGGCCGCCGGCCTGCTCGACCAGGCCCTCGCGCTGTGGCGCGGGCCCGCGCTCGCGGACGTGCCCGACGCGCCGTTCGCACCCGTCCAGGCGGCCCGGCTGGAGGAGCTGCGCCTGTCGGCGGCCGAAGACCTCACCGAGGCCCGCCTCGCCCTCGGGCGGCACCGCGACCTGCTGCCCGAGCTGCAGGAACGGGTCGCGACACACCCGCTGCGGGAGCGCTCGCGCGGACAGCTCATGCGCGCGCTGTACGCTGCGGGCCGCCCGGCGGAGGCGCTGGCCGTCTATGACGAGGCCCGGCGGGTGCTCGCCGACGAGCTGGGCGTCGATCCCTCGGCCGAGCTGGCCACGATCCACCTCGCGGTGCTGCGCTCCGATCCCTCCCTCGCTCCCGCCTCCGCCTCCGCCGCGACCGGCGGGCGCCCCGTCCCGCTCACCTCTCTCGTGGGCCGCGACGACGAGCTGGAGCGCATCGGCGCGCTGCTCGCCGAGGCGCGGCTGGTGACGCTCATCGGCCCGGGCGGCACCGGGAAGACCCGGCTGGCGATCGAGGCGGCCGGCCGGTGGCCGGGCGAGGTCTGCCTCGTGGAGCTGGCCCCGCTCACCGACGGCGCCGACGTGCCGCAGGCCGTGCTCGGCGCGCTCGGGCTGCGCGAGACCGCCGCGGCCATCCCCGCTCCCGGCACGCGGCAGGGCGCCGCCGATCCGGTCGCCCGCCTCGTGGCCGCCCTCACCCTGCGGCCGGTGCTGCTCGTGCTCGACAACTGCGAGCACGTCGTGGAGGAGGCGGCCCGGCTCGCCGACCGGCTGCTCGCGGCGTGCCCCGCCCTGCGCGTGCTGGCCACCGGCCGGGAGGCGCTCGGCATCACCGGCGAGCGCCTGTGCCCGGTGCCCCCGCTGCGGGTCCCGCCGCCCGCCGACGAAGCCGCCGGCGAGCCCTCCGTGGAGGACGCGCTCGCCTATCCGGCCGTACGGCTGTTCGCCGAGCGGGCGGCCGCCGTACGCCCCGGATTCGTCCTCACGCCCGGCGACGTCGGGCACGTGCTGCGGATTTGCCGGGCGCTCGACGGGCTGCCGCTCGCCGTCGAACTGGCCGCCGCGCGGCTGCGCTCGCTGCCCCTGGCCCGGATCGCCGCCCGGCTGGGCGGCGACGACGGCGACCCGGCGGCGGAGGGCGACGCCCCGCGCTTCGCGCTGCTGTCGCGCGGCAGCCGTACGGCCCAGCCGCGCCACCGGACGCTGCGCGCGGTCGTCGAGTGGAGCTGGGACCTGCTCGACGAGCCGGAGCGCGCGCTCGCCCGGCGGCTGACGGTCTTCGCGGGCGGCGCGACGCTGGAGGCGGCCGAGCGGGTGTGCGGCCTGCCCGACACCGACGGTGTGCTCGCCTCCCTGGTGGACAAGTCCCTCGTCGAGGTGGTGGACGACCGCTACCGGATGCTGGAGACGATCCGGGCGTTCTGCGCCGAACGGCTCGCCGAGGCCGGCGAGAGCGAGACCATGCGGCAGGCCCACCTCGCGTACATCCTCGACCTGGCCGCCACGGCCGACCCGCACCTGCGTGGGCATGGTCAGATCGAGTGGCTGCGCCGGCTGGACGGCGAGCGCGACAACCTGCAGGCCGCGCTGCGCCGTGCCGTACGCGCGGGTGATCTGGCACCCGCGCTGCGGCTGCTGTCGGCCACGGCCGGCTACTGGCTGCTGCGCGGGCTGCGCGGCGAGGCCGCCCGGCTGGGCGCCGAACTGCTGGGCGAGGTCGGCGCCACGCCGCCCGAGGGCCTGGAGGAGGAGCACGTCGTGTGCGCCTGCCTCGTGGCCTGGGGCGGAACGAGCGGCCCCGCCCTGGACGCGCTCGTGGCCGAGGCCATCGGCCGGACCTACACGCTGCCCATGCCGCCCCGTCAGCCGTACCTCCTCGTGCTGAACGCGATGATCAGCGGTCCACCCTCCGGGGAGATGCTCGGCCGGATGGAGGACCTGTTCCGCGCGCTGGAGCGCGACCCGTGGACGCGGATGCTCAGCCGGTTCAGCCTCTCCTATCTCAAGGCGTTCGACGGCCGGCTCGACGAGGCCGAGCAGGAGCTCACCGGCGCGCTCCGCGACGCCCGCGCCGCCGGGGACGTCTGGCTCCGCGTGATGATGTTGTCCGCGATGTCGGACGTCGCCGACGGGCGGGGCGATCTCGAACGGGTCGAGGCGCTGACCAACGAGGCGATCGACCTGGCCGAGCGGCTGGGCGCCACGGCGGACCTCGCCGAGAGCCTCTGCCGGCGCGGCTGGGCCCGCATGCGTTCCGGGCACATGGACGCCGCGAGGGCCGACTTCGAGCGGGCCGCCGAGTTGTCCCGGCGCACGGGCGCACCGGAGATCCTCGCGACGGCGCTCCTCGGGCTCGGCGAGCTCGCCCGGCACGACGGCGACCTGCCCGGGGCCCGGCGGTGGTACGAGACGGCCCTGGCGGAGTGCACGGCCGAGTGGTTCACCGCCGAGGAGACGCGCTCGCACGTCTATCTCGCGCTCGGCTGGGCCGCGCAGATGTCGGGCCAGGCCGCCGAGGCGCTGGCGTGGCACCGCCGCGCCCTCACCACCGGCCTCGGCACCCGCAGCCTCGCCATGACCGCCGCGGTCGCGGAGGGCGTCGCCGGCGTCGCGCTGCTGGAGGAGGCCCCCGAGCGGGCCGCCTGGTTGCTGGGCGTCGGCGGCGCGCTGCGCGGAGCGCCCGCCGTCCGCGATCCGGACGTCGCCCGGATCGAGGCGCGCTGCCGGACCGTCCTCGGCGACGACGCCTTCGACCGGACGTACGCCGAGGCCGAGGCGTTCACGCGGCAGCGGGTGCCGGCCACGGCGGGCGTCACGAGGGGTGCCGCGGAGGGGGCTGCGGAGGGCGCCGCGGAGGACACGGAGGCGGCGGCGCTGACCGTCATCGAAAGGCACCTGTCAGCGCTCGGTGGATGAGCCGTCAGCGCCCGGGCGCACGCTGACGGCCATGAACGGCACCTCTCGCAAATGGGGCACGCTGGTCGTCGCCTGCCTGGCCATGCTCCTGCTGTCCCTCGATCTCACCGTGTTGCACCTCGCCCTGCCGAAGCTCGGCGAGGACCTGGCGCCCTCGGCCACCCAGTTGCTGTGGATCGCCGACATCTACGGCTTCGCGCTGGCCGCGCTGCTCGTGACCATGGGCAACGTCGGCGACCGGATCGGGCGCAAACGCCTGCTGCTCACCGGCCTGGCCGCCTTCGGCGCGACCTCGGTGCTCACGGCGTTCGCGCCGAACGCCCCGCTGCTGATCGCCGCTCGGGCGCTCCTCGGCGTGGCCGGCGCGACGATCATGCCCTCGACGCTGTCGCTGATCCGCAACGTGTTCTCCGACCCGAAGGAGCGGACCACCGCGGTCGGCATCTGGAGCAGCGTGGGCGCGATCGGGTTCGCCCTCGGGCCCGTCGTCGGCGGCCTGCTGCTCGACCACTTCTGGTGGGGCTCGGTCTTCCTGATCAACGTGCCCGTCGTCGTGGCCGTCCTGGCCGCCGGGTTCGTCGTGCTGCCCGAGTCGCGCAACCCCCGGCCCGGACGGCTCGACCTCGTCAGCGTTCCGCTGTCCGCCGCAGGCGTGCTCGGCCTGATCTACGCGATGAAGGAGGCCACGACCGGCGGCGTCGCGCAGGCCCCCGTGATCGTCGCGGCGGTGGTCGCGGTCGCCGCGCTGGTCGTCTTCGTCCGCAGGCAGACCCGGCTGGCCGAGCCGCTGATCGACGTGGCGCTGTTCCGGCGGCGGGCGTTCGCGGCCACGGTCGGCGCCGAACTGGTCGCGGTCTTCGCGATGCTCGCCATGTCGGTGGTCTTCGCGCAGTATTTCCAGCTCGTCATGGGCTGGTCGCCGTTGACCGCGGGGCTCGCCGGGTTGCCGGGCGGCCTCGCCGGGGGCCTCGGCGGCGCGCTGTCCGGTGTGCTCGTGCACCGGTGGGGCCGCGGGCCGGTCGTCAGCCTCGGGCTGGTGCTGACCGCGACCGGGTTCATCCTGTTCAGCCGGATCGACACGGAGACGCCCTATCTCTACATGCTGGTCGCCATGATCATCCAGGGCGTCGGGATGGGTTTCACGTTCGCGGTGACCGGCGACACGCTGCTCGCCTCGGTGCCCAAGGAACGGGCCGGCGCGGCGAGCGCGATCTCGGAGACGGCGCACGAGATGGGCGGCGCGCTCGGCATCGCCGTGCTCGGCACCGTGCTGACCAGCGCCTACCGGAACGGCCTGGCGCTTCCGCCCGGCCTGCCCGGCGGGCCCGCGGCCGAGGCACGCGACACGCTCGCGGGCGCGCTGAAGGTCGCAGCCACGCTCCCGGGCGACGCCGCGGGGGCCGTCGCCCGGGCCGCCCGTCAGGCGTTCGTCGAAGGCATCCACGTCACCGTGCTGACCGGCGCGGCCATCCTGCTCGTGCTCGCGGTCGCCGTGCCGTTCGCACTGCGCGGCGTGCCCAAGGTGATCCCCGAGACCGAGGACGAGGAGACCGGCGGGCAGCCCGCCGAGGGCGCGGTCACGGCCCACTGATGCGGGCCACACGCCTGGGGCGTCCCCGCACACCGGGGGCGCCCCCGCCGAGACCCGGCCCACTGAGGCCCGGCCCACTGAGGCCCGGCCCACTGAGGCGTGGCCCGGCGAGGCACTGCCCGCCGAGGCATGGGACATGGTGCCTGCATCAAAGCGGGCGTGGTCATGAGCCACAGAGGGTTTCCCATGGCCTCGGTCCTGCATGGTGCCTACATCAAGGCGGGCGTGGTCCCTATCTCACGAGGGACAGCCAGCGGTGGTGGGCGCCGCCGAAGGGGCCGGTCCGCGCGGCCACCGCCTCCATCAGCCAGGCGGCCGACCGCTCCGCCTGGCGGACGACCTCCTCCGGGTAGCCGTACCGCACCTGGTGGACGGCGAACTCGTCCTCGTCGTCCAGGATCACCCGGCCGTCGCGCATCCGGAGCACGTCGAGATCGAGGTCGGCCATCGTGATCCGGCCGTCGCCGCGGACGGGCACGGTGGTGACGTCGCAGTAGATGGCGCACCGGTTCGACGGGGAGTTGAACGTGGCCGTCCACCACGCGTTCCCAGGGAACAGCATCACGAAGGCGTCCTCCCAGACCACCGGCGGCTCGTTTCCCCGCCGGCCGACGGTGCCCGGGGGACATCCGGTCCAGACGCCGTGCTCGTCCTCGCCCAGCACCCGCGCGTACTGGTGCCAGTGCAGCGACCCGCCGTACTTGCGGTAGACGATCCTCACCTCGGACACGGGCGGGACGCTACGCCACGCCCGTCTCCGAGTACAACGGGATAAACCCGTCAGACCTCGACGACCACCGGGATGATCATCGGGCGGCGGCGGTAGGTGTCGCTCACCCAGCGCCCCACCGTACGCCTGATGGTCCGGCGGATCTGCAGCTCGTCGGCCACTCCGGACGCGGCGACCTCCTGCAGCGCGACCTCGATCTGCGGGATGACCGCGTCGAACGCGTCGGGGTCGATGCCCGAGCCGCGCGCGGTGATCTCCGGGCCCCCGGTGAGCTTCCCCGTGGTGGAGTCGACCACGACGACGATGGAGATGAACCCCTCGTCGCCCAGGATCCGCCGGTCCTTGAGCGCCACGTCCGTGATGTCGCCCACCGAGGTGCCGTCTACGAAGACGTACCCGCACGGAACCGCGCCGGTGATCCTCGCCTGGCCGTCGACGAGGTCGACGACCACGCCGTCCTCGGCGATCACGATGTTCTCCCGGGGGACGCCGGTCAGCTCGGCGAGCCTGGCGTGCGCCCGCAGGTGCCGCCACTCCCCGTGTACGGGCATGAAGTTGGACGGCTTGGTGAGGTTGAGCACGTACAGCAGCTCGCCCGCGGCGGCGTGCCCGGAGACGTGCACCCGCGCGTTGCCCTTGTGGACCACCCGCGCGCCCCACCGGTTGAGGCCGTTGATGACCTTGCTGACCGCCGTCTCGTTGCCCGGCACGAGCGACGAGGCGAGCAGGACGGTGTCGCCCTCGGCGATCCTGATCGGGTGGTCGCGGTTGGCCATGCGCGACAGCGCGGCCATCGGCTCGCCCTGGGAGCCGGTGCAGATCAGCACCACGTCCTCCGGCGGCCACTCCTCGATCTCCCGGGAGTCCACGAGCAGGCCACCGGGCACCTTCAGGTAGCCCAGCTCGCGCGCCACGCCCATGTTGCGCACCATCGACCTGCCGATGAGCGCGACCTTGCGGCCGTGCTTCTCGGCCGCGTCCATGATCTGCTGCACGCGGTGGATGTGCGAGGCGAAGCTCGCAACGATGATCCGCTTGGTCGCGCTGCGGAAGACGTCGTCGATGACCGGCGCGATCTCCCGCTCGCTGGTGACGAAGCCCGGCACCTCGGAGTTGGTGGAGTCGGACATCAGCAGGTCGACGCCCTCGGCCCCGAGCCGGGCGAACGCCCCGAGGTCGGTCAGCCGCCCGTCCAGCGGAAGCTGGTCCATCTTGAAGTCGCCGGTGTGGAGGACGAGGCCCGCAGGGGTGCGGATCGCCACGGCCAGCGCGTCGGGGATCGAGTGGTTGACCGAGACGAACTCGCACTCGAACGGCCCGAACGTGCGCCGCTCGCCCTCGACCACCTCGACCTTGACCGGCTGCATCCGGTGCTCGGTCAGCTTGCTCTCGATGAGCCCGAGCGTCAGCCGCGAACCGACGATCGGGATGTCGCGCCGCTCGCGCAGCAGGTAGGGCACCGCGCCGATGTGGTCCTCGTGGGCGTGCGTGAGCACGAGCGCCTCGATGTCGTCGAGCCGCCCCCGTATGTAGTCGAAGTCGGGCAGGATGAGATCGACGCCCGGCTGGTCGGGCTCGGGGAACAGCACACCGCAGTCCACCACGAGCAGGCGGCCGTCATACTCGAACACCGCCATGTTGCGGCCGATCTCACCGAGGCCGCCCAGCGCCACGATGCGCAGGCCGTTTTCCGGCAGCGCCGGAGGCGGACCGAGTTCGGGATGCGGATGACTCATTCCGCGCCCTCCGCCCCGGGCCGCTCGCCGTGCGCGCGCAGTTCCCTATCGTCGTTCCTTCTGATCAAGTCGCTCATTCGGCTCCATCTGTTGATCTAATCCACAAGCTTGAGGCCCCCCGTGATGAGGTCCTCCCGAAGCGCTGTCGTCTGCTCCTCCGTGGCGTCCACGAGCGGCGGCCGGACGTATCCCGCGTCCTGGCCCACCAGCTTCAACGCCGCCTTGACCATGATCGCCCCCTGGGTGCGGGTCATGATCGCCGAGACCACCGGAAGGAGCTGACGGTGGACGGCCAAAGCGTTCTCGACATCACCGGACCGGTAGGAGTCGACCATCGCGGCCAGCTCGGCGCCCACCACGTGGCCCACCACGCTGACGTACCCGGCCGCGCCGACGGAAAGCCACGGCAGGTTCAGCAGGTCGTCGCCGGAGTAGAAGACGAGATCGGTGGAGGCCATCACCTGCGAGCCCGTGAACAGGTCGCCCTTGGCGTCCTTGACGGCGGCGATGCGCGGGTGCTCGGCCAGCCGGAACAGGGTCTCGATCGTGATGGGCACCCCGGCTCGGCCCGGGATGTCGTACAGCATCACCGGCAGGCCGGTCGCGTCGGCGACGGCCGTGAAGTGCCGGAGCAGACCCTCCTGCGGCGGTTTGTTGTAGTAGGGGGTCACCACCAGGAGACCGTGCGCACCGGCGCGCTCGGCGGCCCTGGCCAGCTCGGCGCTGTGCCGCGTGTCGTTGGTGCCGGCACCGGCCACGACGGTGGCCCGGTCGCCGACGGCCTCGACGACCGCGCGCAGGATTCGGTCCTTCTCCTCGTCGGAGGTGGTGGGGGACTCCCCTGTCGTGCCACTGACGACCAGGCCGTCGTTGCGCTGCTCGTCCACGAGATAGGCGGCGAGCCGCTGGACGCCCTCATAGTCGACGGCGCCGTCAGAGGTGAACGGTGTGACCATGGCGGTCAGCGTGCGGCCGAAGGGGGCGTCGGAGGTTCCAGTAGGCGATGCCATAGACCGAACGGTACCCGGATCCGCAGGAGTGATGGACCTCGCCACCCCGTTATGTCCAGTACCGCCCCGTGAGCGGCGCTGACAGCGGAAGAGGCCGCCGATATGTGCTCGGGGGTACACACATCAGCGACCTCTAACCGAAAATCGCCGCGTCTTACGCGGACGTTACACGCCGCTGGCGAGAATTTTCCGGAAGGCCGCGAACAGCGGCTTCTGCACCTCCGGGGGTTCTTAGGGGATCTTCGGGGTCTTCGAGCGGTCTTCGAGGGGTCTCCTGGGGGGCCTCGGGGGTCTTTCGCGAGCCCGCGGGCCTTCACGGGTTTTCGCGAACCCGCGCGGGCCTCCACAGGTTGGCGGAGCCTCCGCCGGCCTGCACGGTTTTCGCGCGAGCCTTCGCGTGCCCTTACGGGTTAGCGCTGGCCTTCGAGCCCCTTCGGGGCGGGCGGCGGGACGCGGCGGGAGGCCGCGACCACGTCAGTGGACCTCGCCTGCGAGGAGCCGCACCCACAGCTCCTCCATGCGCGCGGCCACGAGCCGCTCGGTCTCGCGGACCTCCGGGTTCTTGCCCCGGGTCGTCCGCCGGATGAACAACAGACCGCCCGCCGCGCACAGCTCATAGATCGTCGGCTTGCACTCGCACGTGTGTCGGCGCACCCGTACGCGATCGCTGCGGTTGGTGGGCTGCATCCATTTGATCCGCTTGTGCCCGTCCCGTGGAGGGCTGGCATGGATACCGTGATAGGGCGGTGGAAGGGGAATATCAGCACCTGGCCGCTTAGCGGCACAATCACCCATTAGCAGCCCTTTCACCAGGTAAAGTTGGAGTCACAGGCCATCCCCGTCACTCTCGGTCGCCCGGCGAATACGCCAAGATTTGGAGGACCCGTCACCCCCTCAGGGATGGATTGATGGCAAACTCTGATCCGGTCTACCTGCGCGTAGTCGAGGACATTCGCCGCCAGATCGTCGACGGCACGCTCCCCCCGGGCGCACCGATCCCCTCGCGGCACCAGATCACCCGGAAATACAGCGTCGGAGAAACGGCCGCCCGCCACGCGCTGCGCGTGCTCGCCCAGGAGGGCCTCATCATCGGCCGGGTGGGCTCCGGCCACCGGGTGCGGGAGAAACCGATCCTGCTCCCGCTCCACCGCAGCCGCTATCCCGAACCGCACGCCGCCTTCGCGAGCGACATGCAGGCGGGCGGCCGACAACCCAGCTGGAGCTGGCGCAGCGAGCTCACCGACGCTCCTCCCGACATCGCCCGCCGGCTCCGCATCGGGGAATGCAGCCCGGTGATCAGAACCCGCTACATCTTCCGCGGGGACGGCCGCCCGGTGCAGTTGCTCACCTCGTACGAGCCGATCGAGCCCGGCCAGAGCCAGGCGCCCGAAGAGGGCACGTACGAACGCAGGAGCGCGGCCTTCCGGCTCGCGGCGAGCGGCCTGCCCGTCACGGAGATCAGCGAGAGCGTGCTCATCCGTGTCCCCCAGCCGACCGAGAGCGACCTGCTCGAACTGCCCGCCGGCGTCCAGGTGCTCCAGATCGAGCGTACGTACTGGACCGGGGAGCGCCCGGTCGAGACCAGCGACGCCGTGGTGCCCGGCGACAGGTTCCGGCTGGTCTACGGCATTCCCAGCCCCCTCTGACTGTCGGTGCCCACTGGTACAACCAATCCGGATCCCCCATCCGGAGGTGCCGATGCGCGTCAAGGACATGCCCCTGGCCGACCAGCCGCGTGAGCGGCTGCTGACGTCGGGAGCCGCCGCGCTCGCCGACAGGGAGTTGCTCGCCCTGCTGCTCGGCTCGGGCAGCAGGGGCGTGAGCGCCGTCGAACTCGCCTCCCAGCTCATCGCCCACTGTGGCGACCTCGGGGAGCTTGCCCGTTCCGAGGCCCACCGGCTGCTCGCCGTCCCAGGTGTGGGCCCCGCCAAGGCCGCCCGTGTGGCGGCCGCGTTCCATCTCGTACGGCGGGCCCAGGCGGAGCCGGAGCGAAGCCGGATCACCTGCTCGGCCGACATCGCTTCGGCTGCCGCTCCCCTGCTGCACGGACAGCCGCGCGAGCGGCTCGTCGTGATCGTGTGCGACGGCCGCGGCGCCGTGCTCCGCCGGACCGTTGTCACCGAGGGCGGCAGCGACCACACTCCCGCGCCCGTCCGCGACATCGTCACGACCGTCCTCCTCTCCGGCGGTGCCGCCTTCGGCCTCGCCCACAACCACCCGAGCGGATCGCTCGACCCCAGCCCCGCCGACGTCGAGGTCACGGCCCGCCTCCACGAGGCCGCCGACACCGTCGGCCTCCGCTTCCTCGACCACGTGATCGTCACCGACACCGCCTGGCGCCGGATCGCGTCTGACGGCCAGGTCGACGACGCGTAGACCATATTAGCTATAGCGGTCTACTACTCCTATACATCTCGCCGGTGGTTGTCTGCTTTGTAGGTAGACGTCCGGTTTCGTCTATCATTCCTTCATGATTGATCGCGACGGTCCGGTGCCGATCTACAAACAGATCGCCGAGATCATCCGAGAGCAGATCGATCACGGCGAGCTCGAGCCGGGCGACGCCGTCCCGAGCGAGACCGAGATGGAAGCCGAATACGGCATCGCCCGCCTCACGGCACGACGCGTCACCCGGGAGCTTCGCGAGCAGGGCCTCGTCTACACCGTCCAAGGCGAAGGAACGTTCGTCGGACAGCCGGGCACTCCACGGTCAGCCGAACGGACGCCTGTCTACCAGCGCATAGCGGCCGAGATCCTGGAACAGATCCGCAACGGAGACCTCGTGCCGAATCGGCGCATTCCGCCGGAGAAGGCGCTGATGAAGCAGTACGGCGTCGCCAAGGCCACCGCTCGCAACGCCGTGGACTTCCTTCGCAAGCAGGGATGGGTGTTCACCGTTCCCCATCGCGGCACTTATGTGTCTTCCCCAGACAACTGGCCGAAGGACTGATCGCACCACCCGAGCGCCGCCTGACCAACCCGACGCCGCCTTGCTGTCTGCGTGAAGGCTTCCGTGGCGCGTTCGCGGCCGTGCTCGGCTCCCTGCAGTTCATGCCCAAGGTGCGGGCTCGCAGGCGAGTCCACCGGGCGCTCGGCCGGGCCTATCTCCTCGGCGTTCCTCGCCGTCACCGCGCGCGTCCTCGTTCCCCTGCTCCTGCTGGTGCAGGCCCCTTCCGCGGGGCCGAAGCGATGGGAGAGCTCGCGCACTCGATGATCCCGGTCGGGCAGACGCTGGGCTGGGTCGTCAACCTGATCGTGGTCGAGACCGTCATCAGGCGGCGCCGCGCGGACTACGCCGGGCCGTTCGGCGCACCGGCCGGCCGGTCGTAGACCAGCGAGGACGTCGAGTGTTGCGGAGCCGCCGGGCCCCGGCAATTATTTCCCCTCATTCCTGGTTGGCTTTGGACAAAGAGGAGGAAGGTCATCATGCCGGTGCCCACACAACCACTGCGCAAGCTGGGTTTTCTGACCATCGGACTGTTCGACGGGGACGACCCGCGCCCGGGACACGAGTCGACGCTGCGGATCATCGAGCTGGGCGAGCGGCTCGGTTTCGACAGCGCCTGGGTGCGGCACCGCCATCTGCAGTACGGCATCTCCTCCCCGGTCGCCATCCTGGCGGCGGCCTCCCAGCGCACCACCCGCATCGAGCTGGGGACGGCGGTCACCCCCCTCGGCTGGGAGAACCCGCTACGGCTCGCCGAAGACCTTGCCACGGTGGACATCCTGTCCGGGGGCCGGCTCAACCCGGGCGTCAGCGTCGGGCCCCCGATGCACTACGACCAGGTCAAGGACGCGCTCCACCCCGGGACCGCCGACCTGGAGGACTTCAGTTACGAGCGGGTGCGCCGGTTGCTGTCCTTCGTACGCGGCGAGCCGGTCACCGATTTCAGCGGCACCGAGGGGTTCGAGGTCTTCTCCGACCGGGTCCAGCCGCACTCGCCGGGGCTGGGCGATCGCATGTGGTACGGCGGCGCCAGCCTCCGCTCGGCCCGATGGGCGGGCGAACACGGCATGAACTTCCTGACCAGCAGCGTCGTCAAGGCGGAGGAGTCGGAGGACTTCGCCGAGATCCAGCTCTCCCACATTCGGGAGTTCCGCGACCGCCACCCCGACGGGCAGAAGGCCCGCGTCTCCCAGGGGCTGGTCGTCATCCCCACCGACACGGCGACGCCGGAGCAGCGGGCCAAGTACGAGGAGTACGCCGCCAAGCGCACGCCCCGCACCGCCGCACCGCAGGGACCTGCCCGCATGATGTTCGCGCCCGATCTCGTCGGCAGCTCGGCGGAAATCGCCGAGCGGCTGTACGCGCACGCCGCCTTCCGGGAGATCGACGAGGTCGCGTTCGCGCTGCCGTTCACCTTCGGCCACGAGGACTACGTGCAGATCCTCACCGACATCGCCACGAGGCTGGGGCCCGAACTCGGCTGGCGACCCGCGACAGGGCCGGACGGGGCAGCGCCCCCGGTCGCGGGCTGACCGGGCCCCTCAGAACGCGTCCTCAGAAAAAGATCGCCTTGTGCGGGAACATATCCGTCTTCCAGACTATTCCTACCAAATAACCAGCTAATTGCTGGACGGCAACGCCGCGGAGGAACACCCGCACGGAGAGAAGAGGACGAGCCCACCATGACCGATCGTCGCCTGTCGCTCGCCGTCGATCTGGACGGAGACGGCGCCCATCCGGCCTCCTGGCGCCACAGTGGCCGCCCACCCGCGCACACGCTGACGGCCGCGGCGCTGCGGCGGGTCGTCACCGAGGCGGAGGCGGCCGGCTTCACGCTCGCCACCTTCGCCGACTCCCCGCTCCCGGCCGGCCCCGCGCCGGACGACGCCGGGCGCCTGGAGGCGGGCACCCGGGCCGCGTTCGCCGCCCTTCTGACCAGCGGCATCGGGCTCGCCCCCACGCTGCACACGACCACGACGGAGCCGTTCCACCTGGCCACGCAGCTGGCGAGCCTGGACCACGCCAGCCGGGGCCGGGCGGCCTGGGTGGTCGGCGCGGCCGACGGCGACGACGCCTTCGCCACCATCGGGGCGCGGGCGCTCACCGGCGAGGACGCGCGGCGTGAGGCGGCCGACGTCATCGAGGTGGCCCGCCTGCTGTGGGACTCCTGGGAGGACGACGCGGTGATCAAGGACGTGGCCACCGGCCGCTACCTCGACTCCGGCCGCGTCCATCACGTCAACTACATCGGGACGAACTTCACCATCTCGGGACCTCTCATCACACCGCGCCCGCCGCAGGGCCAGGTCGTCGTGCTCGCCCCGGCCGCCCTGGAACTCGACGCCCTGGCCGACGTGGTGCTCGTGAGCGAGACCGATCCCGACGCGCTCGCCCGCCGGGCACGGCAGGCCAAGGACGCGGGCGCGGCGCTCGCGTTCGCCGAGATCGAGGTCGTGCTCGACGCCGCCGAACCGGCGGCGCGGAGGCTCGCCGTCCTGGACGCGGCGACGCCGTGGCCGGACTCGGGACGCCTGCGTTACACCGGACCGGCCGGCGGGCTCGTGGCACTGCTGCGTTCGCTCCCCCCGGCCGTCGACGGGGTTCGCCTGCACCCCGCCGTCCTCGCCGCCGACCTGCCGGTGCTCGCCGCGGACGTGCTGCCCGCGCTCGCCGCGGCGGGCCTGCACGCACCGCCCGTGCCCGGGGCCACGCTCCGTACGACGCTGGGCCTGCCCCATCCCGCCAACCGCTTCGCCGCCGTCGCGAGCGCGACCGTCTGAAGGGACGCCCCATGACCTCCCCCAGCCCGACCGGCGCCCCCTACGACCCGCACGCCCAGGTGCACCTCGGCGTGTTCTATCCCGGGGTCGGCCCCCAGCTCATCTGGACGGATCCGCACGCCGCATCCCACACCGCGATCGAGACCTTCGTCCACGTCGCGCAGCTCCTGGAGCGCGGGCTGTTCGACGCGTTCTTCCTCGGCGAGGGGCTCCGCGTACGGGAGAACCGCGGACGTGTGCACGACCTGGACGTGGCCGGCCGCCCCGACGCGATCACCCAGCTCTCCGCCCTCGCCGCGGTGACCGAGCGGATCGGCCTGGTCGCCACGCAGAACACGACCTACAACTTCCCCGCCGACCTGGCCCGCCGCCTGGCGAGCCTGGACTTCCTGTCCGGCGGACGGGCCGGCTGGAACATCGTCACCACCGACAACGCCTGGACGGGCGCGAACTTCCGCCACGGCGGCTGGCTTGCCCATGAGCGCCGTTACGAGCGGGCCACGCAGTTCGTGGAGGCGGCCAAGGAGCTGTGGGCGTCCTGGGCGCCGGACGCGATCGCCGAGTCAGGAGAGGAGGCGTCCTGGGCACGGCCCGGCGCGATCCGCGAGGTCGGACGCGACACCGACCTGGTACGGCTGCGCGCCCGCGCCACCGTTCCGGCCAGCCCCCAGGGACGGCCGGTGCTGTTCCAGGCGGGCGACTCCGACGGCGGCCGCGAGCTGGCGGCCCGTCATGCCGACGTGGTGTTCTCGGCCAACACCGACTATGACAAGGCCGTCGCCTACGCCGCCGATCTGCGGGCCCGGCTGGCCCGTCACGGCCGCTCGCCGGACTCGCTGCGCATCCTGCCCGGCGCCTCGGTGATCATCGGCGACACTCCGGAAGAGGCGAGAGAGCGCGCCGAGTGGGTGTTCGCGGAGCAGGTCTCGCCACCCCGGGCGATCGCGTTCCTGGAGCAGTACTGGAACACCGACCTGTCGGCCTACGATCCGCACGGCCCGCTGCCCGACATCGAGCCGAGCGCGGCCGAGCTGGACCCCTCTCGCGGCACGCTCCCCATCGAGCGGCGCACCGGCAAGCTCGCCACCATCGCCCGGTGGCGGGAGCAGGCCGCGGCGGAGAACCTGTCGATCCTGCAGCTCGTCCGCCGGGTCACGCCGCGCGAGCGCGCCTTCGTCGGCACCGCGTCGCAAGTCGCCGACGAATGGGTGCGATACGTCCGTACGCGTGCGGTGGACGGGTTCAACATCAGCCCGCACCTGCTCCCCTCCTCTCTGGAGGACATCGTGAACAAGCTGATTCCGGAGTTGCAGGACAGGGGCGCCTACCGCACCGAGTACACCGGGACGACGTTGCGCGAGCACCTCGACCTGCCCGCGGTGTCCGGAGGGCCGGACGCGGCGGGCCCTGTGACGTAGCGCGGCCGGCTGCCGCGCGAGGTGGGCGACCACCTCACGCGGCGGTCTCGACGAGGCGCTCCCGCGGGTCATGACCGAGCGGTACGCTCCTGAGGGTCGCGCACCGGACCGCCCCAGAGGCGCCCGGTGGTATCACCCTCGTTCACCCGGCGGCCTCACCGGTTGCCTGGGGTCGATGCGGAACAATCTCCCGGAGGAGCCGCGGGGGCGGCGCGAGGCCCGTGCCGGTCGACACGCTCGACGGCACGAACGGCTCAGCCGATCAGGGCCAGCGCCTTGTCGCTCAGGCCGGCCGGGGCGGTCTTCGGGCTGCCTGCCGAGTAGGGCGGCCGCGGGTCGTACTCGATCGCGAGTTGCACGGTCTGCGCCGTCTCCTCGTCGTGCGTCGCGGCCAGCAGGCTCAGGGCCATGTCGATGCCGGCGGACACCCCCGCCGCCGTCACGATCTTGCCGTCGATGACCACGCGCTCGCCGACCGGCTCGGCGCCGAACCCGGCGAGCTGGTCGAGCCATCCCCAGTGGGTCGTCGCCCTGCGGCCCTTCAGCAGCCCCGCCGCGCCCAGCAGGAACGAGCCGCTGCACACCGAGGTCGTCCACCGGGTGCCCTCGTGGGCCCGTGCGATCCAGCTCAGCAACTCCGTGTCGGACAGCGCCTCGATCGTCCCCGGCCCTCCCGGCACGACGACCACGTCCGGCGCGGGCAGGTCGCCGTACGACGCGGTGGCCGCGAGGCTCAGGCTGCCCCGGTCGTCGAGCACCGGCCCGGGCTCGGCCGCGACGAACGTGACCGTGCAGCCCGGCGCGAACGCGAGCACCGTGTACGGCCCGACGGCGTCGAGCGCGGTGAACCGGGGATAGAGCGGAATCGCGATGTTCATGATCTGCTGCTTTCCTTCGACCGGAACCGGCGGCGGTAGTCGCCGGGTGAGACGCGCCAATGACGGCGGAAGACCCGATAGAGGGTCTCGGGGACGCCGAGCCCCGACTCCCTGGCCACCCGGTCCAGGGGATGCGCGGTGGTCTCCAGCAGCCGCCGGGCGGCGTCGGCCCTGCTGCGTTCGACGTACCTGCCGGGTGAGACCCCGGTCTGCTCGGTGAAGACGCGGGAGAAGTGCCGCTCGCTCATCCCGGCCCGCCGGGCGAGCGCGGGCACGCTCAGGTCCTCGGCCGGGTTGGCGTCGATGAACGCCTGGATCTCGCGCAGCGGCTCGGCACGCGGGACGGCGGCCCGCATCGGGGCGCTGAACTGGCTCTGCCCGCCCGGCCGGTGCAGATACACCACGAGTCCGCGGGCGACGTTCCGGGCGATCGTGTGGCCGTGGTCGTCGACCACGAGCGCCAGGGCGAGGTCCACTCCCGAGCTGACCCCGGCCGAGGTCCAGACGTTCCCGTCGCGGATGTAGATGGGATCGGCGTCCACCTCGACGTCCGGGTAGCGGTCGGCCAGCTCGCCCGCGACCAGCCAGTGGGTGGTCGCGCGCCTGCCGTCGAGCAGCCCGGCCTCCGCGAGCAGGAAGCTCCCGTTGCAGACGGAGGCGACGCGCCGGGCCCCGGCCGCCAGCCGTGTGATGCCCGCGACCAGTTCACGATCCCGCAGGTGTTCCGGCATCGACAGCCCGCCCACGACCAGCAGCGTGTCGATCGGCCCCGCGACCTCGGCCAGCGGGGTCTCCGCGAGGGTCGCGATCCCGTTCTGAGCCGGTATGGCCCCGGCGCGCACGGCCGTCACCTCAAGCCGATAGCCGGCCTCCGGCACGATCAGGTTCGCCGTGGAGAAGACGTCGGCCGGCCCGGCGAGGTCGAACATCTGAAAGCCATCGAAGATCACGATGACCACGCGTCGCTGCATGCCCTCAATGCTCGCGACCAGGACTTGATGGCGTCAACGACATGAACATTGCACATCACGCCATAACCAAAAGCATCATCCCAGGTCGGGCACCTGAATACCAATGGCGTTAGATTTGAACCACGCTTTGCGGCGCCGTCGGAAGCAGGCGCCGAGGAGGTGGCCGGGACGATGCCGAGCGCTCGAGAACTCAAAGACAGGCTCTTCGCCGCGATCAACAGTCACGACCTCTATGACGTGCTGGACTGTTACGCGCCCGACGCCGTGTACATCAGCCCGGCGGGCATCGCGGAGGGCCATGAGCAGATCGCCTGGGCCTACGAGGACCTCTGCAAGGTCTTCCCCGACATCTACTACACCGCCTGGTACAAGGCCCCCTGCGATGACCCCGCCTTCACCGAGTACACGATGACCGGCACGCACATGGGCGCGCTCCTGCTGCCGGGCGGCCGGGTGGCGGCCGCGACGGGCCGTCGCATAACGGTGCGGGGCAGCTGCGCCTGCGCGGTCGAGAACGGCAAGATCGTCACCGATCGCGACTACTACGACCAGCTGGAGCTCTACTCCCAGCTCGGCATCGACCTCGAATCGCCGCCGGAATCCTGAGCCCCGGCGGAACGACAGCCGCACCGGAAAGCGACCACGACGGCCGGTCGCAGTCGGTCACCGCGCCCGGATACGACCTCACGCCTCACTCACGCCGCTGATCTCACCGCGAACGACCGTCTCCTTGCCCGAGCCACGGCCGGGGCTGAAGCGGCGCACCACCTCCGCGCGGTCGAGCCCGCGAAAGAAGGCCGCGCTGAAAATCTCGCCAGCGGTCCGCCGCCTCCGCACCGAGACCCGTTGAGCCACTGGAACGGCGCCAGGGGATCGATCGTCGTCATGCGGGACATCGTGGCGGGCCGCACCGACAATCCGGCCGAGCGAGCGTCATTCCTCGCCGGAGAACCGGCCCCAGGCGGACTGCCGGGTCATGCCGAGCGCGGCCCCGATCCTGGCCCAGGTGACGCCCCGGTCGCGCGCCCGCTGGACCCAGACCTTCAGGTTGTCCTCGACCTGCGCGCCGACCTCGGCGATCCGCGGAAGGAACTCCAGGATCTGCTCGTCGGTCATGCTCTCGGTGTACGGGATCTCCGGAGCCTCGATGGACTGGGCCGCCAGGATCTCGGCGCAGAGCCCGACGCACTCGTTGCAGATGTAGACGCCGGCACCGGCGATCACCTTGGCTACGGCGGTCTTCGGCTTGGAACAGAACGAGCAGCGGATGTCCTGGTCCGCCAGGGAAGGAACAGGCACGACGCCTCCAAGGGGGGTGAGCTGTCAGGTTGTTCCTGACGTGCACGGCCAAAAGCTACACCGTCAGGATCAGCCTGACAACCGATCACCCGGAAAGCGGCCGCGCCGCCGGCTCAGCTCTTGGGGCCGAAGGCGTGCGGGACCTCTCCCTTACGGCCGCAGCGCGGGCAGGGCCGGTAGCGCCCCGACCACCAGGTGGCCTTGAGTGTGCCGCTTCCCTTGCACTTGGGGCATTTCGACAGGTAGTTGCGTATGTAATCGAAGACGAGCCAGACGCCGAAGAAGGCCCCGGCGAGGACGAGAACGGTCTGGGAATCCACCATGGCTCCGTGGTCGGGGGACGGACCGGCGACGAAGGCGCCGCCGTACGGAAGCCGGTCGCACGGGGGCGCGGTCACCGTCACTCACCGGCCGGGCGAACCAGTGCCGGAGGCGGGCGCGGGTGGTCACCCGCGCCCAGGGCGCGCGCATGGCCTGCGAGGGGACGCCCATCGTTGCCTCCGGGAACACTGGTCGCACGTGAGAGGACGCCGCACCGCCTCCGGCCGGTGACAGCCGGACGCCCATTGGCTGGAGTCACAACTTTGGAGTCTCAGCTTCAAAGCCACAGCGTTGGAGCCACAGTGTCTGACCACACAGTGTTGGAGCCACGGTGTCGGAGCCACAGCGCCCCGGGGGCGGGGCGGTCCTCAGACTCCCTCGGGCTGGAGCTCCGCCGCCTGCTCCACGTCCGCCCCGGGCCGCCGCAGGACCACGTACGCGACCACGAAGGCGCCGACCAGCAGGGCGAGGGAGACCGTGAAGGCCAGCCGGTAGCCGCCGGTCAGCGCGACCGCCTCGCTCGCCCCGCCCGCCAGCAGCCCGTCCGTACGGGAGGCGGCGAGCGTGGACAGCAGGGCGACGCCGGCGGCCATGCCGACCTGCTGGGTCGTGTTGAAGAACCCCGAGACCAGGCCCGCGTCGTCGGGGCGGGCGTCGGACATGCCGAGCGCGGTCAGCGCCGGAAGCACCAGCCCGGCGCCCATGATGAGCACCATCACGGGAAGCAGATCGGTCACGTAATGCGCGTCGACAGGGACGCGGGCGAGCCAGGCCATCGCACCGATCAGCAGCACCAGGCCGCCCAGCAGTACGGCACGCGCGCCGAAGCGGGTGCTCAGGCGAGGGGACGCGAACAGCGACACCCCCGCGATGGACACCGCCGCCGGAAGCATGGCCAGCCCGGTGCCGAACGCGTCATAGCGGAGCACATGCTGCAGGAACAGCGCGACGATGACCTGGAAGGCGAACATCGCGCCCACGGTCAGCACCTGCACGAGGTTGGCCCCGGCGACGGCGCGTGAGCGGAGGATCCGCAGCGGCATGAGCGGGGTGCGGGCGGTGGCCTGCCGGACGAGGAACGCGGCCAGCAGCACGAGCGCCATCACACCGAACCACAGGGAGCGCGGGCCATACCGCTCGATCTGGACCACGGCGTAGATGCCCAGCATGAGACCGGCCGTGACCAGCAGGGCGCCCAGGGCGTCCGCGCCGGCCGCCAGGCCGAGCCCCCGGTCGGCCGGCAGCGCCCGGAGCGCCAGCACGATCGTGACCACGCCGATCGGCACGTTGATCAGGAAGATGTAGTTCCAGCCCAGCGCGTCGGTGAGGACTCCGCCGAGCACCGCGCCCAGCGACGCCCCGGCGGCGCCGGTGAAGCTGAAGACGCCGATGGCCTTCGCCCGCTCCCCCGCGTCCGTGAACGTCGTCACCAGGATGCCGAGCACGACCGCCGAGGCCATGGCGCTGCCGACGCCCTGGAGGAAGCGGGCGCCGATCAGCATCCCCGGGCTGCCGGCGGCTCCGGCGAGCAGGGACGCGGCGGCGAAGACGGCGTTGCCCGCCAGGAACATGGTCCGGCGGCCGATCAGGTCGCCCAGCCGACCGGCCAGCAGGAGCAGTCCGCCGAACGCGATGAGGTAGGCGTTGACGGTCCAGCTCAGCTCGGCGGGCGCGAAGCCGAGGTCCCGCTGGATGGCGGGCATGGCCACGGTAACGATGCTGCCGTCGAGCACCGTCATCAGCATCGTGGCGGACAGCACGCCCAGCACGAGCAGACGGGATCGGGATATCCGCGACATGGGTCGCCTCCTGTTCATGAGGAACAGAAAGAACCGTAGCAGATAGTTTTGTTGTAGACGATCCCTAACGGACCGGTCACCCGCGCTGGCGCGCCCGCCTCACCGGTTGCGGCGCCTCCACCGCGGTCGCCAGGTGCCCCGTGACCAGCCGGTTGAGCGCGCGCACGAGCACCTCCGCCTCCTCCTCGGGCAGCGACGCGAGGGCGTCCCGGTGGACCCTGTCGACGATCTCCTGGCTCCGCTTGGCCACCTGCGCCCCCTTCTCCGTGACCGCGACGATCCGGGCCCGCCGGTCGGTGCTGGACGGCCGGCGCTCGGCGAGACCGGCCTGCTCCAGGGCGTCGAGGGTGACCACCATCGTGGTCTTGTCCATGTCGCCCAGCTCGGCGAGCTGGATCTGCGTACGCTCCTCCTGCAGCGCGTGGACGAGCACGCAGTGCATGCGCGCCGTCAGGCCGATCTCGGCGAGGGCCGCCGCCATCCGCGTTCGCAGCACGTGGCTGGTGTGGTCGAGCAGGAAGGACAGGTCGGGCTCGTCACGTGAGGGCGCCATGGCGGTCATGCGTCCAGGCTACCAATTCGTCCGCTTGCGGATTATCCGCAAAGGTCACACCACGTCACACCGGGTCACACCGTCCGTAGGGCCGCCTCGACGGACGTCGCGCTCGCCGGGACGAGCGGGAGCCGTACGGCGGCGGTGGGAATGTGGCCCTGGGCGTGCAGGACGCCCTTCAGCACGGTGGGGTTGGGCTCGGCGAACATGGCCGCCGACATGAGCGACAGCCGGTGCCCGAGGGCGCGGGCGTGCTCGACGTCCCCGGCCCGCCACGCCTGGAAGAGCGCGGCGAACTCACCGGTGCGCAGGTGGGCGGAGGCGAGGATGCCACCGGAGGCGCCCAGGGCGAGCAGCGCGGACAGGAACGGGTCGTCCCCGGCGAGCACCGCGAAGTCCTCCGGCGGGTCGGCGAGCAGGGCGACCGTGTCGAGGTCGACGCCGCCGACGGCGTGCTTCACCCCGGCCACCATGGGCAGCTCGCCCAGCCGCCGCAGCGTGGCCGCGCCCACCGTCTGCCCGGTGCGATAGGGGATGTTGTAGACGACCAGCGGCACCGGGGTCTGCTCGGCCAGCGCGGCGAAGTGGGCGAGCACACCGGCCTCGGATGGGCGGACGAACGCGGGAACCGTCACCAGCGCCGCGTCGGCCTCCCCCTTGAGCGCGCGCAGCGCCTCGGCCGTGCTCCGCGTGTCGGCCGAGCCAGCGCCGACGGTGAGCGTGGCGCCCCGCTCACGGCAGACCCGGCCGCACAGCTCGATGACCGCGCGCCGCTCCTGCTCGGTCAGCGTGGCGACCTCCGCGGTGGTGCCGAGCGCGACGAGCCCGGACGCACCGTCGTCGAGCACGCCGCGGGCCAGGTCTTCGAGCGCGTCGAAGGCGATCTCGCCGTTCTCGGCGAACGGGGTGATCAGCGGGACATGGATGCCGGAAAGAGTCATGCCGCGATCCTTCCGGCGGCAGAGCATGTAGGTCCAGTTCGCCTTTCTGTCGAAACCGTTAAGCTGAGCCGATGCTCGACGTCCACTTCCCGCGCTGATGCTCGACGTCCGCAGGCTGCGCCTGCTCCGCGAGCTCGCCTACCGGGGCACGATCGCCGCGGTGGCCGAGGCGCTGACGTTCACTCCCTCGGCCGTCTCCCAGCAGCTCGCCGCGCTGGAGCGCGAGGCGGGGGTCGCCCTGCTGGAACGCACCGGACGCCGGGTCGCGCTCACCCCCGCCGGGGTGACACTCGTACGGCACGCGGAGGCCGTGCTCGAACGGCTGGAGCAGGCGGCGGCGGAGCTCGCCGCGGCCAAGGGGGACTTATCCGGGACCGTGCGGATCGGCGCCTTTCCCACTGCGACCCGCGCCATCCTCCCCTCGGCCCTGGCGGCGCTCGCCCGCAGCCATCCGGGCCTCGACCCGATGGTGGACGAGGTGGACCCGGCCGAGGTCGCGCCGCGCCTGCGCGCCGGCGAGCTCGACGTGGCGCTGGTCCATGAGTACGACTTCGTCCCGGCCGAGCCCGATCTCGCCCTGGACGCCGTCCCCCTTCTCGACGAACCGATGTATCTGGCCACCGTCCGCCCCGCCGGCGGGGAGGGGGACGCGGCCACGCTCCTCACCTGCCGAGACGCGCCGTGGATCGTCTCGACGCCGGGCACCCTCTGCCACACGATGACCGTGCGCGCCTGCCAGGCGGCCGGCTTCTCCCCACGCGTACGCCACCACATCGACGACTTCGCCACGGTCCTGGCGATGGTCGCCGTCGGGCAGGGCGTGGCGCTCGTGCCGGAGCTGGGCGCCGCCGACCCGCCCGACGGCGTCACGCTGACCGCGCTGTCGATGCGCCGCCGCACCCGCGTGGCCTTCCGCCGGGGCGCCGGCGGCCATCCCGCCGTCGTCGCGCTGATCGCGGCCCTGCGTTCCGCCGTCCGCTAGGACGAGTGGTTCCGAAAGGTTGGGCGCGCTTGCCGCCCGGCAGGCGACCGGGGAGCCCAGGGTCAGGTGCGGCGGGCGGCCCAGACGGTGCGCTCGGTGCGTACGGCGAGGTCGTCGTGGCGCAGGATGCTGTGCGGGCTGTCGGTGTCCAGGAGTTCGTCGAGGGCGGCGAGGTCCTCAGGGCCGAGTGCGGGCGCGGCGGCGCCGCGGAGGCGTTGCAGGCTGCGGTGGGCGTAGCGGCCGATGGCCTCGCCGCGGTCGCTCTCGATGTCGCCCTCGATGTCGCCCTCGATGTCGCCCTCGATGTCGCCCTCGATGTCGACGGTGATGGTGCGCTCGGCCTCGACGGTGAAGCCGGCGGCGGCCAGCATCGGCCCCCAGTCGGCGCCGCGATGCGGGACGTGTTCAGCGTGGAAGCCGTCGGTCGCTCTGTGGACGCGGTCCTCGAGCCCCGGCCGGCCTTCGGGGGCGTCGGCGGGCAGGAAGCGGGGGAGGCCGTCCAGCTCCACGACGGCGAACAGCCCGCCCGGCGCTAGAAGTTCGTAGACGCTCCGCAGTGCGCGGTCGGGATGGGCCATGTGATGCATGGACGCGGAGGCCCACACCAGGTCCGGTGTGCCGAGGTCGGGCCAGCGGCTGGTGTCGAGGTCGGCCTGCACGGTGCGCACCCGGTCCGAGACGCCGCGGGCGCATGCCTTCTCACGCAGGAGCCGCAGGTGACCGACGGAGGCGTCGACCGCGGTGACGTGCGCCTCTGGGAAGCCTTCGAGGAGCGCGAAGGTGCCCGCGCCGGTGCCGCAGCCCAGGTCCACGACCTGGCGCGGCTCGACCTTCAGCGGCAGCCAGGCGGTGATGGATGCGATGTGCTCGGCGAGGACCTCGGCGTCGAGGTCGAGGATCTCCGCCTGGCCGCTGTCGTCGTGCTCCTGGTGGCGGCCGTGCGAGCCGCCGTGGTGCGGGGTGTGCTCGTGCGCTGGGGTCATGACATCACCGTAAGCAGCCCATGCGCCTACGGCATGACTCCTTGCGAGAAACGCAACAAGGTGGCTCGGTGTGCTGCCCGCCGCGCAAATGTGGCGGGGCAACCCGTACTCGCGAGGGTGCTACTCGCAGGGGCCCTGCGCGCCGTCGCACTCGCCGGTCTCGCCCGCGACGCGCCGGTGGCCCCGACGAGCGTCGCGGTCGAAGATGCCCATGATCTCGCACGGGCCGCCCTCGGCTCCGATCGCGTGCGGCATCATGGTCGGGAACTCGGCGGCCTGGTTGGTCTCGATGCGGAACCGGCGGTGGCCGAGCATGAGGATCGCGGTGCCGGAAAGCACGACGAGCCATTCGCGGCCGGGGTGGGCGCGCATGCGGGCGGGATTGCCGGGCGGAGGCTCGGTCATGCGCTGACGCATGACGCTCATGCCGGGGTCGCCCTTTATGGGCCAGCGCATCAGACCGTGGGCGCCGTCGATCATCGGGCTGATGACGACGTCGTCGGCGGCGTTCTCCACGAGCTGGTCGAGTGTGGTGTCCAGGGCGCGGGCGAGGGTGACGAGCTGGTCCAGGGCGAGGCGGCGTTGTCCGTTCTCGATCCGGCTCAGCGAGGACTGGCTGAGGTTGGCGCGGGTGGCCAGTTCTTCCAGCGACCAGCCCTGTGCGACGCGCAGTGCGCGGATCCGTTTGCGTACGAGGCTGTCCAGCGCTCCGTCTTCTTGCGTCATATGCAACAGCGTATGCCCCGCCCGCAATTCGCGCTTGACGTCGAATCCAGATGGCCCAGCACGAGGCCAGGTGCGATGAAAGCGCGACATGTCCGGACAGACTTCCCGCTGCGAGAGCGACACCCTGCCCGCCCAGACGGTGGGCGATCCGCGCGTCGTCGCCGCCATCGCCTTCGTGGCCTGAGAGCCGCACCGCCGGAACGCATCCCTGCTGGACGTGCACCTCTTCCGGGAGCGCGGGCCTGGCCGGCGACTCCATCACGCTGCTCGTCGTCTCCGGCGTCCAGGCCGGACCGTCGCCGTCACGTCGCAATGGAGACGCCCTGCCGAACGAGCTCCTGGGCGCCTTCATCACCGATCGGAATCACTCGTCCAGGAGTCAGAACACCGGGATGATGTCCTCAGGGTCGATCACGTCGACGTTCACGCCGTCGATGTCGAGCTCGGGGATCGCGGGGAACTCGATCCCCCACCGCTCGACGATCGCGCGCACACGGGCCATCGCCACGCGCCAGTTGTCGGCCTGCTCGTCGTACGACAGCACGCCGAGGCCGCCCTCCCGCGCGTGGTCCATCAGCACGCGGTGGTTGTGCAGGAAGTACGGCGGGAGCTCCCAGAAGCCCTCCGGCGGCTCCCACAGGATCATCGACAGGAACACGAACCCGGCACGCAACTGACGGGTGATCAGGCCGCGTACGTCGTCGGTGAGCCCGGGCCACTCGTTCTCCAGGATCGTCATGCAGATCTGGAGGTGCCGCGACTCGTCCCGGCCGATCTTGTGGAACATCTCCGAGAACAGGGGGTGCTCGGTGCCGGAGGCCATGCCCCGGAACAGCGTCGAGGCCGCCATCTCCCCCATCATGAAGCTCGTGAACAGCACGGCGAGCGAATACTTGCCCACGGCCGTGTTGTAGCCGTTCCAGTAGCGCCCGCCGTTGTGATAAAGCCAGCCGATGTTGTTGTGCGCCGCCCGCTCCAGGTCGGTGGAGGGCTGCCAGTCGAGCGGGCCGCCGGGCCACAGCCGGGCGATGGACCGCTGGCAGCACTCCTCGTGGTTCATCTCGTCGCGCGTGATCGAGAAGAAACACTTGCGGACGGGATCCTCCTCGTGCTTCTCGAACGCCTGGATCGTGGCGCGGGCGAAGACGGCCGGGCCCGAGGCGTCGAAGTTGGCCAGCACGGAGAACCAGTACATGATCCCCAGCCGTTGCTCGGCCGTGAAGTCCCGCGGGTCGAGCGCGTCCCACGGCAGGTCGGCGGGGTTCCAGACCATACGCTTGGACTTCTCGTAGATGGCCGCGAGCTTCTCGGTCTCCACCCGCCACTCCATCGGGTAGATGTTGGGCTGCGGGATCTCGGGCGCCGGCCAGAAACCACCCTCAGGAACCACGACGTCCGACATCGCCTCACCATCCCGCGCGCGTGTGACCCGCATCACGTTGTAACACTGTCAGCCCCATCCTGCGCCGCGCCGTCACACCAATCAAGTGCCCACTCCGGGCCGCCTGCGGCCGGCCTGTGTCATGCGGCCCTCCGGCTGCCCTGCGTGACCGCCACGCAGGCGAGCACGGCCAGGGCCGCCGCGATCGTCGCGGCGCCGATCTCCTCGTGCAGCAGCAGCCACGCCCACACCAGGTTGAGCAGCGGCTGCGCGAGCTGGGTCTGCCCGGCGCGGGCGATCCCGCCCATCGCGAGCCCGGCGTACCACGGAATGAACCCGAGGAACATCGACACCAGCGCGACGTACGTGAACCCGGCCAGCGACTCGGCCGAGGGCGCCGCCGATGTGGTCAGGGCCAGCACGACCGTCGCGGGCACGGTGAGCGGGGCCGCCAGCACCAGGGCGTACGAGATGACGCGCCAGCCGGGCGTCTCCCTGGCCAGGCGGCCGCCCTCGGTGTAGCCGACGGCCGCCGACAGCAGGGCGAGCACGAGCAGCACGTCGGCCCCGGCGAGGCGGCCGGTGCCGCGGGTCAGCGTGAACACGGTGATCGACAATGCGCCCGCCGCACAGGCGGCCCAGAACAGCGGCCTCGGCCGCTCCCCCGCCCGCAGCACCGCGAACGCGGCCGTGGCGGCCGGGAGCAACCCGATGACCACGGCCGAGTGCGCCGTGCTCGCACCACCGGCCAGGGCCAGGGTGCTGAACAGCGGGAAGCCGACGACCACCCCCAGCACGATCAGCGCGTACGCCCGCAGGTGGGCGCGGGGCGGCAGGAGCGGCGCCCCGGCGGCCTTGAGGCAGACCGCCGCGGCGACCGCGGCGACGGCCGCGCGCCCGATCGCGACGAGGTACGGATCGAACCCCCGCAGCGCGAACGCGGTCGCGGGAAGCGAGCCGGAGAACGACAGCACGCCCAGGCCGGCCAGCAGGCTGCCCCGCCATGCCGAACGGTGCGGGGCTGCCGCTATCGGGAGAACTACAGTAGCGCTATTGTCAGCTTTCATGAATGACGATAGCAGTATCGCTCGGCTCGCCGCGATCCTCCGGGAGGAGACGGAAAGGGCTCGGCCGGGCGAGCGGCTGCCGTCCAGCCGGGAGATCATGCGCCGCCACGGCGTGGGCCCGGTGACGGTCTCGCGGGCGATCGCGCAGCTCGCGGCGGAGGGGAGGGTCGTCACCCGGCCCGGCGCGGGCGTGTTCGTCGCCCCGGCCCGGCGGCCGGTCGCGCGGACGCCCGACCTGTCGTGGCAGACCGTGGCCCTCGGCGACCGGGTGGTGGACGACTCGGCGACGGCGAGCCTGCTGGCCCCGCTTCCCGACGGCGTCGTGCCGCTCACCGGCGGCTACCTCAACCCCGATCTGCGCCCGGTCAAGGCGCTGGCCGCGGCGGCCGCGCGAGCCGTACGCCGGCCGGAGGCGTGGAGCATGCCCCCGCTGAACGGCCTGCCGGAGCTGCGCCGGTGGTTCGCCGCCGAGGTCGGCGGCGCGGTGACGCACAGCGACGTGCTCGTGGTGAGCGGCGGCCAGTCGGCGCTCACCCTCGCGTTCCGCGCGCTGGCGGCCCCCGGCTCGCCGATCCTCGTCGAGACCCCCACCTACCCGGGAGCGCTGGCGGCGGCGAGAGCGGCCGGGCTGCGGCCGAGCGCGGTGCCGCTCGACCGGGACGGCGTGCGGCCCGACCTGCTGGCGGAGGCGTTCGCGATGACGGGTGCGCGGGTGTTCTACTGCCAGCCGACACTGCACAACCCCACGGGCGCGACGCTGACCCGCGAGCGCAGGGAGCAGGTGCTCGCCGTGGCGCGGGCGGCGGGGGCGTTCGTGATCGAGGACGACTACGCGCGTTATCTGGCCACGGGACCCGTTCCGCCGCCCATGGTGACCATGGACACCCACGGCACGGTGGTGCACATCCTGTCGCTGAGCAAGATCACGTCACCGAGCCTGCGGGTGGCCGGCCTGACCGCGCGGGGCCCGGCCGCACACCGGCTGCGCGCCTGCCAGGTGGTGGAGTCGTTCTTCGTCGCCCGGCCCCTGCAGGAGACGGCCGCCGAGTTCGTGGGCTCCACCGCCTGGCGGCGTCACCTGGGCACGGTCCGGCAGGAGATCGGCGTACGGCAGGCCACGCTGCTGGCGGGGCTCGCCCGCCACGCGCCCGCGGCCGAGGTGCAGCTGACTCCCGCCGGCGGCCTGCACGTCTGGGTGCGGCTGCCGCCCGGCGCCGACGAGGCGGAAGTGGTCGAGGCGGCGCAGGCACAGGGCGTGGTGGTGAGCCCGGGGCGCATCTACTACCCCTCCGAGCCCCCGGGACCACGGCTGCGGCTCACCCACACGGCCGCGATCGGCCTGGCCGAGCTG
Organism: Microbispora hainanensis; assembly: GCF_036186745.1. Classification (NCBI taxonomy): domain Bacteria; kingdom Bacillati; phylum Actinomycetota; class Actinomycetes; order Streptosporangiales; family Streptosporangiaceae; genus Microbispora; species Microbispora hainanensis. The sequence continues at coordinate 4,553,619 of NZ_CP108086.1, read as the reverse complement.
GAGGAGGGAATCCGCCGCCTCGCCCCGGTCTTGTCACAGCTGTCACATCAGTCCCACCAGTGAACCTTTGCCCCGGCTGAGTCGTCTCTTCTCTGTCACCCTTCAACCCCTCACAGAGGAGACAGCGTGCGCGTCCGTTCTCTGTTGATCGCGTTATGCGCCGTGCTCGCGTCAGCCGGCCTGCTCGTCGTCCCGTCCGCCGCCGTGGCCGCCCCCGCGGGGACCTCCTCCGCGTCGGCGGGCTGCTACCGCCAGGTCGGGGACCACTGGGAGTGCGTCACGCCCGGCGCGTTCTGCCCGGCGGCGGCCCATGGCAAGAGCGGAACCTCGCAGGACGGCGACTCCTACCGGTGCGTGCAGGACGGCTCCTACTGGCGGTGGAAGCCGGCCGGCTCCTCCGGCGGCACGACGCCCAAGCCGACCGCGAAGCCCAAGCCGACCGTCAAGCCGAAGCCGGTCGCGAAGCCGTCGGGGGCGAAGTGCTCCCGTAAGTACCTGCCGCTGCCGGACCCGAAGTGCCAGCCGGGCGCGCGCAACCCCGCCGTCACGCAGAAGACGATCAAGTCGACGATCTGCGTGCCCGGTTACAGCAGGAAGGTCGCGCCTCCGGCGAGCTACCTCAACGCCCTGCGGGTCACGCAGATCGCCCAGTACGGCTACGCGGACAGGAAGCCGTCGCACTACAAGGAGGACCACCTGATCCCGCTCTCCCTGGGCGGCTCGCCCAAGAGCGCGAAGAACCTGTGGCCCCAGCCGGTCCTGGCGGGCACGGGCAAGACCCCGGCCGCCAAGGACGCGGTCGAGCTCACCCTGTGGAGGGCGGTGTGCCGCGGCAAGGTGCCACTCGCCAAGGCGCAGCAGGCCATCGCCAAGAACTGGCGGACCGCGGTGCGACGGCTCGGCCTCTAGACGGCTTCCCTACGACCCGGGCGTCATCGGCGCTCCTGCCGCCGACGCCCGTCCCGCCGGTGCTCGTCCTGCCGGTATTCGCCCGACAGGCGCTCGCGACGCTCCTTGTTCCGCAGCGCCAGATAG